>JAJQHS010000113.1 GCA_021199635.1 Bacillota bacterium
GGATCGGTGATTTGCATGTTAAATATCCTCCTTATAGAAGTTACGGGCTGAACCCGTTCAGGCTCGGGGGTATCCGGGGAATGTGAGCAGACCGCAGTCTGCCCCATCTTCCCGGGACGAACCGAACCGTTTTTACATTGAATTCAAGCTGCCCTTACCAGCTGGCCTTACGAACGCCGGGGATCTGGCCCTTATAGGCCAGCTCACGGAAGCAGATACGGCATATGCCGTAATTGCGCAGGTAGGCGTGGGGTCTGCCGCAGATCTTGCAGCGGTTGTAGCGGCGGCTGGAGTACTTCGGCTCAGCCTGCTGCTTCAGGATCATAGACTTTTTTGCCATTTTAAACTCCTCCTAAATCAAGCATGGAAGGGAGCGCCCAGCTGCGTCAGCAGCTCCTTGGCTTCCTCATCGGTGGTGGCAGTGGTGCAGATGCAGATATCCATACCACGGATCTTATCCACCTTGTCGTACTCGATCTCAGGGAAGATCAGCTGCTCCTTCAGGCCAAAGGCATAGTTGCCGCGGCCATCGAAGGAATTGGGGTTGATGCCCCGGAAGTCGCGGACGCGGGGCAGCGCCACGCTGAACAGCCGGTCCAGGAATTCGTACATCTTGTCGCCCCGGAGGGTGACCTTCACGCCGACGGTCTCGCCTTCACGCACCTTGAAGTTTGCGACGGACTTGCGCGCCTTGCAGGTGATGGGCTTCTGGCCGGTGATGGTGGCGATGTCCTTGCAGATAGCCTCGATCTCCTTGGCATTGTTCTTGGACTCGCCGCAGCCGACGTTGACGATGACCTTATCCAGCTTGGGGATCTGCATAACGCTCTTGTAGCCGAACTTCTTGTTCAGAGCGGGAGCGATCTCAGCCGTGTATTTTTCTTTCATTCTGCTAGCCATGATGCATCTCTCCTCTCTCAGATTTCGGCGCCGCACTTGCGGCAGATGCGGATCTTCTTGCCATCGACGATCTTGTGGCCGACGCGGACGCCCTTGCCGCACTTATCGCAGTACAGAGCAACCTTGCAGGCACGGATGGGGGTCTCGCGCTTGACGATGCCGCCCTCTTCGCCCTGTCTGCGGGGCTTGGTGTGGCAGGTGGCCACATTGACCCGCTCGACGATGACCTTGTTCTCGCTGGGCATGGCGGTCAGCACCTTGCCCTTGACGCCCTTGTCCTTGCCGGACAGGACGATTACGGTGTCGTTCTTCTTAATGTTCATACCTTGGTTCCCCCTTAGATGACTTCGGGCGCCAGGGAGAGGATCTTCATGTAATCCTTCTCGCGCAGCTCACGGGCCACCGGTCCAAAGATACGGGTGCCGCGGGGATTCTTATCCTCCTTGATGAGAACAGCGGCGTTCTCATCGAAGCGGACGTAGGTGCCGTCCTCACGGCGGATGCCCCGCTTGGTGCGGACGATCACGGCCTTAACGACCTCGCCCTTCTTCACGGTGCCGCCGGGCGTAGCCTTCCGGACGGAAGCAACGATCACGTCGCCGATGTTGCCGGTCTTCCGCTTGGAGCCGCCCAGAACCCGGATGCAGTGAATTTCCTTCGCGCCGGTGTTGTCGGCAACCTTCAGGTAGCTTTCCTGTTGAATCATAGTTGTCCGACCTCCTTACTTCGCCTTCTCGATGATTCTTGTAACTCTCCATCTCTTGTCCTTGGACAGGGGACGGGTTTCCATGACCTCAACGGTGTCGCCGATGCCGCAGGCGTTTTCCTCGTCGTGGGCCTTCAGCTTGTAAGTCCGCTTCATGGTCTTCTTATACAGAGGATGCTGATAGCTGTCCTCCACCGCAACCACAATGGTCTTGTCCATCTTATCGGAGAGAACAGTACCAATTCTGGTCTTGCGGAAAGCTCTGGTATTTTCAGTCATTGTCGCTTACCTCCTCAGACATTGGTTTCTTTCTCACGAATAATGGTTTTGATGCGGGCAATATCCTTCTTGACAGCCGCGATCTGCATCGGGTTGTCCAGCTGGTTTGTGGCGTGCTGCATTCGGAGCATGAACAGGTCCTTTTTCAGCTCGTTCAGCTTCTTGTTCAGCTCCTCCACAGACAGGCCTCGGATTTCCTTGAGTTCCTTTGCCTTCATCATTATTCACCACCAATCTCAGAAACTTCCTTGGCGATGATCCGGGTCTTGATGGGCAGCTTGTGCTGCGCAAGTCTGAGCGCCTCCCGGGCTACATCCTCGGGCACGCCGCCGATCTCGAACATCACCTTCTGATTCTTCACAACTGCAACCCAGCCTTCGGGAGCGCCTTTACCGGAACCCATACGGGTGCCCAGGCCCTTCTTGGAATAAGGCTTGTCGGGGAAGATCTTGATCCACACGTTACCGCCACGCTTGGTGTAACGGGTCATGGCGATACGGGCAGCCTCGATCTGGTTTCCGGTGATCCAGCCCGGCTCAAGAGCCTGGATGCCAAAATCGCCGTAGGAAACCTTATTGCCGCGGGAGGCAGCGCCGGTCATCCGGCCGCGCTGAACCTTGCGGTACTTAACTCTTTTGGGCATCAGCATTAGCGGTTGCCTCCTTCTCTGCGGTAATTGGGTCTGTCGCCCTGACGGCGGTCGCCCTGGCGGCGATCCCCGCCCTGACGGCGGTCACCCTGGCGGCGGTCCCGGCGGTCCCGGCGCTCGCGGGGAGCGGGTTCCGGCGCGGCAGCGCGCAGGGTGGTGTTGAGGACCTCACCCTTGTAGATCCACACCTTTACGCCGATGCGGCCATAGGTGGTAGCGGCCTCCGCGAAGCCATACTCGATGTCGGCGCGGATGGTCTGCAGGGGAATGGTGCCCTCGTGATAGCTCTCGGTGCGGGCGATCTCCGCGCCGCCCAGACGGCCGCCGCAGGTGACCTTAATGCCCTTGGCGCCCAGGCGGGTGGCCTGCTGCATGGCCTTCTTCATGGCACGGCGGAAGGAGATACGCTTCTCCAGCTGCTGCGCGATGTTCTCGGCCACCAGCTGAGCGTTCAGATCCGGGGAGCGGATCTCCACGATGTTCAGCGACACACTCTTGCCCAGCCGAGCCTCCATGTCCTTGCGCAGGTTCTCGATCTCTGCGCCGGCCTTGCCGATGACCACGCCGGGGCGGGAGCAGTTGATGTTGATCTTGACCTTGCCGTTGGAACGCTCGATCTCGATCTTAGCCACGCCGGCGGCGTACAGCTTGTTCTTCAGATACTTACGGATATTGTAATCTTCGACGACCAGGTCACCGACCTTGTCCTCGCGGGCGTACCAGCGGGAATCCCAATCCTTGATAACGCCTACCCGCAGTCCATGGGGATTAACTTTCTGTCCCATAGCTACCTCCTGATTAAGCCTTCTCGCTCACACCGATGGAGATGTGAGTGGTTCTCTTGTTGATCCGCACGAACCCACGGCGGGACGCAATGCGGCCGCGCTTCAGGATGGGGCCGGGGTTGGCCACCACGGTGGATACATACAGATTATCGGCGTTCATGCCGTAATTATGCTCGGCGTTTGCCACAGCGCTCTTCAGCAGCTTGGCCATAGGCTCGCAGGCCGCCTTGGAGGTCTGGCTCAGGTACGCGGCAGCAGTCTGGACATCCTTGCCCCGGATCATGTCGCAAACCAGCTTGACCTTGCGGGGGGACATACGGACATACTTTACATGTGCAAATGCTTCCATTTTCGTACCTCCTTACTTACTGTTCGCGGTCTTGCTGCCGGAGTGGCCCCGGAAGGTCCGGGTGGGGACGAACTCGCCCAGCTTGTGGCCGACCATATCTTCCGTGATATAGACGGGAACATGCTTGCGTCCGTCATGGACAGCGATGGTGTGACCGACAAAGGAGGGGAAGATGGTGGAAGCTCTGGACCAGGTCTTCAAAACCTTCTTTTCACCGGCCTTATTCAGCTCCTCAACGCGCTTGTACAGCTCGGGAGCTACGAAAGGGCCTTTCTTGACACTTCTGCTCATTTCATTTCCTCCTTACTTGCTGTTTCTGCGCTTGACGATGAACTTATCGGTGCGGTTCTTCGTCTTGCGGGTCTTGTAACCCAGAGCCGGCTTGCCCCAGGGGGTCACAGGGCCGGGACGACCCACAGGTGCGCGGCCCTCGCCGCCGCCGTGGGGGTGATCATTGGGGTTCATAACAGAGCCGCGGACGGTGGGACGGATACCCATGTGACGGGTACGTCCGGCCTTACCGATGTGCACGTTCTCATGGTCCAGGTTGCCCACCTGGCCGATGCAGGCGGTGCAGTTGGTGGGAACGTAGCGGACCTCACCGGAGGGCAGGCGGACCTGCGCCAGGGTGCCTTCCTTGGCCATCAGCTGAGCGGCTGCGCCGGCGGAACGGACCAGCTGCGCGCCGTGACCGGGCTGCAGCTCCACGTTGTGGATGATCGTACCCACGGGGATGTTGGCGATGGGCAGGCAGTTGCCCGGCTTGATATCCGCAGCTGCGGAGGAAACAACCTGGTCGCCGGCCTTCAGGCCGTAGGGAGCCAGGATGTAGCTCAGGGTGCCATCCTCATACTGGATGAGGGCGATGAAAGCGGACCGGTTGGGATCGTACTCCAGGCGCTGCACAGTCGCGGGGCTGTCCAGCTTCTGGCGCTTGAAGTCGATGACGCGGTACTTCCGCTTGTTGCCGCCGCCGCGATGGCGGACGGTGATGTGACCGTAGCTGTTGCGACCTGCGTTCTTCTTGAGGGTCTCAACCAGGCTACGCTCAGGTTTTGCCTTCTTATCCACACCGTCGAAGCCGGAAACCGTCATGTTCCGCCGTGCCGGGGTGTAAGGCTTAAATGTTTTAATAGCCATTTGCGTTTCGCTCCTTTATTGAGATTGGTTAGACCATACCCTCGAACAGTTCGATGGCCTTGGAGTCGTCGGTCAGTTTGACGATCGCCTTCTTATAGGCGGGGCGCCGGCCGGCGGGGTAAGCGCCGGTGCGCTTCATTTTGCCCTGCATACGCACGGTGTTGATCTTGGCGACCTTGACGCCGAAGGCTTCCTCAACGGCGGCCTTGATCTCGGTCTTGCTGGAATCCACATCCACCATGAAAACGTACTTCTTGTCAGCGACGCCTTCCATGGACTGCTCGGTGATCACCGGGCGCTTGATAATGTCGTAAACGTTCTTCATTATGCGAATACCTCCACGATCTTCTGAAGGGCAGCCTGATCCACGACCAGCTTATCCGCGTTCATGATGTCATAAACATTGATCACGCCGGCGAAGGTGACTGTGCAGCCGGGGATGTTCCGGCCGGAGTAGACCACGTTCTGGTCGGCCTCAGCGGTGATGACCAGGGGCTTCTTCCCGGCGTTCACGGCGTTAAGGAAGGCCGCAAAGGTCTTGGTCTTGGGCGCGTCCATGTGGATAGCGTCGATGACCACGATCTTCTCCTCGGAAGCCTTGGCGCTCAGCGCGGACTTCAGAGCCAGGCGGCGGGTCTTCTTATTCAGGGTGTAGCTGTAATCCCGGGGCTTGGGGGCGAACACGACGCCGCCATGGGTCCACTGGGGAGCGCGGGTGCTGCCCTGACGGGCACGGCCGGTGCCCTTCTGCTTCCAGGGCTTACGGCCGCCGCCGGAAACCTCCGCGCGGGTCAGAGCACTCTGGGTGCCCTGGCGGCAGTTGGCCAGGTGGTTCTTGACCACATCGTGGACAACGGCCTGATTGGGTTCAATGCCGAACAGAGCATCGGGCAATTCGATCTCGCCAACCTGCTTGCCGGACATATCCATAACAATTGTCTTAGGCATGAGTTAAGATCTCCTTTCCTTACCCTCTCGCGGAAGCCTTCTGCGGGTTTCTGCCGGAAGCCTTCTGCGGGTTCTTGCTGATGCCGGACTCGACATTCTTGACCTTGTTGTTCTTGACCGTATTGCGGATATACACCAGGCCGCCCTTGGGGCCGGGGATGGCGCCGCGGATGACGATCATGTTCAGCTCCGGGTCCACGGAAACAACGTCCAGGTTCTCGATGGTGACCTGGGTGTTGCCCATCTGGCCGGCGCCGATCTTGCCCGGGAAGATCCGGGACTGATGGGAGGAAGCGCCCATAGAACCTGCGTGGCGATGGACAGGGCCGCCGCCGTGGGTCATGGGGGTGCGGCCTGCGCCGTAGCGCTTCACAACGCCCTGGTAGCCGTGGCCCTTGCTGATGCCGGTGACGTCGATCTTGTCCCCAGCGGCGAAGGTATTGGCCTTGATCTCGTCGCCCACATTCAGGTCAGCGGCGTTATCCAGCTTGAATTCCTTCAGGTACTTCTTGGGGGCGACGCCGGCCTTCTTCAGGTGGCCCGCCTCAGGCTTGCTCAGCTTGGACTCCTTCACATCGCCGAAGCCCAGCTGGACGGCAGTGTAGCCGTCGGTTTCTTCGGTCTTCTTCTGAGTGACATAGCAGGGTCCGGCTTCCACTACGGTAACCGGGATCACCTTGCCGCTCTCATCGAAGATCTGGGTCATGCCCACTTTCTTGCCGATGATTGCTTTCTGCATTTTGGTTTTCTCCTTTTGATTAGGTTATTGGTTGACAGCCCATTGGGTGGCGTGCCAACATGACCCGTACGCCCGATGCCAGACAGTGCGGGCAGCGGTAACTCCAATACAATAATAATAGTGTACCGGAATTACAGCTTTATCTCTATCTCAACGCCAGCGGGGAGGTCCAGGCTCATCAGCGCCTCGACGGTCTTCTGGTTGGGGTTGAGGATATCGATCAGTCTTTTGTGGGTTCTGCGCTCGAACTGCTCACGGGAGTCCTTGTTGACATGGGGAGAGCGAAGGATGGTGACGATCTCCTTCTTGGTGGGCAGCGGAATGGGACCGGAAACCTGCGCGCCGTTGCGCTTGGCGGTTTCCACAATTTTGGCCGCGCTGGAGTCGATCAGCTGGTGATCGTAAGCCTTCAGCCGGATGCGAATCATTTCCTGATTTGCCATGGTTTGTTTCCTCCTTGAATGTAGCGTACTCAGTTTGCGTGGTACTGGGTACGGTCGAACACTTTTGCCCGCGCCGCCGTGCGTATCATTCCCAGCCAAGAAAAATGGCCGACATAAGCCGACCCTTTCCCCTGCTGCGGCGATATACGCAAGCACAGACAGAAGCAGTTCAGCCGCCCGATGACCGGACATACTCCGCAGAAGTTACCGCCTTACGGCGCAATCTCCTGCATCATCGCAGTGCATATGCAGGCCTTTCCTGCACACGCTTGATTATGATACCATCCCTCCAGGACTTTGTCAAGTGGAAATTTAGAAAAAATCACAATATTTCCCCCATGAAAAGTCCTCCGCTGCGCCCCACATTTTCAGGGGAGAGCAGCGCGCCCTCCCCTGTGGGATGGAATATGGGATTTCCGGCGCAGGGCGATCACTTCCGCTCCCAGGGCTTGATCTGCTCCGCTTTTTCATACAGCCGCAAATAGCTGCTATAGCGGGTCGGCTCGATCTCCCCCGCCTTCACCCCGGCGGTCACGGCGCAGCCCGGCTCCGCCCGGTGGGTGCAGTCCCGGAACTGGCAGGTGCCGATGTACGGCGCGAAATCCGGGAAGGCGAACTGCAAATTTTCCTTCAGGATCGTCTCCATCTGGTCCGTATCGAAGGAGGAGAAGCCCGGCGTATCCGCCACATAGGTATCCGCCTCCAGCCGGTACAGCTGCACATGGCGGGTGGTGTGCCGCCCGCGCCCCAGCTTCTCGGAAACCTCGCCAGTGGGCAGCGCCAGCGCCGGGCAAAGCCGGTTGAGCATGCTGCTTTTCCCTACGCCGGAATTTCCGGTGAACGCCGTCAACTTGCCCCGGATCGCCGCTTCCAGCTGCTCGACGCCCTCGCCGGTCTCGGCGCTGGCGCAGATCACAGGAAAGCCCGCATGGCGGTAAATCCGCACAAGATCCAGCGCCGGATCCAGGTCGCACTTGTTCACGCACAGGATCACAGGCACCTCCTGGTCCCCTGCGATCGCCGCCACGCGGTCGATCAGGAACGGCTCCGTCACCGGGTTGGCATTGGCGGCGAACACCACCAGCGCGTCAATATTGGCCACCGCCGGGCGGACGAAGCAATTCCGCCGGGGCGCGATGTGCTCCACCATGCCATGCCCCTGCTCCACGGAAATCTCCACCACATCGCCTGTGAGCGGGGCACTGTCCTCCCGGCGCAGGGCCCCCCGGGCGCGGCAGCGGATCAGGCCGGCATCGGTCTGCACGTCATAAAAACCGCTGATGGAGCAGAGAATTCTCCCCTCTTGCCGCTCACTCATCGAAATTCACTTCAAATGTCCAGGCGGTGGAGGCCACATTGTCAAACATGGCAATATACGTCACCGTGCCCTCGCCCTTCAGGGCGATCTCCACGCTGACCGTTCCCACGTAAATGTTCCGCTCCAGCACCAGCTCGCTGCCGCTCCAGATGCAAAGCACGCAATCCTCCGCCAGCTCCTCCGGGATCTCGATCAGTACGACCTTCTCTACGCCGGTATCCTCTTCGGTGGGAGCGGTGGTTTCGTTGTTGCTGGCCAGGCTGCCGTCGGAAATCTCCAGCACGATCAGGGTGGTAACGTCCACCTCCGTTGCCGATGCAACGGACTGGGAGACCACCGTGCCCTCCTCCTCGGAGCTGGCCACGGTTTCATAGGAGATATTGTTGAAATTGGATGCGGACAGCACCTTGGCCGCCATATCCGCGCTGTAGCCCAGCACATTGGGCACGGTGCTTGTCTTCACATCCGGGCCGGTGCTGATCCACAGGTGGACCGTCTGGCCGTTGGACAGAGTCTCCCCCTCCACCGGATCGGTGCGGGTGACGCAGCCCTCGGCCACGGTGCTGCTGCTCTCCGAATGGGTGATGATCTGCAGGTCCATGTCCAGATTGGTCAGGAAATCCACGGCCTGCTGCTCCTCCACATCGGTCAGAAGCTCCATCACCTTCTCCTGCGGCTCCGCGCCCAGGCTGACGGTGACCGTCACCGTGCCGCCCTTGACCACCTTGCTGCCGGAGGCCGGGCTCTGCCCCATGATCTCGTCCTTATCGTAGGTGTCGCTGTACTGCCGGTCGCTGATGGTCACGACGATATCGGTATAATTCTCCGCGGCCTGCTCCAGCGTCTGCCCCAGCAGATTGGGCACCGTGGTCAGGCTGTCGCCCCCCAGGCTGCCGCTGTTGGCTATGGCAATGATGAAGATGATGATGGCCGCCACGGCGACCACAGCGCAGGCGACCACCGCGATGGTGGCGACCTTGCTCCGCTCCTCTTCCTCCTCCACGATCTCCTCCCGGCGGTGCGCCGGCTTCTGGGTGTGGGATTCCGTTTGGTTCTTCGCGCCCTGGGAATGGGGCTTCTCTGCCCCCGTGGCCGTCCGCGCCGCCCGCTCCGCAGCCGATGTGGGCAGGGGCACGGTTTTCTCCTCGTCATGGGCGGTGGGGTGCAGCCGGGCGGCGGCATCCATATCGGGCACAGGGTTATTGTAGTCAAACAGGATGGTCGGTTCCTTCCGGAACTCGTCCATATCCGCCAGCATGGCGGACACAGTGGGGAACCGGTCTGCCGGATTCTGCGCCATGGCGCGCATGATGATCTGCTCCAGCCCGCCGGGGATATTGGGGTTCAGCACGGAGGGCATGGTGGGCTTGCCGTTGATGTGCTGGATGGCCACCGCCACCGGAGATTCCCCGTCATAGGGGGGCCGGCCGGTCATCATCTCGTACATCACCACGCCCAGGGAGTAGATATCCGAGCGGTTATCCACCCGGCCGCCCTTGGCCTGCTCGGGGGAGATATAATGCACGGAGCCCAGGGCTTCCTTGGTCAGGGTATTGCTCTTGGACATGATCCGGGCAATGCCAAAGTCAGCAACCTTCACCGAGCCGTTTTTCAGGACCATCACATTGTGGGGCTTGATGTCCCGGTGGATGATGCCGCGGCTGTGGGCGTGCTCCAGCGCCTTGGCGATCTGGATGGCGAAGTGCAGCGTCTCCTTCCAGTTCAGGACGCCCTTCTTCTCCATATATTGCTTCAGGGTAATGCCGTCGATCAGCTCCATGACGATGTAATCCGCTTCGTCAGAGGTGGAGACATCGTACACGGACACGATGTTGGGATGGCTGAGCATGGCTACCGCCTGGCTCTCCGCATGGAAGCGGCGGCGGAATTCCTCGTCCCTGGAGTATTCGTCCTTCAGAATCTTGATGGCCACCAGGCGGTTCAGCCGATGGCAGCGTGCCTTATACACTACCGCCATGCCGCCGGTGCCGATGACCTCCAGTATTTCATATCGGTTGTCCAGCAACCTTCCGATGAATCGATCCATATCCATATTTGCAAACTCCTCTCACCGCAGCATCAGATCAGCACCAGCACCGACGTTACATTGTCCGGCGCGCCGCGGTTTTTGGCGATGTCCAGCAGACGCTGGCAGCAATATTGTTTGTTGACGCCATGCACCACCTCGAACAGGATCTCCTGATCGTCCATCATGTTGGACAATCCGTCGGAGCAGAGCAGCAGGCAGTCCCCCCGCTCCACATCCAGGTGGAACAGGTCGCATTCCACCACTGCCTCTGTTCCGATGGCGCGGGTGATGTAATTTTTCCCGGGGTAGGTCCTGGCCTGGTCCTGGGTCAGCTCCCCGCGGTCCAGCATCAGCTGCACCAGGGAATGGTCCTTGGTCAGCCGGCGGATCCCGCTGCGGTTCACGCCGTAGGCGCGGCTGTCCCCCACATGGACCACGGTGGCCTCCTTCCCCTGGACCAGCACCGCCACCAGAGTGGTCCCCATACCGGAGAATTCCTCCAGCTGCTGTGCCTGATCGAACACGGTGAAATTGGCCAGCTTCACCGCGCCCTGGAGCATCTGGTCAATGTCCCGCTGGGGCATGGATGGGCTCCAGGTCCTGCGGATCTCCTCCACGAATACATCCGCCGCCAGCGTGCTGGCGATGTTGCCGGATTTTGCCCCGCCCATACCGTCGCAGATGACACAGCAGACCGTGTTCCGGTCCAGCTGCTCGATCTGATAGGTATCCTGGTTCTGGCTCCGGACGCATCCGGCGTCGGTCATTCCCCAGACCTGCATTGGCTCCACTCCTTTCGTAATCTGCTGTGTTCAGGGGGCGGCTCCCCCATCGGGGATGGGGTGCGCCCGGTTGTACTTCCGCCGCAGCTGCCCGCAGGAAGCGTCAATGTCGCTCCCCAGGGTCCTTCGCACCGTGGTGGGAATGCCGCCCGCCTCCAGAACGCTCTGGAACCGCGCCACCGCGCTGCGGGTGCTGGGCTTCAGCGGGCTTTCCTCCACATGGTTCAGCGGAATCAGGTTGAAATGGGCAGGCAGCCCCTTCATCCGGGCGATCAGCTCCCGGGCGTTTTCCTCCGAATCGTTTACGCCGTCGATCATGGCGTATTCGAAGGAGATCCGGCGGGAGGTCGCCCCGTAATAGCGGCGGCAGGCCGCCAGAAGCGCATCCATGGGATACGCCCGGTTCACAGGCATCAGCGTGTCCCGGATGGCGTCGTTGGGCGCATGGAGGGAGACGGACAGCGTCAGCTGCAGCTTTTTCTCCGCCAGCGCGTCGATCCTGGGCACCAGCCCGCAGGTGGACAGGCTGATATGCCGCATGGAAAGGTTCATGCCCTCCGGGCTGTTCACCAGCTCCAGGAAGCGCAGCACGTTTTCCAGATTGTCCAGCGGCTCGCCAATGCCCATCAGCACCACATGGGATACCGGAAGTCCGGCGTCCAGCTGGGTAAACAGCACCTGGTCCAGCATTTCGTAAGGCTCCAGCGGCCGCACCAGTCCCCCCAGCGTCGAGGCGCAGAAGGCGCAGCCCATCCGGCACCCCACCTCGGAGGAAATGCACACGGTATTGCCGTAATGGTAGCGCATCAGCACCGTTTCCACGCAATTTCCGTCTGCCAGGCGCCATAGATATTTGATGGTGCCATCCTTCCGGGATTCCTGCCGGCGCACCGCCTCCGGGCGGTACAGCGGATAGCGCCGGGACAGCTCCTCCCGCAGGCTTTGGGGCAGGTTGGTCATCTGCTCGTAGCAGCGGACGCCCTTCTGCAGCCAGGAAAATACCTGCCCGGCGCGGAAGACCGGCTGCCCCATCTCCCCCAGGACGGCGGCGATCTCCGCCCGGGTCATGGACTGGATGTTCATGCCTTCCTCCGCAGGCGGCAGATGAAGAAGCCGTCTGTATCGTATTGCCCCGGGATCAGGGTCAGCATTCCGCTGGTATTCTCCGGGAAGACCGGGGGAAGCGGTAATTTTTCCAGGGTAAAATCTTTCCGGTGGGCCAGGAAGGACTCGATCACGCCCTCATTCTCCCGGCGCACCAGGGTGCAGGTGGAGTACAGCAGTACGCCGCCCTTTTTCACATAATCCGCCTGCTTATTGAGGATCCGCAGCTGCAGCTCCGGCAGGCGCTCCATATCCGCCGGGGATTTATAGCGGATGTCCGGCTTTTTCCGGATGATCCCATAGCCGGAGCAGGGCACGTCCGCCAGCACCACGTCCATTTTCCCGAACCAGCTGGGGTGATTATCCGTGGCGTCCTGCTCCCGCACCAGCACGCTGTTCAGCCGGAGCCGGTGCGCGCCGTTCTGGATCAGGGTGGTTTTGTGCCGGTGGATATCACACGCGCGGATCTGGCCCCGGTCCCCCATGGCGATGGCCGCGGCGAAGGTCTTGCCGCCGGGGGCGGCGCAGCAGTCCAGCACCTGCACATTCTCCCCCTGCGGGATCCCGGCGCACAGGACGCAGAGCCTTGCCGCCGCGTCCTGGACATAGAACAGCCCGTCCTGGAACGCTTTCCGCTTCTCCAGGCTGCCGGTATTGCCAAGCACCAGGCAGTCCGGCATCCAGCTGTGGGGAACCGCCTGGACCTCCTCCTGCGCCAGCTGCTGGATCAGCGCCTCCGTGGTGGTGCGCAGGGTATTCACCTGCACCACCGTCTGGGGCACGTCATTGTTGGCCGCCAGCATAGGCTCCAGGTTCTCCGTCCCCACGTAGCTTTCCAGCAGGTCGATCAGCTCCCTGGGGTGGCTGTACCGGTCCTCCAGCGTTGTGGGCATATTCAGCATCCCCTTGCTGCGCACCGCTGCGCGCAGCACCGCATTCACCAGGCCGGGCGCGGAGCGCTGCATGGGGCAGTATTTTTTCGTCAGTGCAACGGATTCATTCACCGCAGCGGATGCCGGGATCTTATCCAGCTCATAGATCTGGTACAACCCCATGTGCAGGATATCCCGCACCACGGGGTGCAGGTCCTTGATTCTCCCGGTGAGCAGCTGCTGCAAAAGGAAATCCAGCATGGCCCGGTGCTGCAGGACACCGTAGCACAGCCGGGTCGCCAGCGCAGCATCCCGGCGGTCCAGCCGGTCCCGGGCAATGTAATCCTTCAGCACGCCGTTGGACCAGGCCGCCCGCTTCCGGCAGGCGATCAGCGCGTCCAGCGCGGTTTTTCTTGCGGACATTGTTATCCCTCCAAAGGATGCCCCCGGAAATAATCCGGCGCGGCCATCCGTTTCCCACCTTCTGCCTGCAGGGTCCGGATCTCCACGGCGCCCTGGCCGCAGGCCACCCGGAGCCCGGTTCGGGTCAGCCCCAGGATGGTGCCCGGCGCGCCCTCGCCGCTGACCACAGCGGTGGAATAAATTTTGAAATGGGTCCCCGCCAGCGTGGCGGTGGCCACCGGCCAGGGGTTCAGCCCCCGCACCTGATTATGGATCTGCCGGGCGGGCTTTTTCCAGTCGATCGGGCACAGCGTCTTATCCAGCATGGGCGCATAGCTGACCCCGGAAGGGTCCTGGGGCGAGGCGGCTACCTCCCCCTGCGCCAGACGCGCCATAGTGCGGCTCAGCAGCGCGGCGCCCAGCTGCGCCAGACGCTCCAGCAATTGCCCCGCCGTTTCATCCGGGTGGATAGGCGTGCGGCTGATCTCGATGATGTCCCCGGCGTCCATCTCCGCTGTCAGGTACATGGCCGTCACGCCGGTTTCCTCCCGGCCGTCCAGCACCGCCCACTGATAGGGCGCGGCGCCCCGGTACTGGGGCAGGATGCTGGCGTGAATATTGATGCAGCCCTTCGGCGGGATGTCCAGCACACGCTGGGGCAGGATGCGCCCGTAGGCCACCACTGCCGCCACATCCGGCTGCAACGCCCGCAGCGCCTCCACCGTTTCCGGCTCCCGGAAATTTTCCGGCTGGAACACCGGCAGGCCGTGGGCGAGCGCCGTCTGCTTCACCGGGGAGAATGCCGTCTTCATCCCCCGCCCCTTGGGGCGATCCGGCTGGGTGTATACACCGACGATCTCGAATCCGTCGTCGATCAGTCTTTGCAGGCATACGGCGCCGATCTCCGGCGTGCCCATAAATACGATCCTCACTGCCATTCCTCCGAACGCTTATCCGCCGCCCCGGGATGGGGCGTTATTCCTCCTCGGCTTCCAGCTCTTCCTCCGTAAGGAAGCGCTCCATCACCTGGGTGTAAACGATGCCCTCCAGGTGGTCCAGCTCATGGCAGAAGCAGCGGGCGATCAGTGCCTCGCCCTCCGCCTCGAACCAGTTGCCCTCCCGGTCCTGCGCTCGCACCTTGGCGTAATTGGGGCGCTTCACCAGGCCGTAGCGTCCGGGGACGCTCAGGCAACCCTCCGCGCCGGTCTGCTCGCCGTCGGTGGCTACCATCACCGGGTTCACCAGCTCGAGGATCTCCTCGCCGGTATCCACGATGACCACCCGGCGGAGAATGCCCACCTGGGGCGCGGCCAGGCCGACGCCGTTGGCCTTCTCCAGGGTTTCCCGCATATCGTCCAGCAGCTTGCGCAGCTTCCAGTCGAATTTCTCCACCGGCTTGCAGACCTTGTGCAGCGCCGGGTCCTTATCTGTCAGAATTTTTCGCAGGCCCATATCTCTTTCCTCTCATTCGTCAAATCCGTTCACATCCACAAATGCGCTGACCCCGCGATTGGTCTTATCCTGCATGAACTGCCGCAGAAGATGGGCGATCAGCAGCCGAAGCGGGCGGGTCATCCGGCAGCGCAGCGTCAGCCGGTAACGGAAATTATAGTTGATTTTTGGCACAGCGCAGGGTGCGGGCCCCAGCACCTGGCAAGTTTCCCCGGCGTAGGTATCCTCCTTCAGGCAGGCGTTCAGGCTGTCCCGGAAAATCGCCGCGCCGCGGAGCACCCGCGCCTCCTCCTGCCCCAGGAAGGTCACCGCCGCCAGGTCGCCAAAGGGCGGGCAGGCCTGGACCCGGCGCATTTCACATTCCAGCGCGTAAAATCCATCGTAATCCTGGTTGGCGGCCAGGGTGATCACCTTATGCTCCGGAGCCAGGGTCTGGATCAGCGCCTGGCCGGGCGTGTCGCCCCTGCCGGCGCGGCCCACCACCTGGGTCAGCATGTTGAAGGTGGTTTCCGCCGCCCGGTAGCTGCTGGAGTACAGGCTCAGGTCCGCGTCCAGCACCCCCACCAGGGTCACATCCGGCAGGTTCAGCCCCTTGGCCACCATCTGCGTGCCCAGCAGGACCGGCACCCGCTCCCGGCGGAAATGCTCCAGAATCTGCTCGTGGGAATTCGCCGCGCTGACCGTGTCCGTGTCCATACGGTCCACCGGCATATCCGGAAACAGGGCCTGCAGCTCCTGCTGCGCCTTCTGGGTCCCGGAGCCCACCCGCTTCAGCGGCCCGCCGCAGACCGGGCAGCGCTCCGGCACGCTGCGGGAATATCCGCAGTAATGGCAGAGCATCCGCTCATTGGCGCTGTGATAGGTCAGCCTGGCGCTGCACCGGGGGCATTCCGGCGCCTCGCCGCAGTCCACGCACACCAGCGCCCGGCTGTTGCCCCGGCGGTTGAGGAACAGCACCGTCTGCTTCCCCGCGTCCCGGGTCCGGCCGATGGCCTCCCGGAGGGGGTAGCTGAAATTGGTATCATTGCCCGCCCGCAGCTCCTGGCGCATATCCACGATCTGCACGGCGGGGAGGGGACGGCCATTGAACCGGCGGCGCAGGGTATACAGCCGGTAGTCCCCGTTTTTTGCCCGGAACATACTCTCCACCGAGGGTGTGGCCGAGCCAAGCAGCACTAGCGCATTCTCCCGCGCGCCCCGCCAGATGGCAACCTCCTTGGCGGAATACCGGGGGGAATGCTCGGATTTATAGGTATGCTCCTGCTCCTCGTCCAGGATGATCAGTCCCAGCCGGACGCAGGGTGCAAACACGGCGCTTCTGGTGCCAATGACCACCTGCGCCTCGCCATCGTAGACCCGCTTCCACTGGTCGCTCCGCTCGCCCGCGGGCAGGGAGCTGTGCAGCACAGCGATCCGGCTCCCGAAATAGGCGGCCAGCAGACTCAGCAGCTGGGGGGTCAGGGCGATCTCCGGCACCAGCAGCATGGCGGTTTTCCCGGTGTCCAGGCAAGCCTGGATCAGCTTCAGGTAAACCGCGGTTTTCCCGGACCCGGTAACGCCGTAAAGCAACGCCACGCCGGGCTTCTGCTGGGTCATCTGCCCATGCAGCCCCCGGAAAGCGGCCTGCTGCTCCTCATTCAGGACCAGCGGCCCATCCAGCACCGCCGGGCGGATCTGCCGGCAGCGCAGCACCGGCCTGTCCTCCAGCGTCAGGTATCCCAGCTCCGCCAGCCGCCGGACCGTGGCCGCGGACGCGCCGGTGTAGCCGCAAAGCTCCTTCACGGACATGCTGCCCGCGTGGCACATCATTTCCAGCACATCCCGCTGCTTTGCCGCGCCGGGTCTGCGGGCGGCATATTCCATCGCCTCCTCCGCCGATGCGGCCAGGACGGCGATTTTCTCAGATTTTTCCCCGGTCTGCCGGCGGAAGCTGGTCTGCCCGCGGATCCATTTCTTCCGCAGGAGGTAGTCGATGGCTTTCTCCATAGCCTCCGCATCCGGAACCTCGGCCTTCAACTGCGATTCCTCCGCGGTGCCGCCCAGCCGCTCCATGGCGGCCAGGAGCTTCCCGGCATCCGGCTGGCGGAAGGGCTTTTCCTTCCAGGAGCGATCCTCCGTCAGGGAATAGACATTCCGCTGCCGGAACAGGAACCCCACCGGCAGCATGACCCGTATGGCCTCATAAAAGGTGCAGAAGCAGCGCTCCCTGAGGAACGCCGCCAGGCGGAGCATATTCCCGCTCAGCAAGGGCTGGGGGTCCAGGCACTGCTCCACGGATTTCAGGCCGCTGCCGCTGCCGCTTTCCACCGACAGCACCACGCCCTCGCACCGGCGGTTGCCCCTGCCGAAGGGAACGGTGACCCGGACGCCGGGCGACAGCACCACCCCCTCCGGAATGCAGTAGGAATAGGGCTTATCGATGGCAAAATTCGCCGCAGATACAGCAATCTTTGCGATCATCTTTGCCCGACCTCCTAAGCTTATCCTTTGTATTCGTCCTTCAGCGTGGCGCTGAGCTTACCGTCCGCCACCTCCTGGATGGCTATCGTGACCGGCTTCTCCGGCAGCTCCTCCTGAAGCTCCTCCGCCTCGGCGGCGATCTGCCGCGCCCGGTGGGCCACTACATTCACCAGCAGATACCGGCTTTCCACATTCTTCAATAAATCCGCAACAGGTGGGTACAGCATAATTCAGATTCCTCCCATTTTAGTCCGCCTTTTCGGCAATGATATGTAATATTTCATCGGCGCAGGCATCCGCCTTGTCGTTGATCACAATATAGTCGTACTGGAAGCGCTGGGACATCTCCCAGATCGCCCGCTTCAGCCGCAGCTGGATCTGCGCCTCGTCGGTATCGCCGCGGCTGCGCAGCCGATGCTCCAGCTCCTCCATGGAGGGCGGCGCCACGAAAATCAGCGTCGCGTCCGGCCGCTCCGCGCGCACGGCGAAGGCGCCGTTGGGCTCCACGTCCAGTATCACATTATAATTCCGGAGCTTTTCCTCCAGCTGGCCCCTGGGTGTGCCGTAAAGATTGTCCATGTGGGCGTCGTATTCCATAAATTCGCCCCGCTGGATCAGCTCCCGGAACTGGTCCCGGTTCATAAAAAAGTAGTTGACCCCGTGTTCTTCCCCCGGTCTGGGTGGGCGGGTGGTGGCGGACACGGAAAATTTCAGATCTTCCCGCTCGTCGATCACCTGCTTCAGCACCGTGCTCTTCCCCACACCGGAGGCGCCTGAAACCACAAACAGATTCCCCTTGCTCATTTACTTTCCTCCAACTGCTCCTGAAATGTATCCGTCCATCTGGCGGAAAGGGTTTCCGGAGAGATGGCGGAAAGGATCACATGATCGGTGTCCATCAGGATCACCGCTTTGGTCTTATGCCCGTAGGAGGCATCGATGAGCATTCCCCGATCTCTTGCCTCCTGAACCAACCGCTTAATGGGCGCCGAATCCGGCGAAACGATCGCCAGCAGCCTTGCTGCCGCTACCATACTGCCAAAACCAATGTTAATCAGTTTCATGAGGCCTCCGATTATTCAATATTTTGTGTCTGCTCCCGGATCTTTTCCAGCTCCGCCTTGATCTCCACCACGATCCGCGCCAGATGCACATCGGTGCATTTGGAGCCGATGGTGTTGGCCTCCCGGTTCATCTCCTGGAGCAGGAAGTCCAGCTTCCGCCCCACTGCGCCGCCGGTGGACAGCATGGTATTCATCTGCTGCAGGTGGCTGCGCAGGCGGACGGTCTCCTCGTCCACCGCCACCTTATCCGCGAAGATGGCCGCTTCGGTCAGGATCCGGCTTTCGTCAATATTGGCAGAAGCAAGCACCTCCTTCAGCTTCGCCTCCAGTCTGGCGCGGTAATCGGACACGGTCTGGGCGCTGCCCTGCTCCACCTGGCTCACCAGCGCCAGGATCGTTTCGCCCCGGCTGCGCAGGTCGGCATCCATCGCCGCGCCCTCGGCGGTGCGCATGGCGTCATACCCGGCCAGCGCCTGGCCCACCGTTTCCAGCAGGTCCTTCAGAAGCTCCGCTTCGTCCAGCTGGGGCTTCTCAATGGAAAATACCTCCGGCATCCGGGCCAGCAGGGAAACGCTGATATCATCCGTCACGCCGTAGTCCGCCGCCAGCGTGCGCATCGCCGCCAGGTAGCCCTCCGCCACGCCCCGGTTCACGCAGACGGTCACATCCTCGCCATTCTCCGTGCGCATGGAGATGAACACGTCCACCTTCCCCCGGGAAACGGTGGCCTTCACCGCCTGCTTCACCGCATCCTCCGCAAAGGACAGCGTCCGGGGCAGCTTAACGGTGCAGTCCAGGTACCGGTTGTTGACGGAGCGGACCTCCACCGTAAATTCTCTGCCGTTGAAGCTGGCAACGGCGCGGCCATAGCCGGTCATACTCTTAATCAAGGTCATTATCCCCTTTTATTTGTGTTTCCAACGCCGCGGCGGTGGGGTAGCCGGTAATTTTATAGCGCGCAGGGCGCTTCTTCGCCGTCCTCCGGTCGTAGACCACCGCCAGGGCGATGCCCGCCAGGAACGCGGCGCAGCCCACCCATGCGCCCCGGGACAGCAGCAGCTCCCCCGCCAGGTAGCCCAGGAAGAACAGCGCTACCGGCGTCAGGTACACCGCAGCAGCGGCGGCAAGCACAGTCCCGGAATCCGATTCCACCGTGACCAGTTCCCCGGGCTTGGCGCCAATGGGATTCTCCGCCTGGAACAGCAGGCTCTGCTGGGGCGCGCCGCAGCCGGCGCATTGGTGGCAATCCCCGGAGCAGGCACTTTCCCGCACCCGCAGGACCTCCGCCGTGCCGTCCGCAAATATCTGGCGCACTCTCACCAGCTGCTCCATCAGGCGGCCTCTTCGGTCTGCTGGGTGACCCGTACATTCACCTCGCAGCTGCCGATCAGGCCCACGTCCTGGGCATAGGCGTCCGCGATCTGAACCTTCGCCTCATAGGAAGCGGAGCCGATCTCCGCCTCGGTCATATCCACCAGGATGGTGATATCCTCCGCGGTCATGGCATAGATCTGCGATCTGGGGCCCCGCAGCTGCACCACCTTCTCCTGGCTGATGATCTCCACCTCCATGCCCTCCGGCACGTTGATGGCCTGGATATCCGTAACGGTGAATTCCCGCACCGCCAGCGCAGGCAGGGTGACTGTGACCGTAGCCGTGGTGACCTCAGACAGATTGGTGATTCCCTCCGGAAGCTCAATAGTATAGGTCCCGGTGTAATCCTCCGTCAGCTCGCTGAGCTTCAGCTGCCCCAGCTGCAGGCTGTCCAGGTCGGACAGCAGCTGGTCGGTCCCGGCGATCTGGATGGTCGAAGGCTCGATGGTGATCTCGCAGTCATCCACCGTAAGGCCGCCGCCGTCCACCACGTCCAGCGTCAATTCAATTTCCTTCCACTGCTGGATCTTCAGGGTGTAGCGCACCTCGCTGACATTGGTCGTCAGCCATTCGCTGGTGACCTCGTTGGAGTCCGCGTCGCACAGGGTGTAGGTGTAGCTTTCGCTGATGGTATCCGTCTGCCCCTCCAGGTCTACCTCGATCCGGGCATACTCGATACTCTCCACCACGCTGGCCGGGCCGGTCACGGTGATCGTTTCATAGTCCAGCGTCGCGCTTTCCTTAAAGGCGATATGCTGCCCCGCCAGGGTGCCGGTGAAGCTCACCCGCACCGGGACCTCCTTGGTCTTCCGCTCGGAGATCGTCAGGCTGATCTGCGTGGGGCTCTGGTTAATGATCTCGATGGCGTTGCTGGCCACATTGCCGGGATAGGTGATGGTGTAGCTGAGCTTCTGCTCCCCGGCGCTGTAGATTCGGGAAAGATCCGCCACGATCGTAATGTTGGAGGAGTCCAGATTGATCAGGTCCGTCCGGTTGCCCAGCAGTCTCAGGGTGACCGTAGGCACCTGGGAGGAGGTGATCATCAGCCCGCGCTCAGTGAGGACCTCCTCATTTTCCAGCACCACAGGAATATTATAAAAGGTCTGATCCGATTCCGGATTCACCACGGTGATCACGTACAGCCACATCCCCACGGCGATCAGGAGCGACAGGGCGGCATAGACAAGCTTTCTTTTCATTTCTTACCGTCCTCTCCCTTCTTGTGCAGCTTCTGGTAAAGCCGCACCACCGGGTTCTGCGCCACCGGTGCCTGGTCCGGGCAAAGCTCGTTGCGCAGCAGACGCTCCAGGGTCTGGGGCGCCAGGTGCCGCTTGAGCATGCCGCCCACCGCCACGGAGATCGTGCCGGTCTCCTCCGACACGATGACCACCACCGCGTCGGAAGCCTCGCTCATACCCACGCCGGCCCGATGGCGGGTGCCCAGGTCGGCGCTGAGCCGCTCACTCTCGGACAGGGGCAGCACGCATCCGGCTGCGGCCACGCGGCCATCCCGGATGATCATCGCGCCGTCGTGCAGCGCTGCCTTGGGGAAGAAAATGTTGCGGATCAGCTGATCAGACACCTGCCCGTCAATCTTTGTGCCGGTTTTGAAGTATTCGTCCAGGCGATTGTCCCGGGCAAACACGATCAGCGCGCCTACCCGCTCCCGGCTCATCACCTCGCAGGCGCTGACTGTCTGGCCGATCACCGGCTCCATCTCCGAGTTGGGCTTCTCGCCAGTGAAGAATCTGCCAATGCGCATATTGCCAATATGGTCGATCATCCGCCGCAGCTCCGGCTGGAACAGCACAACGAGGGCGATCAGCCCGATCTGAAGCACCTGGTTCAGGAGGAAGCTGACCGTATTCAGCTCCAGCAGATCCGTCAGCCAGACGACCACCAGGAAAGCCAAAATGGTCTTGACCACCCTGCTGGAGCTGCTGGACCGAACCAGGGGTATCAGGTGATAGATCACATATGCAACTATAATAATATCCAGATAGTCCGACCATTCCATCAGCGTCAGCTGACCGAGAATATCCTGAAATGATTCCATAATGCCGCTCCTGCCTCTTGTCGTTCTTGCCTGGTGCAAAACACGAAATCCGTATACCAATCCGATTATCTGCTCTATTATAGCGGATTCCGCGCCGGATGGCAATAGACTTTTGCATTTTTATTTTTCCGGCTTTGTAGCATTCCGGCAGAGAAACGGCAAAAGTACCGATGCCATAGCACAGGGATTGACGAAAAACTCCACAATATGCTAAAATAGCCCTGGTTCCGAAAGGAGCCAGGGCGCTGCCAAAAACGGTAGGCGGTTAATCCCCCTTAAACAGGGGGTGATACTTCTTGCCCCCTGTCCTTCACAGGAAGGGGGTGTTGATATGGATTCGAATGTTACTTTTGCGGAATTGTTCCAATTTTGTACATTGCTTGTATCTGTGATCAGCCTCGTCATCATGCTCTGCAACGAACATGACGACGATAAATAAGAAGAAGTAACCGCCCCAAATTGCTTCCCGGTGCGGTTACTTCAACGTGACGGGGGGTAAGCCGTCTACTGGCAGCGCCCTTTCCACTATTATTATATCACCAATACGGGAATTGTCAAGGATGAATTGACACTGCGGAATCCACAGTCCCGGCTCCTTTGCCTCCCCATTTTCAAAAAAATCCCCCTCGGGGGCTTCCTCTGGGGTATTTTTTGCGCTATAGTATAGGCGATTATTCTGCGTAGGGAGGCATCGGCTATGGACATCGCGCTGAAGCAGCGGAACCGGAAGAATGTCCGCATATGTATCCTGCTGGCGCTGGCCGTGGTGGGGATGGCGGTGGTGTGCCTGTTTGTAGGCTCCTCCCATATGTCCGTTTCCGACTGCCTCGATGCCCTGATGCGCAGGAGCACCGACGCCAACAACCGCATTGTGTGGAACATCCGGATGCCCCGGGTGCTGGCCGCCGTCATCGCCGGGGCGGGGCTTTCCGTCTCCGGCCTGATCATGCAGACCACGCTGAACAATTCCATGGCCTCCCCCTCCACACTGGGGGTCTCCAACGCGGCGGTGTTCGGGGCGAATCTGTCCATCATTGCTTTCTCCGGGGGCTATCTGTCCACGGGGAACAATCTGAGTAATTACGCCGTGGGCGCCAATCCCTACGCCACCAGCATGATGGCATTTCTGTTCTCCACGGCGTCCATTCTGCTGATCCTGGGGCTGTGCCGGGTCCGCCGGTTCTCCCCCAATGTGGTGGTGCTTGCCGGTGTGGCCGTGGGCGCCATGTGGAACGCCGCCACCACCATTTTGCAGTTTTACGCCACGGATGTGGGCATTTCCGCCGCCGTGATCTGGAATTTTGGGGACCTGGGGCGGGCCACCTACCGCACGGACGGGATCATGCTGGTGGTCACCGCCGCCGGGCTGCTGTTCTTCCGGATGATGGCATGGCGGTACAACGCCCTGCTCAGCGGGGAGACCGCCGCCAGGAGCATGGGCGTCCGGGTGGAGGGGCTGCAGTTCTGCTCGCTGCTCCTGGCGTCCATGATCACTGCGGTGTGCGTGTCCTTCCTGGGCGTGATCGGGTTCGTGGGCGTCATCTGCCCCCATGTGACCAAGCGGATGCTGGGGCAGGAGCATCGCTTCTCCATCCCCGTGTCGGCGCTGAGCGGCAGCCTGCTGCTGCTTCTGGCGGACACCCTGTCCCGGAGCATGGGCAGCGGCTCCGCCCTGCCGGTGGGGGCGATCACCTCCCTGCTGGGCGCGCCGTTCTTCCTGGCGATCCTGTTCTCAAGGAAGGAGCGCGGCCAATGCTGAGTGTGGAGAATCTGACCTTCCGGTACGGCAGGCATGCGCCCTCCGTCCTGCAGGGCGTGGACCTGACGCTGGATCGGGGCGAGGTGGGCATCCTTCTGGGGAAAAACGGCTCCGGCAAGACCACCCTGTTCAAAACCATCCTGGGCATCCTGACGCCCACCGGCGGGGAAATTCGCTTCGATGGGGAAAACCTGCAGAAGCTGCCCCGGGCGGAGCGGGCGCGCCGGGTGGCCTTCGTCCCCCAGGATATCCGCTTCGGCGATCTGACCGTGTTCGACTCCGTGCTGATGGGGCGGGTGTCCCATTTCGGCCTGCGGGCGGGCAAGTCGGATTACGACGCCGTAGAAAAGATCCTGCGGGATATGGACCTGGAGGCCTTCGCCCTGCGCAATGTGGAGGCGCTGTCCGGCGGGGAGCGGCAGAAGATCGCCATCGCCCGCGCCATGGCGCAGGAGCCGCAGCTGCTGGTGTTCGACGAGCCCACCGGCAACCTGGACATCGCCAACGAGCAGCAGATCATCCAGGAGGCGAAAAAGCTGGCGCGGGAGCGGAACATCGCCCACCTCAGCTCCCTGCACGA
>JAJQHS010000058.1 GCA_021199635.1 Bacillota bacterium
CCGGCGCAGATGGCGCATATGTCTATCACCATTTCAATCATGTTGGCTCAAGTTCACCCGGGCATCCGTGCACTGGGCGGACAGCCGGACAGCGATCATCAACTGATAATCCTTGTCATAATGCAGAGCGCAGAGGGCGTCAGAATACCTGGCCTTCAGTACCTCCAGGATGGCATTGACTTTTTCTTCCATATGTATCCCCCTTTTGCCCTATTTTATCACAGATTTCGCCCGGATGGAAGATACGCGGAGCCTGGAAAAACAGGATTATTTCAGAAAAAAGCAAAAATGCCCTTTCCTTTTTCAGAAAATTGGTGTAAGCTATTAGTAAGGAAATTCAGAATTGCCCGGTCCGGGCAGAAAGGGAAACTATGACATACGAACAAATCCGGCAGAATAAGGACATTCAGACCTATATCACCCAGGCGGACGCCTCCCTGGCGGCGCTGGGCTACACCGAGCATAGCTTCGCCCATGTCGGGCATGTTTCCGATATGGTTGGCTACATTCTGGAAACGATGGGCAGCCCGGCGCGAACCGTGGAGCTGGGGCGCATCGCCGGGTACCTCCACGACATTGGCAACGTCGTCAACCGGGTGGACCACAGTCAGAGCGGCGCGGTCATGGCCTTCCGCCTGCTGGATAAAATGAACTTCCCCGCGGACGAAATCTCCCTGATCGTCACCGCCATCGGCAATCACGACGAGGGGACCGGCGTTCCGGTGAATGACGTCGCCGCGGCGCTGATCCTGGCGGACAAATCCGACGTGCGCCGCAGCCGTGTGCGCACCAAGGAAATCGCGGACTTCGACATCCACGACCGGGTGAATTATTCCGTGACCAGGTCGGAGCTGAAAATCAACGAAGCGCACACCATCGTCAAGCTGAAGCTGTCTGTCGATACGCATTTCAGCTCCGTGATGGATTACTTTGCCATTTTCATGAACCGGATGCTGCTTTGCCGCCAGGCGGCGGATCGGCTGGGCCTGCAGTTCAAGCTGATCATCAACGAGCAGCAGCTGGGCTAAATGGCTCCCTCCAGCCGCAGCAGCGCATACTTTTTATCCAGCCCTCCGGCGTAGCCGGTGAGTTTGCCGCCGGCGCCGATCACACGGTGGCAGGGAACGAGGATGGAAACCGGGTTGCGCCCCACTGCCTGCCCCACCGCCTGGGCGGACATGGCAGGGCCAAGCTGCCGGGCGAGCTGCCCATAGGTGACCGTTTCCCCGTATGGGATCGCCCGCAGCAGCGCCCAAACCGCGTTCTGGAACGGCGTCCCGACCAGCTGGATGGGCACGCTGTCCGGGTCCGGCCGCTCCCCGGCAAAATAAGCGTCCAGCCAGCGGCAGGCCTGGGTCAGCGGCAGAGCCTCCGGATGATAGGTTTTGCCCTCCGGCACCCGGCCAAACTCCAGCCGGATCACGGCGCCCTCCCGGGCGGTGATGACGATTTGCCCCATGGGCGCGGGATACAAGGTATAGCAGTCCACACAGTTCGCCTCCTTTTTTGGAAAGTATAATCCGGATTTCGTGCTGTGTCAAGGAATGCACTGAAGGTGTGGGGATGATTCCATAATTTGGCTTGTGAAACCGGTTGACCTGTGGTAAGTTGACCTGTGGTAAAATATCGCATACAGGAACAAATGCGGAAAGGAATGACAAATATGGCGCTGAAGATCACGAAAATTGACCCGAATCTTGCCCCATTTGCCGGCGATTTGCAGCTGCGGATGGACACCTACCGTTCCACCAAAGCATCGCTGCTGCCTGCCGGGATGACGCTGGGCGATTTCGCCAATGGGCACAGATACTATGGCCTCCACCCGGAAAATGGCGGGTGGTACTACCGGGAATGGGCGCCGGGCGCGGAAAAAATGTACCTGACCGGCGATTTCTGCGGCTGGGACCGCCATGCGTTCCCCATGGAGAAGAAGGAAAACGGGAATTTTGAGCTGTTCCTCCCCGGGGAGGATGCGCTGCTGTCCGGGCAGAAGGTGATGGCCATCGTAGTGCACGACGGCCAGGAGCTGGACCGGATCCCCCTGTATGCCACCCGCGTGGTCCAGGACCCCGTCACCACCGGCTGGAGCGCGGAGGTACACAAAATGGAGCCGTTCCCCTGGACGGACGGGGGCTTTGTGCCGGAGAAGAAGCTGTTCGTATACGAATGTCACATTGGCATGGCGCAGGAGACGGGCAAGGTCGGGACCTATCAGGAGTTCCGGGAAAATGTGCTGCCCCGCATCCAGGACCTGGGCTACAACACCATCCAGATCATGGCCATCATGGAGCATCCGTACTACGGCTCCTTCGGCTATCAGGTGACCAATTTCTTCGCCGCCTCCTCCCGCTTCGGCATGCCGGAGGATCTGAAAGCGCTGGTGGATGCCGCCCATGGCATGGGGATCGCCGTGCTGCTGGATGTGGTGCATTCCCACGCCTCCAAAAATACCCGGGAGGGCATCAACGAGTTTGACGGCACCTCCTACCAATTCTTCCACGAGGGTGCGAGGGGAAACCACTCCGCCTGGGATACCAAATGCTTCAATTACGGCAAGCACGAAGTGCTGCATTTCCTGCTGTCCAACCTGAAATTCTGGATGGACGAGTATCATTTTGACGGCTTCCGCTTTGACGGAGTGACCTCCATGCTCTACCATGACCACGGCCTGGGCACCGCCTTCACCGGCCCGTCGCTGTACTTCTCCATGAACACGGATACGGAAGCTGTGGCCTATTTGCAGCTGGCCAACGAGATGGTGCACCAGCTCAATCCCCACGCGATCATGATCGCGGAGGATATGTCCGCAATGCCCGGGCTGTGCCTGCCCATCGCGGATGGGGGCATCGGCTTTGATTACCGCCTGGCCATGGGCGAGCCGGATATGTGGATCCGGCTGCTGAAGCAGTCCAAGGATGAGGACTGGGATTTCAACCAAATTTACTATGAGCTGGCCAACCGCCGCCCCGGGGAGAAGGTCATCGGCTACTGCGAATCCCACGACCAGGCGCTGGTGGGCGACAAGACGCTGATGTTCCGCCTGTGCGACCAGGAAATGTACTGGGCCATGGATAAGGATAACTCCAGCGCCGTCATCGACCGGGGCATGGCGCTGCATAAGATGCTCCGACTGATCACCATGAGCCTGGGCGGCGAGGGCTACCTGACCTTTATGGGCAATGAATTCGGCCACCCGGAATGGATCGACTTCCCCCGGGAGGGCAACGGCTGGAGCTACCATTACTGCCGCCGCCAGTGGAGCCTGGCGGACAATCCTGACCTGAAATACCGGTACCTGCGCGCCTTTGAGAAGGACATGGTATCCTGCGCAAAGAAATACCGGGTCATCGGCGGGAAGGACAAGCAGCTGCTGGTGAACAACGGTGACCACGTGGTGGCGTACAAAAAAGGCGGCGCGACATTCGTGTTCAATTTCGATCCCACCCGCTCCTTTGACGGGTACCTGGTGCCCGTGGCCGAGCCGGGCGAATACCAGGTGGTGCTGTCCTCTGACGATTTCTGCTACGGCGGACACGGCCGGGTATTCCACCAGGTTTACCCCGCCATGCGCCAGCCGGACGGGCGGACCGGCCTGAAGATCTATCTGCCCTGCCGCACGGCGATCGTACTGCGGAAAAAGCCCGCCAGGGCAAAATAATCCGCCTTTGCCGCAGTCGGCGGGCCGGCAGGGGATCCTGAAATATGGGTCCCCTGCCGTTTTTCACACTCTGTTCACCGGAATTTTACGGTTTCTTCGCTTTGCATGTCCATTTCCATGATAAAATAAGCGAAAAGGACGGTGAGCGCTATGG
>JAJQHS010000023.1 GCA_021199635.1 Bacillota bacterium
GTATTCGTACATCATGGTGTCCGGGTTCCGCTCCCGGGTCAGACCATAGACAAACGGGCCGACGAACTGGCCATCGTGGAACCAATGTACCTGGGTGGGTGGGCAGTTTTTATACTGTCCGTCGAATTGCTCGGTGCCCTGGGGCGCCAGAAAATTGCCGAAAATGGCCACAAAATAGAACAGCCCCAGCAGGATCAGGCTCGCCATCGCCAGCTTGTGCTTGCGGAACTTGCCGAACATCAGGCTCCACTGGGAGGCGTAATAGTATTTATTATCCTTGTTTTCGCGTTTGTTGCCGCGTAACGTTTTCCCCATAGCGCTCACCCCTTCAGATATTCCTTGCGGGCCCTGGGGTCCAGCCAGGCCAGCAGCACATCGGACAGGAAGGTGCCGATCACCGTCACGATCGCCATCAGCAGCAGCCAGGAGCCAGCCAGGTACATATCCTGGTCGATCAACGCGTCATACATGACCGCGCCCATGGAGGGCAGGTTCAGCACAATGGCCGTTACGGTGGAGCCGGTAAATATGCCCACCAGCGACCAGCCGATGGAGGAGGCGATGGGATTCACCGCCGCCCGGACGCAGTATTTATAGCGAATGGCCTTGGCCTTCATTCCCTTTGCCTTGCCGGTCATAACGTAGTTCTTGCTCAGCTCGTCCAGCATCTGGCTGCGCATGGTGCGCATCAGGCCACAGGTGTTGCCTGTGCCGATCACAATGACCGGGATAATGCAGTGCTTCAGTAAATCCACAAATTTTGCCCATGACCAGGGGGCGCTGGCATATTCCTTGGAGTACAATCCAAGCATGGTATCCCCCGTCAGTGTGAAGGCCAGGAACATCAGCAGGATCGCCATCAGGAAATTGGGCACCGCCAGGCCAATGAAGCCCACAGTGGTGGCGGCGTAGTCACCGACCGAGTACTGATGCACCGCGCTGTAAATACCGATGGGAATGGCCACCAGGTAGGTAAAGAGCATCGTGGCCAGGGACAGTGCCATTGTCGGGCCGATATAGGCCTTGATGACAGTGGTCACCGGCATATTCAGGGAAAAGGAATAGCCAAAGTCGCCGTTGAACAGAATATTGCTCATCCACCGCCAATATTGGACAAAAAATGGCTGATCCAGCGCGTAACGCTCCCGCAGGGAAGCGATCATATCCGGATCCACGGATTCTCCGGCAGCTGTGAGCCGCCCGATATAGGTAGTCAGGAAATCTCCAGGCGGGAGGGTGATAATATAAAACACCGCAATGGAGATCAGGATCACGGTGATCACCATGGTGCAGAGTTTCCGAATGATAAATTTTGCCATCTTGTTTTCTCCCATCCAATCAGTGTTATTGGAACATTGGCCAGCAGTTTTGGATTCACTGCTGGCCAATTTCAGGCTCAGATTTACGCTTCCAGGAACCAGGTGTAGGGGCGTCCGTTCCCCAGGAACCGCAGCTCGTCACACATGACGAAGCCTTCCCGGAAATTATGTACCCGGTTATTCACCGCATAGTAGCTGTTGGCATCGCTGAGGAACCCGATAATCCAGGTGTTCTCATAGTGATTCTGCACGATGGTTTGTCCGGCCGCCTGCAGCTCCTCCAGCGTGGTGGCGCTGACCAGGCTGATGGTTGCGTCGTACAGCTCCCGCATGGGCGTCCCCTCGTCGGGGATAATGTTGTTGGTATGCTCTCTGCCGTACAGGCCGCTCCAGCAGTTGTTGTTGCGGTTCAGCGCCAGGTAGTCCGGTCGCAGCGTCACGTTGAATACGCTGATGCCGGTTCCGAAGGCTGCCATGGCCTCGTCGCCCTTGTAATACTTCTCGTTCCGCTTATTGTTATCGGTGTTCGCCACCTCGACCACCTGAATGCCGATGCGCTTGTAGTACTGCGCCAGCAGCGCCACCGCCTGGGCGGACAGATCGTCGCCGGTGGTCTCTATCTCCAGGGTGATCGCCTTGCCGTCATTGTCGCCGCCCACGAAGGTGCGGTAGCCGTCGGAGTTCAGCGTATTGCTGATCAGGTCAATGCCGTCCAGCAGTGCATTGGCTTCGTCCACATCCTCCTCGATCCACTTGGTGCGTGCGCCCTCGATGTACTCGGCGGTGCCCTCCGGCGCGGCAGCCTGGGAAGGCGTATGCAGCCCGTCGTATAGGATGTCATTCATCTCGTCCCGGTCCACCGCGATGGACAGGGCATGGCGGAAATCGATCTCGGCAAACAGCTCTGCGTACTGCTCATCCTTGTAGGTCTGGTTCAGCTGCAGGTCTGCCGAGGACCAGTTGGGGGAAACCATGGTCATCACGCTGTAATCGCCGCTGGCGGTGCCCGCCAGGTAAGTAACCAGGTCGCCGGAGGAGAATCCGACAAGGTCGATGTTGCCCGCAATGATCTCCTGGGCATACAGGCTCTCGTCCATGCTGACGTACTCAATGGTATCAATGTAGGGCAGCTGGCGGCCTTCGGCGTCCACCTTCCAGTAGTAGGGGTTCCGCTCGAACACCAGCGTCTGATCAGTCAGGGAGCTGGTGATGTTCCAGGGACGCAGCGTGGGACGTCCGGCATACTGCCAGTAACGGTAGCCCAGCTGATCGCACAGGGTGGTATAGTCCTCAAAGGTGTACAGCTCGCTCTTTGCCTTGGCGTTTTCCAGCGCCTGCTCCTCAGTAATGGTTTCCAGGCCTTCGCCGCCGATGAGCTTCAGGTCTGTTTCGCCGGACCAATGGGGCGAATCCATATCCACAGCCATGATGTCTTTGTACCATTCCTTGGGGCAGAACATCCACTTGTTGTCGATGGCAATGGCCTGCAGGAGCGTGGGCTTGGGGCTGTACAGGGTGATCGTAAAGGTGTAATCATCCACGTACCGCACCTGCGCCGGCTTCAGCGTGTCCCCGTCGTTGGGGTCAGCGGTCATGTACCAGTTGTAGAATTTGGTAGTGTTGGACTTGGTGACCTCACCGGTCTCATTGTCCACCTCGGTGACCAGAACGTAATTGTAGTAATACACGCAGTCCGTGGCGGTAAAGTCAGTGCCGTCGGACCATTTCATGCCCTCCCGGAGATAAATGGTATAGGTCAGGCCATCGTCGGAAACGTCATAGCCCTTGGCCACATTCGGTTCCACGGTACCATCGTCCAGCAGCCGGAACAGCGGCTCCTCAGCAATGGGGCCAAAATACCACTGGCCGCCGTTGATCGTGCGCAGGGTCCCGCCGTAGGTCGGCGTTTCTTCCGGCGTATATTCTATATCGACGTAGACGTCCGATTCTGTGGGCAGCCTGTCCTCCAGAGCCGGAAGGTCTCCGGAGGCAACCAAAGCCTGCAACATGGGGGATTCCTTCTCGATTTCCGTCGTACCTGCTGCGCCGGTGCTTCCGGTGCTGTTGCTGCCGGTGGAGTCCGTGCCTGACTCGTTGGAGCAGCCTGCCAGGATCCCGACCAACATCAGGATAGCCAGTAGCAGCGAAAATGCTTTCTTCTTCATATTCATCCTCCTAAAATGATTTTTCAACATGTAAAACAGGACAAAAATAGATCGCACAAAAATCCATGTCGGTTCCTATTTTGCATTTTGACTGAGTCTATCCTATCACATTGGGTCCTGGATAGCCATGCGAATTCGTCACGATTTTATGTCAGTTTCGTTGAATACGTTGGCATCTTTCGGCGGCAATTTTGGATATTTTGCCTATAATTTACAGTTCCCTGCCCTAAATTACACATTCTCCCCCGCCCTTCCTGTGAAT
>JAJQHS010000116.1 GCA_021199635.1 Bacillota bacterium
GTGCAAGCAGGAATCGCCCTTTATCGAGTCCGGGAGCCTTGCATTTCCCCTGGACGCCCAGGCCTCCTTCCGCATCGGCAAGCCTGGCGGCGTGATCGATCCGGAGGCGGATATCTGCCGCTGCTGCAACCATGCGCTGTTCAATCTGGAACGGCAGGTCACAGCGCTGACGGCGCATGGCTCAGTGTCCGTCTGCGCGCCGGATACGCCGCTGTTTGGGATCGGCAGCCCCGGCGTGTATGAATATCGAAAAACCTATGGCGCAAACCGGGAATCTGTGTTATACTTTAACCTGTTCAATAATATGTGGGGCACCAATTTCCCCCAGTGGATCGGCGGGCGCTTCCAATATCGGTTCGCGCTGCGCGCCAATGTGGATGCGCCCCAGATCTGGGCCGCCGCGCTTTGCCGCGGCGACACGGACGATATCGTGCCGGGTATGGAGCTGCTGGACACCCGGGTGGAGGATGGTGCCGTTTACCTGCTGCTGCGGGACCTGACCGGGTACGCGCAGCGTCGGCAGATGTGTGTGCCGGGCGCTGCGCTTTGCCTTACGGACCTGCTGCACAATCCGGTGACGGAGTGGAGTCGGGAGCGGATCACTTTCCTCTCGCGGCCCTATGGAATACAAATGCTATCGGTCAGGAGGATGACAGAATGAAAATTACTTACTATGGAACCGCGGCGGGCGAGGGCTGGCCGGGCGTGTTCTGCCAATGCCCGCTGTGCCGACAGGCCAGGGCGCTGGGCGGGAAAAATATCCGCACCCGCTCCCAGGCACTGATCAATTCGGATTTGCTGCTGGACCTCCCCCCGGACAACCAGCTGCACAGCCTGTATTACGGGCTGGACCTGGGGCGGGTGCAGGCGCTGCTGTTCACCCACAGCCACTCCGACCATTGCTATGCGGAGGATCTGGAATTTTTACGGGAGCCGTTCTCCCACACCCGCCGGGGCAGGCTGCTGGTGGGAGGGAACGAGGCCGTGGCGGAGAAAGTGCGCCGGGCCTGCGGCTGCCTGGAGGGGGACAGAGAGCGCCTGACCTACCGGCTCCTGCGGGAGAATGTGCCAACGGAATTTGCCGGGTACACGGTGCTGCCCCTGCGGGCGACCCACAGCCCCGGGGAGCGGTGCCTGTTTTACCGGATCTCCCAGGGCGGGAAATCCGTGCTGTACGCCCACGACACCGGCAGACTCACCGCGGAGAATCTGGCGGCGCTGGCGGAGCAGCCGGAAAAGCTCAGCCTTGTGAGCCTGGACTGCACCACCCAGAAGCGCCCCGATGGGAACTACCATATGGGGCTGCCGGATGATATCGCGCAGAAGGAGCAGCTGCTGTCCTCCGGTCTGGCGGACGAAAATACCATCTGGGTGGTGAATCATTTTTCCCACAATGGCGGCTATCTGCATGAGGAAATGAGCCGGGAGGCGGAGAAATACGGCTTCCTCGCTTCCTATGACGGCATGACCATTGAATTTTAACAGGAGGATACACGCAATGTCTATTTCCTACAACGCAGCGGAGCGGGTGTTCCGGCTGGACACCCCCAATTCCACCTACCTGATCGGGATCGTGGATGCAGAGGGATTCCTGGGGCATATCTACTACGGCCACCGGATCCCGGATGACAACATGGGCTATCTTCTGCGCCTGGAGGAATCCAGGGCGCCCAGTGTCAACAACCGGGAGCGGCTGTCGTTTTACGACGCATTCCCCATGGAGTATCCCGGTCACGGCGTCGGCGATCAGCGGCAGGCCTGCCTGAGCGTAGAAACGCCCAAAGGCTACCGGGCCTGCGGCCTGACCTATCGGTCGCACACCATCTACGGCGGAAAGCCTAAGCTGGAGGGCCTTCCCGCAACCTATGGCGGGGCGGGGGACTGCACCACGCTGGAGCTGACAGCGGAGGATCGGACGCTGGGGCTGACCGTGCGGCTTTTCTACACCGCGTTTGAGAAGATCGACGCGATCTGCCGCAGTGTCCGGGTGGAGAATACCACAGGCAAGCCTATCCGGCTGACCACGGTCCTCTCCGCCTGCTTGGATATGGACAATCAGAATTTTGACCTGCTGACCCTGCACGGTAGCTGGGGCACCGAGCGGATGATCTCCCGGAAGAAACTGGGCTGGGGGAAGCAGGGGGTATCCTCCCTGCGGGGCATTTCCTCCCACCAGGAGCAGCCCTTCCTGGCACTGGTGGAGGGCAGCGCGACCCAGACGCAGGGGCAGGTATACGCCATGAACTTCGTCTACTCCGGGAATTTCCTGGGGCAGGTGGAAATGCACCAGCAGGGGCAGCTGCGGATGGTTCTGGGCATCCATCCCACGGATTTCTGCTGGAATCTGGCGCCGGGAGAGACGTTCCAGGCGCCGGAGGCGGTGATGGTGTACTCCTGCACCGGGCTGGATGGCATGACCCATGCCTTCCATGACCTGTACCGCGGCCATCTGGTCCGCGGCCCGTATAAGAACCAGCCCCGGCCCTCCCTGGTGAACAACTGGGAGGCCACCTACTTCGATTTTGACACGGAACGCATCCTGAAAATCGGCCGGGAGGCCGCCGCTGCGGGCATCGAAATGCTGGTGCTGGATGATGGCTGGTTCGGCAAGCGGAACGATGATCATTCCAGCCTGGGCGACTGGTTCGTGAATGAGAACAAGCTGCCCGGCGGGCTGCGGTATTTATCCGAGGAGCTGGGCAAAATGGGGCTGCGGTTCGGGCTGTGGGTGGAGCCGGAGATGGTTTCCCCGGATTCCCGGCTGTACCGGGAGCATCCGGACTATGCCCTGCAGATTCCCGGGCGGGAGCCGACCCTCTCCCGGGAGCAGCTGGTGCTGGACATTTCCCGGAAAGAGGTTCGCGACTATGTGTACCGCAGCATCCATGCCGTGTTGAGCGAGGCCAATGTGGCGTATGTGAAATGGGATATGAACCGCGCACTGTCGGATGTGTACAGCGCCGCCCTGGCGCCGGAGGCGCAGGGGGAGCTTTACCACCGCTATATGCTGGGGGTTTACGAAATGCAGGAGCGGCTGCTGACGGATTTTCCCGACCTGCTCCTGGAAAACTGCAGCAGCGGCGGCGGAAGATTTGACCCGGGAATGCTCTACTACAGCCCGCAGATCTGGACGTCGGACAATACCGACGCCATCGACCGGCTGAAGATTCAGGAGGGCACTGCGCTGGTGTACCCGCTCTCCACCATGGGCGCGCATGTGGCCGCATGCCCCAGCCACACCAACAGCCGCAGTACGCCGTTCCAGACCCGTGGGCATGTTTCGCTGCCTGGCTGCTTCGGCTACGAGCTGGATCTGACCAAGCTGACCCCGGAGGAGAAGGCAATGATCCCCGGTCAGCTGGCGGATTACCGCAAATATGGCCCGATCTTTCATAACGGCGACTATTACCGCCTGGCTTCCTTCAGCGAGAATCACGTGTATGACGCCATTATGGCGGTATCCAAGGATCAGCGTACAGCGGTCATCGATTTCGTGCAGGTGATGTCCTGCAGACATCTCCGCTCCGTTCGGATCCCGCTGCCCGGCCTGGCGGAGAACCGCCTCTACCGCTCCAGCGAAACCGGAGAGGTGCATTCCGGCGCGGCCTGGCGGTACGGCGGCATGCCGCTGCCAAAGCTCAGAGGCGATTTTCTGAGCCGCCTGATCGTTCTGGAGGCGGTGGAGGATCTGCCTGCCGAGGCATAAGGAGAATGGCGATGGAGTTATGGTACGACCGTCCGGCCACCTGCTGGACGGAGGCGCTGCCCCTGGGGAATGGACGGCTGGGCGCTATGGTCTGCGGCGATCCGGCTGAGGAAACCATCTGGCTGAACGAGGACACCTTCTGGTCGGGCTATCCCAGGCACCTGCCCTGCGGGGACCGCTCGGAGGCCTTCCGGCAGATCTGCATGCTGGTGCAGCAGGGCCGTCCTCTGGAGGCACAGGCGCTGTTTGAGCAGGCACTCAGCTTTCCGGCAGGGGAATCCTATGAGCCGCTGGGGACTCTGCACCTGCGCTTTGGCGGGGAGCCGGTTCAGGCATACCGCCGCAGCCTGGACCTTCAGGACGCGGCGGTGTACGTAGATTATCGGTCCGGCGGCACCGGATTCCACCGGGAAATGCTGATTTCCCAACCCCATCAAGTGATGGCGCTGCGCCTGACTGCGGACAAGCCGGGCGCGGTCAGCTTCCGCGCGGAGCTGGATGCGCCGCTGCGCCATTGGTGCCGGGCGCAGGAGGATATGCTGTGTATGAGCGTGCAGGCACCGTCGCTGACGGAGCCGGATTACAGCCATTTCCTGGCAGAACCGGTGCAGTACAGCGATGCGCCCGGCGAGCAGGGAATGCGCGCCGTGGTGGCGCTGAAGGTGCTGCACAAGGGCGGAACGCTGACCCTCGGGGCAGAGGGCATTCAGCTGGATGGGGCGGACAGCGCCCTGCTCCTGCTGTCTGCGCGCACCGGCTTCCGGGGCTTTGACCGCCTGCCGGACACGCCGGAGGAAACGCTGCGGCAGCAGTGCGGCGAGGAACTGTCCCGCGTCCCGGCATATGACCGGCTGCGGACAGCGCACCTGGCGGATTACAGGCAGTATTTTGACCGGATGACATTCCATCTGGATGGGAAGGACGACGCCGGCGTACCCACAGATCAAAGGCTGCGGGCGTTCGATCCGGCTCAGCCGGATATGGGGCTGATCACCCTGCTGTTCCACTATGGGCGCTACCTGATGATCGCCGGGTCCCGCCCGGGGACCCAGGCGCTGAATTTGCAGGGCATATGGAACCACCGGGTCCGTCCCCCCTGGAGCAGCAATTACACGGTGAACATCAATACGCAGATGAACTATTGGCCTGCATTTCCCTGCAACCTGGGCGAGATGCAGGAGCCGCTGTTCCGGCTGACCCGGGAGATCGCCGCCTCCGGCGGGGAAACCGCCCGGAAGCTGTACGGCGCCGGGGGCTTCACCTGCCACCACAATACGGATATCTGGCGTTTCACCTGGCCGGTGGGGAACCACGTCCCCGGCTGCACGGGCTACGCATTCTGGAACCTGTCTGCGGCGTGGCTGTGCTGCCAGCTGTTCGACGGCTATGCGTATACCCAGGACGTGGCCTATTTGCAGGAGCTGTATCCGCTTATGAAGGGCGCGGCGCAGTTTCTGCTGGACCTGCTGGTGCCGGATGAGAATGGCAAATGGATCGTCAGCCCGGCCACTTCGCCGGAAAACTCCTACTGCACGGACGCAGGCGTCTGCTGCCTGGATACCACTGCCGCCATGACCATGACGGTCACCTACGAGCTGTTTTCCGGCTGCGTCCAGGCGTGCGAGGTGCTGGGCACCGACGCGGAATTTGCCTGCCGCCTCCGGGCGGTGATGGATGATCTGGCATTGCCAGCGATTGGCAGCCAGGGGCAGCTGCTGGAGTGGAGCCGGGAATATCCGGAGCGGGAGCCGCACCACCGGCACCTGTCCCACCTGTACGGCGTGTACCCGGGGAGCAGCATCCGGCTGGAGACCGACCCGGAACGTATGGCGGCAAGCCGCACCTCGCTGGAGGCACGTGGCGATGAGGGGACCGGCTGGAGCCTGGCCTGGAAGGTCTGCCAATGGGCGCGCCATGGCGATGGGGACCGGGCACTGAAGGTGCTCTCCATGCAGCTGCGCGCGGTTTCGGAGGGGGATTCCCAGCACCACGGCGGCAGCTATCCCAATCTGTTCTGCGCCCATCCGCCTTTCCAGATCGACGGAAATTTCGGCGTCACGGCGGGCATGGCGGAGATGCTGCTCCAGAGCTTTGAGGGGGAGATTTTGCTTCTTCCCGCGTGCCCGGGGCAGTGGGAAAGCGGCGAAATCCGCGGATTATGCGCCAGAGGCGGCATCCAGGTGGATATCGCCTGGGCGCCGGGGCAGGTGCGGGCGCGCCTGACTGCCCGGCGGGCGCAGACTGTACGGGTGTGGGTCCGCGGAGAATTCTACGGCGCGGTCGCGCTGGCGGACGATCGGGCGGCGGACATTTGCACGCCAGGAAATCCCGGCTAAGGAGGCAGCAATGATATGAAAACCACGGACATCAACATCCGCGACCCATTCGTTCTGGAAGAGGCGGGGCGCTATTACCTCTATGGCACCCGCGCCGCGAATTTCGGGAAAAACACCGGAGGATTTGACGTCTACGTTTCCCGGGACCTGCGGGAGTGGAGCGACCCGCTGCCCTGTATGGATTCCGCCGCGTTCGGCATGAACGGCGGCGTCAACTGGGCGCCGGAGGTGCATAAATATCGGGGCGGCTACTATATGTTCGCCACCTTTACCCGGGAGAATGGGCTGCGGGGCACCTACATTCTCCGCTCTGACAGTCCTACGGGGCCGTTCGTTCCCCACAGCGCGGGGGCGGTTACGCCGGATCTCTGGGAATGCCTGGATGGGACGCTGTACCTGTCCCCGGAGGGGAAGCCGTTTCTGGTGTTCTGCCATGAGCATACGCAGATTCTGGACGGAACCATCTGCTATCTCCCGTTGACGGACGATCTGACCGGGGCGGCCGGGGAGGCGGTCACCCTGTTCGCCGGGTCGGAGCCGGCGTGGGCTGACCCAAAGGTGCCGGGCAAGCACTTTATTACGGATGGGCCGTTCCTTTTCCGCAGCAGCACCAATGCGCTGCTGATGATTTGGTCCACCTTTGTCCAGGGAAAGTATGCGCAGTGCGTGGCGCGCTCCGAGTTCGGGGACATCGCCGGGCCATTTCGCCATCTTCCGCCGATCTGCGCGGATGACGGCGGCCACGGGATGATTTTCCGCTTCGGAAGCACCTGGATGCTGACGCTGCACCGCCCCAACCAGACGAATTTTGAGAGGCCGGTGTTTCTTCCCATTCTGGACGCCGGGGACCATCTGGTCCTTGCCTGAAATTGCCGGAATATCGCAAAAAGGGGCTGTAAGGAAACTGGCCCGCAGAAAATCGGAGGGTTCCCGGGTGGGAACTCTCCGTATTTTTCGGTCGTCTTGTCTATTATTTGCCTGTGGATAACTTTGCGCATTGGAGGTGCAGCAACCACACCCCGCGAGAAAATGCTTTCCTTATTTTTCAGTGCTTTTAGATTGATGCCCTCGGCTTTTTTACCCCAATTTTTTGTACGACAGTATTTTTACTGAAGGCTGACTCTATGTACAGTGTGTTTGTCAAGTAAAAATGTGAGCAAAAGGGCCCCAAAAAGGTGAGCACCTTCAGCACCTTATAGATTTTTGGGCTGCATGAGCGGGGCCCAACGCACACCTTTTGGAGCGCAAATTAATTGTCGTCTGTTTCTTCTATTTTCATAAAAGCCACAATCTCTGCTATACCAAAAGGTTCTTTATGCTGCTTAAAGGAAAGCATTGCGTTCAACAAGTCCAATATAGTTTAATAGCTATAGGTGAGTTCTGTAATTAAGCTCCAAAGCGAGGACTTTAGCAGCAGCAAGGCAATGGGGCTGTAAGGAAACAGCCCCTTTTGTCGCATATAGGGATCGTACAGCGGCTATTTCAGCCGCTGCTCGCAGTACAGGCACCGGCGGATGCCGGCGGCGCTGTCCGTCAGGCGGAAAATCTGGGGCAACTCCTGCTCCACGGCGGAAATGCACTTGGGATTGGTGCAGACCCCGTCGTAAGTGAAGCCGGAGGTGTCGATCTCCTCCCGGACGGGGTCGGCCTGCGCCTCCTCCAGCAGCTTCAGGATCAGCGCCATGCGCATATATTTCCCGTTTAACGCCTGGCGGAAGTAGGCGGCTCTTGGGTCGTCGTCCACCTTCACGCTGATCTCGTTGACTCGGGGCAGGGGATGCAGGACGCGCAGGGTGGGCTGCCCCAGCGCCATTTTCTCCGGGGTCAGGACGTAGCTGTTTTTCAGCCGCTCGTATTCAGCAGGGTCGTCAAAACGCTCCTGCTGGATGCGGGTCATGTACAGCACATCCAGCTCACCGATGGCGGATTCCAGGCAGGCAGTCTGCGCGTAGGGGATCCCCCGGGCATCCAGCACGTTCCGCCGCACATAGCCCGGCAGCTTCAGCTGCTCCGGGGAGATCAGCACGAACCGGTTCCCCTCGTACCGGCTCATTGCTTCGATCAGGGAGTGGACCGTGCGGCCGTATTTCAGGTCGCCGCAGATGCCGATGGTCAGGCCGTTCAGCCTGCCGTTTTCCCGGGAAATGGTCAGCAGGTCGGCCAGAGTCTGGGTGGGATGGTTATGCCCGCCGTCTCCGGCGTTGATGACAGGGATGGTGGCGTTCCGGCTGGCCACGTAGGGCGCGCCCTCCCTCGGGTGGCGCATGGCGATGATATCCGCATAGCAGGAGATGATTTTCGCCGTATCCGCCACGCTCTCCCCCTTGGATGCGGAGGAGGAGGCGGCCTGGCTGAATCCGATCACGCTGCCGCCCAGCTCCAGCATGGCCGCTTCGAAGCTCAGCCGGGTACGGGTGGACGGCTCGAAAAACAGTGTAGCCAGCTTTTTATGGGCGCACCGGGTCTGGTACGCCTCCGGATGGGCGATGATGTCCTGGGCGACTGCAATCAGCGCGTCCAACTCCTCCACGGAAAAATCCAGAATGCTAATCAGACTCCTCATTTTTCCGCTCCATTCACTGCCAGGTAGCGCTGGATCCGCGCTACATTTTCCGCGTTGGCAGGGTCCTCCGCCAGGTACGCGAGAATGTCATATACATCCACCACGGCGCACACCGGGAAGCCGAAGGCCTGTTCAACCTCCTGGGCGGCTGACAGGGAGGTCAGCCCCTTTTCCCGGCGGTCAACCATAATAAAGGCGGCGCGGATATGCACATCCGGCAGGGCACTCAGAATTTCCACACTCTCCCGGATGGCGGTCCCTGCGGTGATCACATCCTCGGTGATCACCACGTTTTCCCCGGCCTGCGGCACATAGCCTACGAAGGTGCCGCCCTCGCCATGATCCTTGGCCTCCTTGCGGTTGAAGAAAAAGGGGACGTCCACGCCATTTTTCGCCAGGGCGATGGAGGCGGATACGGCAATGGAGATGCCCTTATACGCTGGGCCGTACAGCACGGCCTTCTCGCTCCCAAACCGGCTCAGATAGGCCTGGGCATAAAATTCCCCCAGACGGGCGATCTGCGCGCCGGTCTTGATTTCCCCGGCGTTGATGAAGTAGGGGATTTTCCGCCCGCTTTTGGCGGTGAAATCCCCGAATTTCAGGACGCCTGCCTCCTCGAGGAAGGAGATAAACGCTCTTTTGTAGCTTTCCATAGTCCGAACCTCTCAATCACAGAATTCCGCTACGCACCGGGCGTAGGCGCTTACCGGGTCAGCTGCCGCAGTGATGGGGCGGCCGACCACAATATAGTCGGAGCCAATGGCCTTGGCGGCGGCGGGGGTCATGACCCGCTTCTGGTCGCCATTGTCGCCGTCGGCAAAGCGGACGCCGGGGGTGACGGTGATAAAATCCCTGCCGCAGGCGGCGTGCACCCTGCCAGCCTCCAGAGGGGAGCAGACCACACCGTCCAGACCTGCCTGCTTGGCATTTTGGGCGTAGTGCATGACCACCTCCTCCATAGGCGCGTGGATCAGAAGCTCCTGCTCCATAGCCGCCTGATCGGTGGAGGTCAGCTGGGTCACCGCAATCAGCATGGGACGGCTGCCGTCCGGGCGGGTCAGCCCTTCCAAAGCGGCGCGCATCATGGCGGCGGTCCCAGCGGCGTGGAGATTGCAGATATCCACATCCAGGCGGCTGAGGACCGCCATGGTTTTCTTCACCGTGTTGGGAATGTCGTGGAGCTTCAGGTCCAGGAAAATCTTATGCCCCCGGGCTTTGATCTCCTGCACGATGGCGGGCCCCTCCGCGTAGTAAAGCTCCATGCCGATTTTTACAAAGGGCTTCCGCTCCGGGAAGCGATCCAGGAAAGCCAGCACCTGCGCCTTGCTGGAAAAATCACAGGCAACGATCACATCTTTTCCCATTTGTTTACACCTCCGATAATTTCTGAAAGTTCCGAGATCCTATATTTGTCCATGGCTGCCGGCAGGGCCTGGATGATGTCCCGGCAGGCATAGGGGTTCACCAGATTGGCGGCGCCTACCTCCACAGCCGACGCGCCGGCCAGCAGCATTTCCAGCACATCCTCCGCGCTGGACACGCCGCCCATGCCCACCACGGGAATCCGCACCGCTGCGGCGACCTGGTAGACCATCCGCAGCGCCACCGGGAATACGGCGGGGCCGGACAAGCCGCCTGTGGTGTTGGCAAGCACCGGTCGGCGGGTGCGCAGGTCGATGCGCATCCCCAGCAGCGTATTGATCAGGCTGATGCCGTCCGCACCGGCATCCTCGCAGGCGCGGGCAATGGACACGATGTCTGTGACATTGGGGGAGAGCTTGATGATCACGGGCTTCTTGGTCACTGCCTTTACGGCGCGGGTCACTTGCGCCGCCGCCTCCGGGCTGGTGCCGAAGCTCATGCCGCCGACGTGGACGTTGGGGCAGCTGATATTGACCTCCAGCCAGCCCACCTGTTCCTGGGCGTCCAGCATCCGGCAGGTTTCGGCGTAATCCTCCACGCAGAAGCCGGAAACATTGGCCATCACCTTTTTATGGAAGCATTGCTTCAGCCTGGGCAGTTCCCGGGCGATCACCTGCTCCACGCCGGGGTTCTGAAGCCCGACGGCGTTGAGCATCCCGCCGGGGCATTCCGCGATCCGCGGGGTGGGATTCCCGAACCGGGGCTCCCGGGTGGTGCCCTTGAAGGAGAAGGTCCCCAGAATGTTGATATCGTACAGCTCGGCGAATTCCCAGCCGTAGCCGAAGGTGCCGGAGGCGGGAATCACCGGATTGTCCAGGGGGATGCCGCACAGATTTACGTTCAGCCGTTCCATAGGATTTCCTCCTTCCGCATAACGGGGCCGTCCTTGCAGATGCGCTTGGGCCCGGCGATGGTCTGGCAGGTGCAGCCCATGCACGCGCCGAATCCGCAGCCCATCCGCTCCTCAAAGCTCAGCTGGCCGGAGGTGCGGCTGGCGCGGTACACCGCCTTCAGCATCGGCTCCGGTCCACAGGCGTAGAAATGGGAGTAGGCAAGCCCTGGCATCGCGTCGGTGACGAAGCCCTTCGCGCCAAAGCTGCCGTCGGCGGTGGTTATGATGGTTTCGCAGCCCAGCGCCCGGAACGCGTCGGCGTAAAATATTTCGGATTCTGTGTTAAAGCCCAGAATGGCGGTGACGGATTTGCCCTGGGCGATCAGCCGCTTTGCAAGGCCGTACAGCGGCGGGACGCCAACGCCGCCGCCGATCACCACCGGGTGATCCCCGGAAAGTGCCAGGTCATACCCGTTCCCCAGGCCGGTGAGCAGGTCCAGGGTCGCCCCCGGGTGCATATCCCGCATTTTGGCGGTGCCCGTGCCAACTACTTTGTAAATGAGCGTCAGGCAATCGTCCCCATAGTCGCACACGGAGATGGGCCGCCGCAGGAAAAGCCCGTCCAGCCGGATGTTCACGAATTGTCCGGGGGCGGAAATGTCCCCCGTATCCCCGGCCAGGCGCATCCGGAAGACGGTATCCGTCAGCGGCTGGTTTTCCAGGATGGTAAAAAGACTTTGTTTCATGGCGCTGCCTCACCCGTCGATGGTGGAGATGGTCAGAGTCGTTTCCTCCAGCACATCCAGGAGCACCCGGACGGTGTCCAGGGCGGTGAAGATGGTGACATTGTTCTCCGTGGCCACCAGGCGAATCTGAATGCCGTCTTTTTCGCTGTTGCCAGGGTCCTTGGTGTTGATGATATAGGCGATGTGCCCCTGGCGTAGCGCGTTGGGGATCTCCTCGCTGCCGTCGCTGATTTTTTTCAGGGCGTGGGTGCGGATGCCGTTGCGCTTCAGGAATTGGGCGGTGCCCTCCGTGGCCTCAATGTTGAAGCCCAGCCGGTAAAATCGGCGGATCAGCGGCAGCGCCTCCTCCTTATCCTTGTCGGCAATGGTGGCCAGCACTGTGCCGTAGTTCTGCAAATGCATTCCGGCGGCCTGGAGCGCCTTGTACAGCGCCCGGGTCATGGTCTTGTCATAGCCGATGGCCTCGCCGGTGGACTTCATCTCAGGGGACAGGTACACGTCCATTCCCCGGATTTTGTTGAAGGAGAACACCGGCGCTTTGACATACCACCGTTCCTTTTCGGCGGGGTACAGGTCGAAGAAGCCCAGCTCCTTCAGGCTCATGCCCAGGATCACCTCGGTGGCGATATCCGCCAGGGAATAACCTGTGGCCTTGCTCAGGAAGGGGACCGTGCGGGAGGAGCGGGGGTTGACCTCGATGACGGAAACGTTATCCTGCTTGTCCACAATGAACTGGATGTTGTAAAGCCCGACGATCCCAATACCCAGGCCCAGCTTTTTGGCGTACTGGAGGATGGTGCCCTTGACCTTGTCGGAGATGGAGAAGGTGGGGTACACGGAGATGGAGTCGCCGGAATGGACGCCGGTGCGCTCCACCAGCTCCATAATGCCGGGGACGAACACATCCCGCCCGTCGCAGATGGCGTCCACCTCCACCTCCCGGCCCTCAATGTATTTATCCACCAGGACCGGCTTGTCCTCATCGATCTCCACGGCGTTTTTCAGGTAGTAGCGCAGCTGCTCCTCATTGGCCACGATCTGCATGGCGCGGCCGCCCAGCACGAAGCTGGGACGCACCAGCACCGGGTATCCGATTTCCCTGGCAGCGGCGATGCCGTCCTCGATCCGGGTGACGGCCTGCCCCCGGGGCTGGGGAATCTGCAATTCAGAGAGCAGCTTTTCAAAAGCGTCCCTGTTCTCCGCCCGGTCGATGGCGGCGCAGTCCGTGCCGATGATCTTCACGCCGCGCTCCATCAGCGGCTGCGCCAGGTTGATGGCCGTCTGCCCGCCCAGGGAGGCAATGACCCCCTCCGGCTGCTCAAACTCCACAATGTTCATCACATCCTCTGTGGTCAGCGGCTCAAAGTACAGCTTATCCGCGGTGGTGTAGTCGGTGGAAACGGTTTCCGGGTTGTTATTGATGATGATGGCCTCGTAGCCTGCCTTGCGGATGGTCTGCACCGCGTGTACGGTGGAGTAGTCGAACTCCACGCCCTGCCCGATGCGGATGGGGCCCGCGCCCAGCACCAGGATCTTCCGCCGCTCGGTCAGCCGGGAGCCGTTCGCGCCGGTGTAGGAGGAGTAAAAGTAGGGGATATACGCCCCGGTGTGGCAGGTATCCACCATCCGGTACACAGGGGAGATGCCGTTTTCTTTTCGCATACGGTAGACCGCCAGCTCGCTGGTGTGCCAGAGCCGGGCAATGTACCGGTCACTGAAGCCCATAGCCTTGGCCTCCCGCAGGGTATCCGGCGTGTCGGATGCGGCGAGGCGGCGCTCCATGGCGACAATACGCGCCACGGCCTCCAGGAAATAGGCGCTAATCTTGGTGATATCCGAAATTTCCGCCACGGGAATGTCCCGGCGGAGAAGCTCCGCGATGGCGAAAAGATTGTCGTCCCGGAACTTTGCAATGTATTCCAGCAGCGCGTCCGTGGACATGGTGTCGAATTTTGGAAGGTAGAGGTGGCATGCGCCAATTTCCAGGGAGCGCACACCCTTGAGCAGGCACTCCTCCAGGTTGGAGCCAATGCCCATGACTTCGCCGGTGGCCTTCATCTGGGTGCCCAGGGTATTGGAGGCAGAGGGGAACTTGTCAAAGGGGAACCGGGGCAGCTTGGCGACCACGTAGTCCAGGCTCGGCTCGAACGCAGCGTTGGTGTTTGCGATTTTGATCTCCTCCAGGTTCATGCCCACCGCGATTTTCGCGGTGACCCGGGCGATCGGGTAGCCGCTGGCCTTGGATGCCAGCGCCGAGGAGCGGGACACGCGGGGGTTGACCTCGATCAGGTAGTAGCGCCCGGTATCCGGGTCCAGGGCGAACTGCACGTTGCAGCCGCCGGCAATTTTCAGTTCCCGGATGATTTTAATGGCGCTGTCATTGAGCATTTTCAGCTCCTGGTCGCTCAGCGTCATAATGGGAGCCACCACCAGGCTGTCGCCGGTGTGGACGCCTACCGGGTCGATATTTTCCATGCCGCAGATGGTGATAGCATGGTCGGAGCCGTCCCGCATGACCTCAAACTCGATTTCCTTGCACCCCTTCACGGATTTTTCCACCAGCACCTGATGGACGGGGGACAGCCGGAAGGCGTTGGCGGCGATCTCGGTCAGCTCGTCCTCGGTGTCGGCAAATCCGCCGCCGGTGCCGCCCAGGGTGAATGCCGGGCGCAGCACCACAGGATAGCCGATCCTCCCAGCGGCTGCGATGGCTTCCTCCACGCTGTAGGTGATCTCGGAGGGGATCACCGGCTCCCCGATGGATTGGCAAAGCTCCTTGAAAAGCTCCCGGTCCTCCGCCCGCTCGATGGATGCGCTGGGGGTGCCCAGCAGCTCCACCCGGCATTCCTTCAATACGCCCTTCTTCTCCAGCTGCATGGCAAGGTTCAGGCCGGTCTGACCGCCAATGCCGGGGACGATGGCGTCCGGGCGCTCATAGCGGATGATTTTGGCCACATATTCCAGGGTCAGCGGCTCCATATACACCTTGTCGGCAATGGTAGTGTCCGTCATGATGGTGGCGGGGTTGGAATTCACCAGTACCACCTGATAACCCTCCTCCTTAAGAGCAAGGCAGGCCTGGGTCCCGGCATAGTCGAATTCCGCCGCCTGGCCGATGACGATGGGGCCGGAGCCGATGATCATGATTTTCTTTAAATCCGTGCGTTTTGGCATACAAAAATCTCCTTAAGCCGAATTATTTCCCATTCCTTACTTTTTCCAGCCACACCAGCCGGTTGTCGCACACGGTGGCCATACATTTGCCCCAGACCCGGCGCCCCTCAAAGGGCGTTGCCCGCCCCTGGGACTGGAAGCTGTCCGGATCGATGAAATAGCTCTGCCGCAAATCCCATATGGAGAAATCCGTGGTCGCGGGGATGCGGAAACGCTTCCGCGGATTGGTGACCAGCAGCTTCAGCAGCTGCTCCAGGGTGATGACATCCTCTTTCACCAGGTAGGTGTAGAGCAAAGGGAACGCGGTTTCCAGCCCGACGATGCCGAAGGCGCTGCCGTCCAGGCCGCGGCTCTTCTCCTCCCGGGAGTGGGGCGCGTGGTCGGTGGCGATCATGTCGATGGTGCCGTCCTGGATGCCGGCGATCAGCGCTGCCCGATCCGCCGGGCTACGCAGAGGGGGATTCATTTTGAACCGGCCGTCCTCGATCAGGTCGGTCTCGTCCAGCAGCAGGTAGTGGGGTGCGGTTTCGCAGGTGACGTTCAGCCCGTCCCGTTTGGCCTGGCGGATGAGCTCCACGCTCTCCCGGGTGGAGATGTGGCAGGCGTGGTAGGCGCAGCCGGTTTCCTGCACCAACTCCAGATCCCGCTGAAGCTGCCGCCATTCGCTCTCGGAGGGGATGCCCGGGTGATGATTCTGGCGGGCGTACTCCCCGTCATGGATGTAGCCGCCGCCCAGCAGGGAATTGTCCTCGCAGTGCGCGACAATCAGCTTATTCAGCTGCCGGGCCTTCCGCATGGCCCGGCGCATAACGTCAGTCTGCTGGACGCCCTTGCCATCGTCAGAGAAGGCGATGACCTGGGGCGCAAGCCCCTTCATATCGGAAAGCTCCTCCCCCTGCTGCCCAACGGTGATCGAGCCGTAGGGGTAGATGTGGATCATGCCGTCCTCACGGATCAGGTCCAGCTGCTCCTTCAGGTGTGCCTTGTTGTCCGGCACCGGGTCCAGGTTGGGCATTGTGCACACCGCCGTATACCCCCCGTGCGCCGCCGCCAGTGACCCGGTAAAAATCGTTTCCTTATAAGAAAATCCCGGCTCTCTGAAGTGAACATGCACATCACAGAAGCCGGGAAAAATGGTATATTCAGGAGAATCGAAAGTACACAAGTCAACGGAGGAAAGGCGATTCATAATGGAAACACGAACCCCTGAGCCGCAAACAGCATCCAGCATGGGGACATTCTGGTTTTCAACAGCCATAATTTGCTCCTTCCCTGATGGGCAGCCGCGAAGGCGCCCGGAAAACATATCTTATCGAATTGCCGTGGGAAATTGTATCATAGAAGGCGAACCTTGTCAATGAAAAAAATCCGGATATCCGCTGCACCATCCCTTTGAAAGCGGCGCAGAAAACCCCCATCCTTGCCGGGCAAGGGCGGGGGTCGCGAACGATATGAAAGCTTCCGTCAAAGGGCGGCCAGGCCATCGTCTACCAGCTTTTGCAGGCTCATCAGGATGCCCAGCTTCGCGTGTGCCCAGGTCAGTCCGCCCTGAAAATAGACGGCATAGGGCTCCCGGATGGGGCCGTCCGCGGACAGTTCGATGGAGCTTCCCTGGACAAATGCGCCTGCTGCCATGATCACCTGGTCGCTGTAGCCCGGCATATCCCAGGGCAGGGGCGTGGCGAAGCTGTCCACCGGCGCCGCTGCCTGGATGCCCCGGCAGAAGGCGAGCATGCCCGCTTCACTGCCCAGCGCTACGGACTGGATAATGTCATAGCGCGGCGCATCCGCGCTGGGGATACAGGGGAAGCCCAGGGGTTCATAGAGGTTGGCGGCGAAGATCGCCCCTTTCTCCGCCCCTGCCACCACCGTGGGTGCCAGGAAAAAGCCCTGGTACAGAGCCTGCATCAGCCCCAGGTTCGCGCCGACCTCCTGGCCCAGGCCGGGGGCGGACAGCCGGTAGCCGCAGCGGCTGACGCATTCCTGCGTCCCGCAGATATATCCGCCAACAGGCGCCAGGCCGCCGCCGGGATTCTTGATCAGGGAGCCGACGGTCATATCTGCACCCACGTCTGACGGCTCGATGGTTTCTACAAATTCTCCGTAGCAGTTGTCCACCATCACCAGCACACCCGGCTTGACGGACTTGCAGAATGCGATCAGCTCCCCGATCTGCTCCACGGAGAAGCTGGGGCGGGAAGCGTATCCCTTGGAGCGCTGGATGGTCACCAGCTTCGTCTTCTCGCCAATGGCGCGGCGGATGCCGTCGTAATCAAAGCTGCCATCCGGCAGCAGGTCCACCTGCCGGTAGCTGACCCCGTATTCCGCCAGGGAGCAGGGGCTTTGCCGGATGCCGATCACCTCCTGCAGGGTGTCGTAGGGCATCCCAACAGGGGAGAGAAGCTCGTCCCCGGGCAGCAGGTTGGCAGACAGCGCCACCGTCAGGGCATGGGTCCCGCAGGTGATCTGGGGGCGGACAAGGGCGGCTTCCGTGTGGAACACGTCCGCGTACACCTTTTCCAGAGTGTCCCTGCCTACATCGTCGTAGCCGTAGCCGGTGGTCCCGGCAAAGCAGGCGGCGGATACCCGGTTTTTCTGCATGGCGGCCAGCACCTTGGCCTGATTGTATTCGGCCACACGGTCGATTTCCGCAAAGCGGGGGGCCAGCTTCTCCAGAACCTGCTGGCCATAGTGATACACGGCAGGGGATATGCCCATGCCGTTGTAAAGCTCTAAAAGTGCATCCATAGATGAACGGTTCCTCTTGCTTTCTGAAATATTGGTCAATTTCTGCGGTTCCGGCCGCGTCCGCCGAACAGCATCAGCAGCCGCAGCAGCTGCGCCAGGGCAACGGCCGTGGCGGCCACATAGGTCAGTGCCGCGGCGCGCAGGGTCTTGCGTGCGCCCTTCAGCTCCTCCTGGGTGAGCAGGTCGCCGTCCTCAATGGCACGCAGCGCCCGGCGGCTGGCGTTAAACTCCACGGGCAGGGTGACCAGCTGAAAAATCAGGGAGAGGGAAAAGCAGGCGACACCAACGTAGATCAGCGTGTAGGAAAAGCTGCCAAAGGAGGAGAACAGCACACCCAGCAGGATCAGGGGCATGGCCAGCTTGGAGCCGATATTGGTGACGGGAATGATGGCGGCGCGGAGCTTGATGGGGGCGTAGCTCTGGGCGTACTGCACCGCGTGCCCTGCCTCATGACAGGCAACGCCGATGGCGGCGGTGGAGGTGGAGCCGTAAACGTCATCGGACAGGCGGATCACATTGGTTTTGGGGTCGTAGTGATCTGTCAGGCTGCCGCTGATATGCTCGAACCGGACGCCGTAAACCCCGGCGGAGGACAGCACCCGCTGCGCCGCCTGCTCGGCGGTGATCCGCCGGGCGGAGAGCTGCTTGGAGTAGCGCCGGTAGGTGGCCTTCACATTGTGGCTGGCCCACAAAGCCACAAGCAGGCACGGCAGAACCAGAACCAGGTAAGTCCAGTCGAAGCCGTAATAATATCCGTAGTATGGCATGGGAACCTCCTTCCGTCAGAGCCGGTACTCTGGATCCATAGCGTCATGCAGCCGCTGGGTCAGAGCGCCCCGAAAAATAGAATCGGCCTGGCTGTGCAGGGTTTCCAGCGCTCCGGCGGAAAGATTGACCGGCACCTTGCCTGGCATATATAGGTCCTGGTCGAAGATGAATTTCACCTCCGGATCACCCTGCCCGTTCCGCTTGATGGTTCCGGGACCGGCGTGAAGCTTTACCCGGCAGCCGCCCCGGATGGCCATCTCCGTGTCCAGGCTGCACCGGGAGGCGGCGGCTTCTGCCACATCCTCCTCGCCCAGCGGCCCCAGGTAGCAGGGGGCGATCAGCTCCCGGAACGGCGTGCCCTCCAGGTCGAGGGCTTTGCGGGAGAGGATATTCACGTACCGCAGTCCCACCCGCTCGAAATAGGCCGGGCGATAGACGCGGATGAACTCCGCCAGCGGCTTATCCAGCTTTTGGGCGAAATCCTCCCATCGGGTGTAGCGCCCGCAGGCCAGGGAGATGAACCGGCTGGTCAGATTAACCCGCCACACGCCGTCCGCGGAGGTAAACTGATAATTCACCGTGGACGGCGGATTTTCCAGCTTCAGCTGCCCGGGCGCACCGGTGATTTTGGGCGCGGGGGATTCCTGCCGGGCAGCGTATTGGGGGAATTCCCCCCGGATGGCTTCCTGGAATTCCACAGGCGGCTGCGCGCTGATGGACAGAATTTCCGGGAACCGCAGCTGGCAAATCACCTCCGCCAGTTGGTTGGCACGGTAAATACATCGATCCTCATGGGAAAACATGGCGCATCCTTCTTTCTAAAGATGATTCTGCTATTATTATACCGAAAATCCGGAAAAAGGCAAGGGGAAATAGGCGCCCACCCTTGATGGCGGCGGATTTTTCCGCTATAATGCACACACAGAAAAAATTTCCCGATAAAAGGTGAGCAAAATTCCCCTTTTCCCCGTTATAAAGGCAGAGAGGTGATGGATATGTCCGAATTTGATGACAGCAGCTACTGGCGGTTCCTGAAAGGGGACCCGGACGCGCTGGAGGCGCTGATCCGTACATATTCTGATCCTTTGGTGCGGTTTGCCTACTGCTATGTAGGCTCCTCCGCTGCGGCAGAGGATGTGATGGAGGACGCAATGGCAGATGTGCTGGTGAAGGGCAAACGATTTGCCGATGAGGCTCATTTCCGGGCATATCTATACAAGGCGGTTCGCCATCGTGCCATCGACTACCTCCGCCGGCACCGAAGTCTGGTGCCGCTGGAGGATGTGGAGAATATCCTGGCCTGCGGCGACCTGGAGCGGGACGTCATGAAGCGCCAGCGGGACGAAACGGTGTACGCCTGCGTGCAGGCACTGCCGGAGCAGTACCGTCAGATCCTGACGCTGACCTATTTTGACGGCTTTTCTCCGGAGGAGGCGGGACGCATCCTGTCCAAATCGTCCAAGCAGGTGTACAACCTGCTCGCCAGAGCCAAAGCGGCTCTGCGAAAAAATCTGGAAAAGGTGGGGATTTCTCATGAAGACCTATGAGCAGAGGACCCAGGAGGTGCGCTCGAGGATCCGCAGCCGCCGCGTCCGCAGGCGGAACGGCTTGATCGCCGCGGGGATGTGCGTATGCCTTTTGGCGGCGGTGCTTTTCGTGCCGTATGGCTCCAGCGAGCCGGATGTGTCCGCCTACCAGGACAGCCTGTACTACGGCACCATTCAAAAGCTCAGCGAATATTTCTATGAGGAGCCGGCGTACAGCAACAATTACGAGGCACTGGCAGGGACACTGAAAAATGCCATGCTGAATATGCAGGACTCCCTGCTCGGCGGGGTGGGCGATGATGACTATAACGATGCTATTACTGCTATTGCCACAGCGGAGTCCGGGGAATCCTCCTACCAGGAGGTCACCGACAATCAGGTGGATGGGGTGATCGAGGGGGACCGGATCAAGCGCAGCGACCAGTACCTGTATTATCTGTACGGGAGCGAACTGCGCATCTACACCATCGGCGGGGAGGCTTCCGCCCAGGTCGGCGCTTACGATTTGGCAGGCGCGGACGAAGACTCCTATTACTACTGGTACGAGGCGGAGATGTACCTGTCCCAGGACTGCAAAACCGTTACGGTGATCGTGCCCATGATCCTGGCGCAGGACGGTGTCAAGCAGGCGATGATCCTGGTGCAGAACCTGGACGTGTCCGACCCCGGCAGCGTTGCCCCTACGGAGCCGATCTACATCACCGGGGAATATCTGTCCTCCCGCATGGTGGGGGGCAAGCTGATGGTCATCAGCCAGTACTGGGTCGGCAGTGATTGGACCGCCGAGGACGCGCATAGCTTTGTGCCCAGCGTGGGCACTCTGGACGATATGCAGTGCATCGATGCGGGCAATATCTTGGCCCCCGACAGCCTGACCAGCAGCCGCTACACCGTGGTGACCATGTTCGACGGGGAGACCCTGGCGCTGGAGGACTCGGTGGCGCTGCTGTGCTACTCTACGGAGCTGTATGTGTCCGCTCAGCATATTTACGCCACCAGAACCTATTCGGAGTCGGCGGAGGAGGACGGTTCGGTCATCAGCCGCTCCATGACGGAGATCGCCTGTCTGGATTACTCCGGGGACACGCTGGAGTATGTCGGCGCTTTCAGCCTGGAGGGCACCGTAAACAACCAGTACAGCATGGATGAGCAGGACGGCGTCCTGCGTGTCGTCACCCAGACGACGGAGCAAACCGCCTCTGTCAGCGGCAACGGCTCCGTAATGACCCAGGACATTACCGCCATTGTGACCAACGCCAATCTCACCTGCGTCCGCGTGGGGGACTGGACGGTCCTAGCGCAGGTGGTCGCCTTTGCCCCTGAGGGGGAAACGGTGGAGTCCGTCCGCTTTGACGGGGATTACGCCTATGTCTGCACGGCGCAGGTGGACTCCCTGACCGACCCGGTTTACTTCTTCGACCTGTCCGACCTGGACAACATCACCTGGAAGGACACCGGCACCATTGACGGTTATTCCAGCTCCCTGGTGGATTTCGGCAGCGGCAATCTGCTGGGCATCGGATACAATGATTCCTTATGGCTGAAGGTGGAGGTTTACCGGGAAACGCAGGAGGGCGTGGAATCCATAGCCGCCTTCGAGCTGGAAGCCTACTTCTGCACAGAGTATAAGTCCTATTTTCTGGACCGGGAGGAACAGATCGTGGGCATCCCCACATCGGATGGATACCTGCTCCTCCAGTTTGACGGCTATGCGCTGCACAAGCTTGCCCTGGTTCCTGCGCTCGGAGATGTGGACCAGATGCGGGGCGTGGTTATTGACGGGTACCTGTATGTGCTTGCCAGTGAATTTCAGGTGGTTTCCATTGCCGGATAGGCATGGAATGTGATTTTGTCACAGAACTTCGGGGAGAAATCGGGTATCCTAAGCATGAAAAACCAAACAAGGAGGAAGGATACATGGTACTGAATATTACCGCCGAGAATTTCCAGAAAGAAGTGATGGAGTGCGAAAAGACCGTCCTTTTGGACTTCTTTGCCACCTGGTGCGGGCCCTGCCGGATGGTCAGCCCCATCATTGATGAGATCGCCGAGGAGAACGACCAGCTCCAGGTGGGCAAGATCGACGTGGATGCGCAGGGGGAGCTTGCGGCCCAGTTCCACGTCACCAGCATCCCCACGATCGTGGTGATACAGAATGGGGAGGTCATCAACCAGGCTGTGGGCGCCATGCCAAAGAGAGAGATTCTGGCAATGCTGCCCTGATAAGACCCAAATGCCGGAGCGCCGCCTGTGAGGGCGGCGCTTCTGTTGCCCTCTGCGTCATAGACCTCAATGCCGTAGCTCTCCAGCATATCCGTACAGCCGCTGGTGTTGTTGCCGAGACGGGTCATAATAGAGGACAAAGCCGTACCAGCCTCGCCGCCTTTGATACCGGCGTCAACTATGACCATCAGCACCGCCAATCTCCACGGTGATACCCGCGATTCTGTTTGCAATGTAGCCCCACCTCCTTCACATTTAAACTTTTCTTGAACACCTCCTCGCCTGTTGACTTCTGCGCTGATTATGGTATAATAAGAGCATAATTAGCACGGAATTTTCGGAGGTGTATAACTATGATGCAGCCGTTACCAAAAGTAATACCGATT
>JAJQHS010000098.1 GCA_021199635.1 Bacillota bacterium
AATGGTGCGTGCAGCCGGAGAATCCGCTGGCCCCGCATTACGTGAAGCTCCAGGCGGAGCAATGGCTGCGGATCGTCAACGGCCAGGAGAAGGAAGCCAGGATTGACAGAGCCGCCTATGAAAAAATGTGCGGGCTTCTGAAGCTGATGGTACATCCGGACCTGGGGTGCAGTATGTACGACGGCCTCGAGGATTACGCCTGGTTCCTGGTCACGGCCATCTTCTGCACCAAGGATCGGAAGGGCGCCCGGTATTACGAGACCGTGCTGCTGGAAATCGCCCGGAAAAACTTTAAGACATTCAATTCAGCAGTGATTTTTATACTGCTCATGCTAATCGAGCCGAAATTCTCCCGCTTCTTTTCGGTCGCGCCGGATCTGAAGCTTTCCAGCGAATTGAAATTGGCGATCCGAAAAATCATAAAATCCTCGCCTGCGCTGGCGGACGACGCTATCTTCCAGGTGCTCCGCTCTGAGGTGCGCTGCAAGCTGACGGACAGCGAATACACGCCGCTGGCCTATTCCCGGGACAAGATGGACGGCAAGCAGGCCAATGCCTTCCTGGCAGACGAAGCCGGCGCAATGGACGCATATCCCATCGAGGCTATGCGCTCCTCGCAGATCGTGCTCCAATCCAAGCTTGGGATCATCATTTCCACGCAGTATCCCAATGACGACAACGCCATGATCGATGAGATCGACATATCGAAGAAAACGCTGGATGGACTGCTGGAAAACCGGCGCCGCTTCTCCCTGCTGTATGAGCCGGACGATAATCTGCTGTCGGGAGATCAGTGGATGAGCGACGACAAGGTAATCTATCAGTCCAACCCCGTGGCGGTGAAAAATGCATCGATTTTCCAGGCCGTCAAAGATATGCGTGCCATGGCGGTCCTGTACGAAAACAAACGGGAGAACTACCTGTGCAAGCATAATAATATCAAGTACAAGGGGCTTGGAACCGAGGGGTATGTGGAGATCACCCGGGTGCGGGAATGCGTCCGGGCGGAAGACCTGGAATTCTGGCGTGGGAAGCGGGTGTATCTGGGTATCGACCTGTCCCAGACGGACGACAATACCGCGGTCGCCATGGTGGCGGTTGCGGATGGGATCCTGTACGGCAAGGTCTGGGGATTCCTCCCGGTGCTGCGAAAGGACTTTAAGAGCAAAAAAGAGGGCGTAAACTATGACAGGTTGATCCGCAGCGGCGTATGTTTCGCGTGCGGGGACGATGTGATCGACTATGGATTCGTAGAGCGGTTCATTCTGTCCCTGCAAACCTTGTATGGCGTGGAAATTGTGCAGGCCGGCTACGACCGGTACAATGCCATTTCCACGGTGCAAAAGCTGGAGGAGAACGCCATCGAATGCGTGGAGATCAAGCAGCATTCCAGCGTGCTCCACAGCCCCACAAAGCTGCTGAAGGAGAAGATATTAAGCCGCCAATTCGTCTACGATGAAAACCTAATGCTGGAAATCAACTTCCAGAACGCCAGATGCACCGAGGATACCAATCTGAACAAATACGTGAACAAGAAGCGGTCCGCCGGCAAGGTGGATATGGTCGTTGCGCTGATCAATGCCGTGTATCTCGCGCAGCAGGATATGCTGTTTGGCACGGACGACTTTATCGCGCAGACGCTGTAAGGAGTGAGAAAATGGGACTGTTCCACAGAAAGAGAGAAGAATACCGCGCCGAAGCTGACGATACCGTGGAGGCTTCGCTTCTGCGGGCAATGCTGTTTGGCGGCGGCGTGACCAAGGAAATGGCGCTGCAGGTGCCGACAGTCAGCGGCGGCATTGACATGATCGCCGGGCTGGTTGCCGGCACGCCGATCAAGCTGTACCGGGAAACCAGCGGAAAGGCGCAGGAAATCAAGGATGATCCGCGGGTGCGGCTTCTGAATGATGAAACCGGGGACACCCTGGACGCGAACCAATTCTGGCGGGCTATGGTGCGGGACTACTACACCGGCAAGGGCGGCTATGCATACATCAACCGTGAGCGGGGGAAATTCAAATCCATCCACTACGTGGACGAAGCGCAGATTTCCATCCAGAAGAATACCGATCCGATCTTCAAGGACTTTGACGTCATGGTGGACGGCAGACGCTACCGCCCGTATCAATTCCTGAAGGTGCTGCGCAACTCCAAGGACGGCGCCACGGGAGTGCCCATCACGGTGGAGAGCAGCAAGCTGATTGAAGTCGCCTACCAGACGCTGTGCTTTGAGGCGTACCTGGTCAAAAAAGGCGGCAACAAAAAGGGCTTCCTGAAATCCGAAAAGGCGCTGACAGCCGAGGCCATGGCCGCGCTGAAAGAAGCCTATTCCAACCTGTACAGCAACAGCAGTGACAATGTGGTGGTGCTGAACCGGGGCATTGATTTTCAGGAATCTTCGGCCACATCGGTGGAGATGCAGCTGAACGAGAACAAGGTGACGAATGCGGAAGAATTTGCAAAGATTTTCCACATTTCCACGGATACCATCAGCGGCAAAGCGGCGGATACGGACGGGCTGGCGAAGCTGGCGGCGATCCCGCTGATGGTCGCCATCCAGTGCGCCCTGAACCGGGATTTTCTGCTGGAGAAGGAGAAAGGGAAGCTGTACTGGGCATTTGACACCAAGGAGCTTTTGAAGGGCGACATGAAGAGCCGCTTTGAAGCGTACCGCACGGCGCTGGAAGCGAACTTCATGCAGCCGGATGAGGTGCGCTTTGCGGAGGATATGGAGCCGCTGGGGCTGAATTGGATCCGGCTGGGCCTGCAGGATGTGCTGTACGACCCGAAGACCAAGCAGATCTACACGCCGAACACCAACCAGACCGCCATCATGGGGGAAAGTACGCCGAAAAAACCGGAGGAACCGCAGGAAAAGTCCTTGCCAATCGTTCCGGAGGATGGTACAATGGAGGAGGAAAAGCCGGAAGAAGCCCGGGCGAATCCCTACCATGACCCGAAGAACGGACGCTTTACCACCGGCGGAGGCAAGGCGAAGAAAACGAAATATGCCCCGTCCCCGCAGCGAAATAAAGTGCAAATAAAGCTGGCGCCAAAAAGATATGCTAGACTGTGCGGTACGCTTGGAACACTATATCCGGGGCTAAAAAAAGGTGAAGTTAGAATCATCCGAGATTCAAAGTATCAATATACGGTTGAGGCTGATGGATATGGTGGTTTCATAACAAAGAGCATAAAAAAGCTATAGGAGGGGCCCTTTATGGAAGAAACGTTGCGCGAGTTTCTTAGCACATATATTGGGCAAGGGACTGAAAAAAAAGATATCGTCACTAGTGATGCTGTAGAAATGTTAATTTTTGAAGCAATTACAGATGGAATAGGCCAAGACATTATAGACTATGGAACAGAACACCCGGACGCTCCATTCTGGGATTTCTTAGCGTTTATCAAGCCGGGGCTAGTGGGTGTTACTGATGAAGAACTCATGGAGGACGGCGAATGAGCAACTTCCATGTGATCTACAAAATCCTCCGCGTTCTGGACAAGCACAAGGGCGATGAAGCCTTTGATTATCGCAGCATTTCGGCGGAGGCGATGGGCGTTCCCTTTGCCCAGTGGGAGCAGC
>JAJQHS010000024.1 GCA_021199635.1 Bacillota bacterium
CCGCCCTTCCTGTGAATTTTCTACAAAAATCCATTATGCCCCTCCCCGCCGCCCTGCACGGATATTTCCGCCGTAAAGTTTGGAAATACTGCACAAACCCGGCCCGGCATTTTTGGCAGGCGGACCGGCCCGCCGTTTCCCCGGGCCCGGAACCGGGCTCCCGCTGCCCCGGGAATCCATAAATTCCGACAAGGCCACATTGACTTTTTCGCCGGAAACCGGTATGCTAATCCCATCAACATAAGGAGGGGATTCTCTATGGATTATCCGCAGGACAAGATCCGCGTCATCACCGATCAGCTTGACTCCCTGCGCTTTACCCGCGCCGCTTTGCTGGAGGATATCACCTATTGCCCCAGCGGCTACAAGACGGACGATCAGCCCCCGCAGGGCCCCTGGCTCCCCTGGGGCGCTCAGGACCGGTTCGGCGGCATGGACGCCCACTATTGGTTCCATCTCCGCTTTACCGCTCCGGCACCCCAGCCGGGCAAATCCCTGTATTTCCGCGTGACCACCGGCTATGAGGGCGACTGGGACGGGGTCAACCCCCAGGGCATCGTGTACCTGAACGGGGAGCTGCTGCAGGGCGTGGATATCAACCACACCGATGTGCGCCTCCCGGCCGGGCAGGCATGCGATATGTATGTGTATATGTACACCAGCCTGCTGCGGCAGGTCTGCTCCCGGTTCCAGGCGGAGCTGATCTGGGAGGATTCCGCAGTTGCCGCGCTTTACTATGACCTGAAGGTCCCCCTGGACGCCACAGTCTGGCTGAAGCCCGGCGGCGGGGATTACTGGAAAATCCTGCGGAGCCTGGAGGGCGCTGTGCAGCTGCTGGACCTGCGGGTCCCCGGGACCGAAGCTTTTTACGCGAGCATTGCCGCCGCGCGGGCTTACCTGGCGGAAGAATTCTATGGCAAGCTGGACGGGGATTCCGCCCCGACCGTCCACTGCATCGGGCACACGCACATCGATGTGGCGTGGCTGTGGACGCTGGCGCAGACCCGGGAAAAGGCGCAGCGCAGCTTCTCCACCGTCCTGCGCCTGATGGAGCAGTACCCGGAATACCATTTCATGTCCTCCCAGCCCCAGCTTTACGCGTATGTCAAGCAGGATGCGCCGGAGCTGTACCGGCAGATTCAGGCGCGGGTCGCGGAAGGGCGCTGGGAGGTGGAGGGTGCCATGTGGCTGGAGGCGGACTGCAACCTGACCTCCGGCGAAAGCCTGGTGCGGCAGCTGCTCTACGGCAAGCGGTTCATGCAGGCGGAATTTGGGGTGGAGAGCCATGTCCTGTGGCTGCCGGACGTATTCGGCTACAGCGCCGCCATGCCCCAAATCCTCCGGAAATCCGGCGTGGACCGTTTCTTCACCACGAAAATCGGCTGGAACGAAACCAACAAAATGCCCTACGATGCCTTTATGTGGCAGGGCATTGACGGCAGTGAGGTATTCACCTTCTTCGGCACCGCCCAGAATTATCCCAAGCCCGGCGAAAATGACCGCTGCACCACCTATGTGGGCAATACGGAGCCGCGGCAGGTGCTGGGCACCTGGGAGCGCTTCCAGCAGAAGGAATACTCCGACCAGACACTGATCACCTTCGGCTACGGCGACGGCGGCGGCGGGCCGACCCGCCACCACCTGGAGGTTCAGCGCCGCACGGCTCCCGGGCTGCCTGGCTTCCCCAGGACTCAGATCACCCATGCCGGGGATTTCCTGGACAGGCTGTACGCGGATGTTCAGGCCAGAGCGGCGCAGACCGGGCGCATCCCCCGCTGGGTGGGTGAGCTATACATGGAGTTCCACCGGGGCACCTACACCTCCATCGCCAAGAATAAGCGGAACAACCGCAAATCCGAGCTGCTCCTGCAAAAGGCGGAAACCCTGTCCCTGATGGCGCAGGCGCTCTCCGGGCTGCCCTACCCCAGGCAGGCGCTCCACGACCACTGGCAGATGGTTCTGCTGAACCAGTTCCACGATATTATTCCCGGCTCCTCCATCCACCAGGTCTACGAGGACAGCGACCGCCACTACGCCCAAATCCTCAGCGGCGGAACGCAGATCGCTTCGGATGCCCTGCAGGCCCTGGCCGGTCAGGTCAGCGGCAGCGGCATCCTGGTGTACAACCCCCTGGGCTTCCCCCGCAGCGGCATGGTGCGCTGGGAGGGGAAGGCATACTGGGCGGAGGACGTCCCGGCTATGGGCTGGAAAGTGATCGCCCCCGCGCCCATGGTCAGCCAGGTCCGCGCCGGGACGGATTTCCTGGAAAACAGCCGCCTGCGCCTGCGTCTGGACACGAACGGGAACATTTCCTCCCTGTACGACAAGCAGGCCGGGCGGGAAATTTGCCGCGAGGGCTGCGTGCTGAACGAGCTGCAGGTATTCGAGGACTTTCCCCGGGATTATGACGCCTGGGAGCTGAGTCAGTATCACAAGGACAAAATGTGGCATGTGGAGCCGCCCCTGTCCTCCGATGTCTTAGAGGACGCCGTCCGCCGGGGCATCCGCATGGTCAGGCGCTATGGGGATTCCGTCATCACCCAGACCATCTGGATGTACGACCATTCCCCGCGCATCGATTTCGAGACCCAGGTGGATTGGCACCAGCACCACCAGATCCTCAAAGCCGCCTTCCCATTCGCGCTCCACGCCAACGAGGCAACCTACGAGATCCAATTCGGCCATCTGACCCGGCCGACCCATGCCAACACCAGCTGGGACGCCATGAAATTCGAGGTCTGCGCCCACAAATGGGCGGACATTTCCGAGCATGGCTACGGCGTTTCCCTGCTGAACGACTGCAAATACGGCCACAGCGCGGAGGGCAACACCCTGAAGCTGTCCCTGCTGAAATCCGCCACCTATCCGGACCCGGAGGCAGATCAGGGGCTCCATACATTCACCTATTCCCTGCTGCCTCATGTCGGTGATTTCCGGGAATCCGGCACCATTCATCAGGCCTACTGCCTGAATCAGCCGCTGATGGCTGCCCAGGCCTGCGGCGATCGGCTGCCCGCTCATTTCAGCCTGGTGCAGTGCGACCGGCAGAATGTGATCGTGGAAACGGTGAAACAGGCAGAGGATGGAGAGGATTGGATCCTGCGGCTATATGAGGCCTTTGACCAGCGCTGCACAGCCGCCCTGACCCTGGGAGTCCCCTTCCGCCAGGCGCAGCTCTGCGACCTGATGGAGCGTCCGCTGGACAGCGGGGAAATAACCGTCAGCGGTCAGTGTATCACCCTGCCGGTGAAGAACTTTGAGATTCTGACCCTGCGGCTCCGCCGCTGACCGGGCCGCCGTATCCGAAAAAACGCAGAAAGACTAACTATTAAAAGTCAAGGCCCAAAGTGGGGGAATTTGCAGATTG
>JAJQHS010000097.1 GCA_021199635.1 Bacillota bacterium
GGCCTGCTGCCGGTTCACCCCCACCTGCTCCGCCTACGCTTACGAGGCGATCAGCAAATACGGAGCGCTCAAGGGCGGCTGTCTGGCGCTATGGCGCCTGCTCCGGTGTAACCCCTTCAACCGAGGGGATACCTATGACCCTGTGCCCTAACCCAAAGGAGGAAACGCAATGATCCTTGCATTTAGCATTTCGGACATTATACGGGTGCCCTTCGGATATCTGATGGACTACCTGTACCGCTTCACCAATAACTATGGCCTGGCGCTGATTCTGTTCGCCGTCCTGGTTCAGCTGGTGATGCTGCCCATCACAGCAAAATCCAAGAAAAGCACCATGAAAATGTCGCGGCTTTCCCCACGGATCCAGGAGATCCAGAAGAAATACGCCAACGATCAGCAGAAGCAGAACGAGGCCATCCAGCAGCTCCAGAAGGAGGAGGGCGCGACCATGGGAATGGGCGGCTGCCTGTGGAGCCTGGTGCCGCTGCTGATCCTGCTGCCGCTGTACCAGGTGGTGCGTCAGCCTCTGGTGTATATGCTCCACGAGAGCGCCGAGACCGCTGAGCAGATCGTGGCCCTGATCAAGGAAGCGGACGCGAGCCTGTTTACCAACAATACCTACTATGACCAGATGGTGGCCGCGCGCCACATCGCCAGCTACGCCGACGCCATCAAGGAGGCCATCCCCGAGGTGGCCGACCGCACCCTGCAGGGCCTGAACTTCACCTTCCTGGGGGTCGATCTCGGCTCCCAGCCTGTGTTCAACATCTTCGGCTCCTCCTGGAGCTGGGATTGGGCGCACATCGGCGGATTCCTGCTGCCGGTGATCTCCGCCGGGTTCCAGGTGGTGCAGTCCCTGGTCAACCAGAAGATGAACAACTCCGTCATCACCGATGAGAAGGGCCTGGAGGATAAGGAAACCGCCAAAAATTCCCAGCAGAACCAGTCCATGAAGATGATGATCTGGATGATGCCCCTGATGTCCCTGTGGATCGGCTTCAGTGTCCCTGCGGCGCTGTCGCTGTACTGGTTCATCGGCGGCGTAGTCCGGACCGTCGAGGATACCATCCTCACCGCACGCTACCGCAAAATTTACGACGCCGAGGACGCCGAGCGGCTGAAGAGAGCGCTGGAGCAGGAGGCCATCGAGGCGGAGAAGGAGCGGCAGAGAGCCGAGCGCCGAGCTGCCAACCCCGACGGAATCACGGAGAACACCAGCAAGAAGAAGCTGCAGAAGCAGCAGCAGCGGGATGAGGAGGCCGCCAGGGCCGCCGCCCGCAAGGAGTACGCCGCCCGGAAGGGAGCTGCCGTCCAGGAGGAGGAAACGGCGGAGACCCCGTCCGGCATCCCCGAGCGCCCCTACTGCAAGGGCCGCAATTACGACCCGAATCGTTACCGCGCTGAAACTACGGAGGAATAAAAATGGAGAAATCGATCGTTACCACTGGCAAAACCATTGACCTTGCCATTGAAGCCGCGCTGAATCAGCTGGGCTTGGATCGGGACAGCGTATCCGTCCAGGTGCTCGCCCAGGCGAAATCCGGCTTCCTTGGCTTCGGTGCGCAGCCCGCCAAGGTTCAGGTGACCTACGAGGTGCCCGATCCCGTGCCGGAGGCGCCGAAGACCGCCCTGTCCTCCGCCTCCCGCTCCAAGCCCAAGGCGCCGGCCAAAAAGCCGGATGCCCCCAAGCCGGAGCCCAAGAAGGAGGCCCCCAAGCCGGAGACCCGGCCGGAGACCAGGAACCAGACCCCGCCCACCAGAAAAGAGCAGCCCAAGCAGGATAAGCCCCGCCAGAGCCGCCCGGAGGCGCCCAAGGCGCCGAAGGCCCCTGCCGAGCCAAAAGTTTATGCGCCTGCCGAGCCCGGCTCCCTGGAGGAGAAAATCGAGGTTTTCCTGAAGGGTCTGCTGGAGCATATGGGCTCCGATGCCGTCCCCCACGCGGTGAAGGCGGAGGAGAATACTTACAATGTGGAGCTTCAGGGCAGTGACCTGGGCTACCTGATCGGCCGCCGGGGCGACACTCTGGACGCCCTGCAGCATCTGGCCAACTATGCCATCAACCGGGACCTGGAGGGGCATGTGCGGATCAATGTGGACGCGGAGAGCTACCGGGAGAAGCGGGAGGAGAGCCTGCGCCGCTACGCCCGGAAGAAGGCGCAGCAGGTGCTGAAGGCGCGCCGCCGCACCACGCTGGAGCCAATGAACGCCTACGAGCGCCATGTGATCCACGCCGCCCTGCAGGATATGGAGAATATCACCACCCATTCCACCGGCAGCGAGCCGAACCGCCGCGTAGTCATCGAGTACGTGAAGTGACACCGGGTGCGGAAAATCCATCAAAAGAGGAGCTGACTCTGTTGAGCCAGCTCCTTTTGTATTGGGATCAGCCCGGCGATGGGCCCCGGGGAACGGTTATTCCTCCGCTTCCGCCTCCGGCTGGGGGAACACCCGCCGGAACACCCGCTCCATCAGCGCGCACTGGGCGGTGCAGAGGATGGCAGGCAGGATCAGAAGCAGCGGCGAGACCACGTAGATCGCCAGCCCGCCCGCCAGCAGCAGCACCACGACCGCCACGGTGGTGGGCAGCTTGCCGATGGACAGCAGCATGGCGTTGCGGAACAGCCGGTTGGCGCGGATGGTGTACCGCCCGGACATGGCCACGATCCAGCTCAGCATCCCCAGGGACAGAACCACAGCCACCGGGTACAGCGACATGAACAGATATGCCGCCGAATTGATGGTATCCAGCGCGCCGATGAACAGGAATCCCAGGACCATAAGCGCGGCCACAGCCAGCAGCAGCAGCGACAGCAGGATGCCCCGCTTCCACTCCCGCCGGAAGGTGGCGAAGAAGCGGCGGTACATGGCGCCCTCGTCCCCCAGGATGCAGCAGGCCACGCAGTCGTACATGGCGGCGCAGCTGGGCACGATGGTGACCACCGGGATGCAGCACAGCAGCCACACCAGGTTCAGCAGAAGCAGGTCACACAGCGTTTCCAGCCAGCGGAACAGGAAAAAGTCAGAGCTGAAAATTTTATCCATACTATTCACCGGGCTTCCTTCAGAATGCATACAGTATATCACATGGTTGGGCTTTTGTCACCTGTTTTCCCGGATTTTCCACGCTATTCCGGCATTTTCCCGGCGACCTGGTACATCCGGTCGTCGGAAATTTTCACGGTCAGGGTAAGGTAGCGCCGGAAAATCTCCGCCAGCGCGTCCTCGTGCATCAGCCCCAGGGAAATGGCGTGGGCGCTCCCCTGGTGGTGCGCGTCGATGGCGGCGCGGCTCATCCCGTGGGCCACGGACAGCGTGCCGCCGGGCTTCAGCCAGCGGCTGAGCTGCCGG
>JAJQHS010000076.1 GCA_021199635.1 Bacillota bacterium
CAGGTAGGCCAGTCCGGCGCGCCCCAGCTGCATCAGCAGCTGCGTGCAGACCCCGAAGAAAATGGTCAGCAGCGCATCTGCCCGAATTTTCTCTTTCCCAAGCCAGCGAAACAGCAGCAGCGACAGCATCGACAGCAGGTTCCCCCCGCCGTATATGATGTATTGCTGCCAGCTCCCGCCGGCCAGTGCCGTGAACACCACGCCGCCCAGCACCGCATGGATCGCGGCATATCCGCTCCAGCGCATCATCACGATTGCCGTGACCGCCGCCACCGTGGATACTACGTACAGCTGGTCGGCGTAAATCGTGGACGCCGCGATGGAGATTGCGCCCTGGGAAACGATCAGGATCCCGGCCATAATGGCCAGGTCGATCCAGCGGTACTGACGGAACGAAATTTGGCGGTTCATGCTCTCACCTACGAAAAAGTCTTGCTTTGCTGCACGGAAACGTGCTATGATAGGCAGTGATTCTGGAATAAGGAGGCTGCTTATCATGTCAGCCGAAATTTATGTGACACCGGGCGATTCCCTCCAGGCGGTGTTTGACCGCGCCCCGGCGGGAGCCACTATCCGGCTTGCGCCCGGCGAATACCGGCAGAAAGCCGTCATCCGCACGCCGGGGCTGACGCTTTCCGGCGCGGGGATGGAGAAGACGGTTCTTGTTTATGACGATTATGCCAGGAAGCTGGATGCCCAGGGGCGGGAGTACAACACCTTCCGCACCTATACCCTGGCGGTTTGCGCCGACGGTGTGACCATGGAAAATCTGACCGTCGACAACGACGCGCTTTCCCCGGAAATCAAAGGTCAGGAGGTAGCCCTGTCCGTTCTGGGCGACCGGTTCACGATGACCGGATGCTGCCTGCGCTCCACCCAGGACACGCTGTTCTCCGGGCCGCTCCCTCCGGACCTGATCGCGCGCTACGACGGCTTCCTGTCGCCGGAGTTGCGCCGGGGCGGGGCCCTGCGCCAGCGCTACGAAAGCTGCCGGATCGAGGGCACCGTGGATTTTATTTTTGGCTGCGGGGACGCGCTGTTTGACCGGTGCGAAATCTGCTCCGTCCCGGACGTACGGGACATCGGCTACGCCGCTGCGCCCGCGCACCCCCTGGAGCAGACGGAAGGATTTGTATTCTCCCACTGCCGCTTCACCTGTGCGGATGGTGTCAGCCCGGGAAGCATCTATCTTGCCCGGCCCTGGCGGGATCACGGACTTTGCACCTTTGACCACTGCCGGTACGGCAGCCACATCGCCCCCTGCGGCTTTGACAAATGGAACGATACCCACCGGGACCAGACCGCCCGCTTCCGTGAGGTTCCCCCTGTCGGGGGCCGGGTGGACTGGGTCAACCGGCGGTAAGCGCCGGGAGAGGCTTACAGCAGCTGCTCCGTGGGGATGCCGTCCATATCGTCGAAGTCCTGGTTCTCGCCGCACATACCCCAGATGAAGGTGTAATTGGCGGTGCCCACGCCGGAGTGGATGGACCAGCTGGGGGAGATCACAGCCTCCTCATTGTGCATAACGATGTGCCGGGTCTCGTTGCCCTGCCCCATCATGTGGAACACCGCCTGGTCCGGAGCAATATCGAAATAGAAGTAGACCTCCATGCGCCGCTCGTGGGTATGGCAGGGCATGGTGTTCCACACGTTGCCGGGCAGCAGGGCGGTCATGCCCATGCTCAGCTGGCAGCTCTCGCACACGGCGGGATGGATGTACTGGCGCAGGATCCGCTCGTTGACGGTCTCCTGGGCGCCCAGGTGATTGTAGCGCGCCTTGTCCATAGGGATCAGGACCGTGGGGCAGGTGCGGTGCGCCGGGCAGGAATTGATGTAGAACTTGGCGGGATTTTCCTTATCCACGGAGCGGAAAATCAGCTCCTTGGTGCCCATGCCCACATAGATTCCGTCCTTGTGCGCCACGGGATACTCCTTCCCGTCCAGGATCATCACGCCGTCGCCGCCTACATTGATGGCGCCCAGCTCCCGGCGGGCCAGGAAATAGGGGGCAGCCAGTTCCTTGCAGCTTTCCAGCACCAGATCCGTATCCACCGGCATGATGCCCCCGGCGATAATGCGGTCCTGGTGGGAATAGGTCAGATTGATAGCGTCCTTCTCGAACAGGTTGGAGATGTGATAATGATGGCGGAGCTCCGCAGTATCATAGTGCTTGGAGTCGTCCGGGTGATTGGCATAACGAACATCGAATTTCATAATTAAACACGCTCCCATATAGATTTGATCGTTGTGATGGCACCGGCAATGTGTTCACCGGTGGTTCCTTCCAGTGTCAGCACAGCATTCGGATCATAGGCCTTGATCCGCTTCAGGACGGCCTCCATATCCATTTCGCCGGTGCCCAGGGGCACCTGCTCAGGGCGCTGACCGGCACGGAACCGGCAGTCCTTCATGTGGAAAAGGAGAATGTCCCCGGCGAAAGTATCCAGTCCCTCCTCCAGGATGGACAGGTAATCGCCCTGATTGGATTCGTCCAGGAAATTGTAAAGGTCGAAAATGACCTTGGTCTGCCTTCCCATCGTGCGCCTGGCTCTGGCCAGGGTCGGCACATCGAAGCACACATGCCCCGCCGCGCCCTCCATGGCAACGGTGCTGCCGGCGTCGGACGCGATGTCGCACAGCCGGGAGAAGGTGGCCACCACGCTCTGCAGCGCCTCCTCGGTGCGGTTGCGGGGGTGATAGGTCCAGCGGTCATCGTTGAATGAGCCTGTTTCGGAGCCGACGCACTGGCAGCCCATCTGCCTGCACACCCGCAGGTAGTCCGCAAACACCTGGAAGCACCGCTCCGCCTTGGCGCGGTCAGAGTGGACAGGGTTGAAGTACGCACCCACCAGCGGGATGGAAAACCCGGCCTGGGAAAAGGCGCTGCCGATCTGTGCGGCCTGCTCGGTGGAGATCCCGCCGGGCTGATAGGGAATGTCATCGTAGGCCTTATAGCAGACCATCTGGACACCGTCCAGCCCCAGCCGCTGCAATCCCTGAAGGATCGCAGGCGTTCCCCGAACGCCCAGGTCATGCGCACGAATGCACAGCTTCATATGTAACCTCCACTTTTGGACGATATTGCTAATTTGACATCTTATTTGTTATTATACATTGGCAATTTGCTTAATTCTATGTTTTATCCGGATATGAATATTCACAAATTGGACATACTCTTTCAGGAAGTTTCCCTCCCGCTGTGCTGCCCCCGCCCCCCGGCATATGCAGAGGGCGACACGCCGTAGAATTTTTTGAACACCCTGGAGA
>JAJQHS010000114.1:0-10856 GCA_021199635.1 Bacillota bacterium
GCTTTATGGCACTTTTATTATCGTGTTTTTGTATCAATCTGATTATGGTTTTGTCATAAACCCGGATGCCGTAAACCTCCCCCTCCCAGCTGTAGGTGTCCGATACCTGCCACTGCTGGGCAAGCTCCGTAATGGGGCAAAGGGATTCCACATAATTCTCCAGATTCGATTCCCGCAGGATCAGGATGTCTCCCATGAACATGGTGGTCTCGTCAAACACCACGTAGGACAGCGGGTGGACCTTCACCATCTTGATCCCCTCCGGCATATCCTCCTCCAGCGCCAGGGTCAGCTCCAGATCCTCGCAGGAGGCGCAGTCAATGTAAATGGACACCTTGTGATAAGTGGAGGTATCCGTCACCATGCCGAAGATCCACCCCCAGATGAAGAAGGAGAGCAGCCCCCAGATGATGTATATGTACCAGCGGGAAAAAATCTGTTTAGCAAGTTTCATTGGATTCCTCGAATGCTGCGATGTAGCCGTAAACCGTATGGAGCGTCAGCGATTCGCCGCTGTGCTGCGCCAGGAGCTTTGCCTTGTCCGCCCGGACGCTCAGCCGCTGCGTATGAATGCCGCTGCCGACCACCACCTTGCAGATGGCGATGCTCTTGGGGATCTGGAGCACCTCCGGCTCCACCGAGATCACCCCGGAAACCGTCTCCCGCTCCCCGGTGAGGATGTTATTCTCATGCTGCGCCCCGTAGCGGGCGGGGAATATCCGCACCGTCAGGGCAAAGATGACGAACCATCCGCCCAGGGTGGACAACAGCATAGCCGTCTGCTCCAGCCGTTGGGCGGTAGCTGTTGTGCAAATACAGCAGCACGCAACACATCCGGCCAGCGCACCAAACGCGGCAATGTACATCGCTACGATCCAGCGGCGGGCGCGGCGGTTCAGCCGATCTGCCCTTTCCTGTGTGTATAATTCCAAAGCATATGCCCCCCGGCAGCGTATTCTTATTGGTTATCATATCAGATTTTTTCCAGAATTGCAACCTTTTTTTAGCGATTTTGTTATTTTGGTGAATAAAATTGCATCTTGACATTCTTTTCGGAATCTAGTAGGATTATTGTATCAAAAAAATTCGGAAAAATAGGGAGGATTTTTAAAAAATGTTGAGAAACCGATTGCTCAAAATTTGCGCTTTTTCGCTCGTCCTGCTGCTTCTGGCAGGCTGCACTGCCACCGGCGCGGAGGACTCCACCGGCACCGCTTCCTCGCAGACGGACACCACCGGCAAATATCAGCTGAGTGAATCCGGCGAAGCCATCATCTCCGACGTGAACCTGACCTACCTGACAGAAACCGACGACAATTACCGGGTGTTCTATGAAATCTTCGTCGGCTCCTTCTCCGATTCCGATGGGGACGGCATTGGCGACCTGCGGGGCATCATCAACCGGATGGACTACCTGAACGACGGCGACCCCACCTCCGGCCTGAGCCTGGGCGTGGAGGGCATCTGGCTGACGCCCATTTTCAAGTCACCCTCCTACCATAAGTATGATGTGGCAGACTACTACGAGATCGACCCCGATTTCGGCACCATGGAGGATCTGCAGGAGCTGATCGATCTTTGCCACGAGCGCGGCGTGAAGATCATCATTGACCTGCCCATCAACCACACCAGCAGCCAGAATACCATGTTCACCAGCTTCGTCCTGGCGCATCGCAACGGCGACACCACCGACCCGTATTACGACTACTACAGCTATTACTCCGCAGGGGAAACTGCGCCCGCCGGTAAAACCTTCTCCCAGATCACCGGCACTACGGATTATTATGAATGCAACTTCTCCGGTGATATGCCCGAGCTGAACTTTGACAACGAGGCAGTCCGGCAGGAGGTTCTGGACATTGCGGAATATTACCTGGACATGGGCATCGACGGCTTCCGCTTCGACGCCGCCAAGTATATCTACTATGGCGACAACGCCCAGAGCGCGGAATTCTGGGTGTGGTACATGGAGGAGCTGAAGGCCATCAACCCCGACATCTACGCTGTGGCCGAGGTGTGGGACAGCGACTCCATCACGGATATTTACTATCCCGCCCTGAACTGCTTCAATTTCACCACCTCCCAGTCCAGCGGCCTGATTGCGGAAACTGCGAAGGCCGGGGACGTGAACCGGTACACCGCCTATGTAGAGGATTATGTAAACTCCATCCTGGCGCTCAATGACACGGCAATGATGCTGCCCTTCATCGCCAACCACGATACGGATCGGGCGGCAGGCTTCCTTACCGTGGCCAGTGGCCAGATGAAGATGGCGGCCAACCTGTACATCCTCAACACCGGCTCGCCCTTCATCTACTATGGCGAGGAGATCGGCCTCCGCGGCTCCCGGGGCGGCGCCTCCACCGATGCCAACCGCCGCCTGGCCATGCTCTGGGGCGATGGTGACACGGTAGCCGATCCGGAAGGCACCACCTATGATTCGTCCAACCAGGTGGATTCCAGCGTGGCCGAGCAGCTGGGCGCCGGCGATCAGCTGTACAACTACTACAAGCGGCTAATCATGATCCGCCAGGCCAATCCGGAGATCGCCCGGGGCGAATACCACGCCCTGTCCCTGGACGATAAAATGGGCGGCTTCACCGCCACCTGGCAGGGCAGCACCGTCTGCGTTCTGCACAATACCACCACCCGCACCATCACCGTCGATCTGTCCGAGCTGGGGGATTTCACCTACATCGCAGACTATATCGGCCTGAGTGATGTCACGCTGGAGGGGACCACCCTGACCGTCGGCGCGCAGACCAGCGTCATCCTCCGGTAACCGAGCCGTCGGCCCATCCAATCCAATGCCCCCGGTGATCTCCCGTCACCGGGGGCGATTTCTGCCCTATATGCGGCCATCCCGGGCTTTTCGGCGCAAAAAGCTGCCCTGCGGATGGGTCCCGTAGGGCAGCTTGCGTTTATTTGGGGAGCTTTGTTTCCAGGCGCTGGGCGCGGGTCCTGGCGAAGCGCTCCAGCTGGGGGACGAGGATCAGGCAGACCAGCGCAGCGGTGAATCCGCCGTTATACAGGCAGAAGCCGCCGTGGAGCGTGGGAACCGACGTGACCAGCAGATAGTGCATGATCGCCGCCAGGAATCCAAACTGCCAGCCGTACTTGTCCGTGATCGGGCTGAGCCCGTTTGCGAAGCACAATCCCACCGCGATCGCCTGGGCATTGATCGCGCCGGAGAAGTTGCCCCCGGCCAGCTGGGACAGCCACCCGCATCCAAATGCGGCGACTACATACCCCAGCATGATCGGCCAGACATTGCCGGGATGGGAGCCGGAATTGCAGCAGGCCAGCATGCAGAAAATCACGCCGAAGGTGACGGCATTGAAGCTGGCGCCGATCAGATTGTAATAGCCCAGGATGAACAGGCCGTACACGCCCAGGTTCATCAGGAACACCGCATTGCCATACCCGGCGGAAAAGCCTCCGGCGGGCACCGGATTGGTGACCAGCCGGTAATAATCCTTCGGGCGGCAGCCCATGGCAAAGGCCACGGCAATGCACGCCAGGAACAGCACGCAGCAGAAAATGTTCACCGTCATCCGGGAGGCCACGCTCAGGTCCCCCGTTGCGCCCAGCTCTGTGGCGCTGTAGCCCAGCACTGTCCGGTACAGGACCCCGTGGAGGAAGAAAGCCATCATGCCCACCGGCAGCGCGGCAGAGTACAGGTCAAATCCCTTGTGCACCTTAGGGGAGAATGCCAACCCCGCCGGCAGGAAGAAGCCGATGGCTGCGCCTACCACCAGGGCGATCAGCAGCCCGGACAGGTGGAACCCCACCGCCTCCTGGGCAGGATAACGCAGCAGAAGGTCGGAGATCAGCGGCGCAATGCCGGTGGAGAAGAGCATGGCGTTCACATTGGCACTGAGCTTCTCCTTCTTCACCAGGCAGTAAAGTCCCACGCCCAGCATTGTCGGCCAGATATTGATCAGGTTGATGCCCCAGGAGCTGAACCCCAGCGTCAGGATAAATGCCAGGGTGGAGACATTGTTGGCAGTGGCCTTCAGCCCGGCGTACAGTGCCGTGCAGGCCAGTGCCACCAGCCCCATGTTAAGGAACGTGGCAGCGTAGCCGCCCACGGAGAAATAATTGGTGGATACCTTACAGGGGCTGCTGAGAATTTTCCAAAGCCCGGTAAACATGTCACTCCGATCCGGCATACACACCGCGGCAATGAGGAAGCACGCGGCGATGCACCCGTACAGCAGCTTCAGAAACCGGCTTTCCGGGATCGCGTTCCATTTTTTCATGGCAGAATACCTTGCAGAACGGGAGAAAATCAGATTTTCTCAGCAGCTTCCACCACATGCTTCATCAGCACGCTGGTGGTGACGGAGCCGACGCCGCCGGGGACCGGGGTAATGGCGTCCACGATCGGCTCCACCTCGGCAAATTTCGCGTCGCCCGCGATGCCGCCCAGGCCGCCCTTGGCGTTGGGCTTATTGGCGTCCCAGTTGATGGATACATCGATCACGACCTGGCCGGGGCGGACGAAATCCGCGGTGAGGGAATTCAGCACACCGGCGGCGGACACGATAATATCGGCTCTGCGGCAGATTTCTGCAGTGTTGACCGTGCGGGTGTGGCAGGTAGTGACGGTGGCGTTCTTGCCCATGAGCATCATGCCCGCAGGCTTGCCGACCACCAGGCTGCGGCCGATGACCACGGCGTTCTTTCCCTTGCAGTCGATGCCGTAGTAGTCCAGGATCTCCATGCAGGCGGCGGGGGTGCAGGGCGCATAGCCCAGGTCGTTCAGCCCTTCGAACACCCCGGCGTTGGACATATGGGTCATGCAGTCCACGTCCTTCTTCGGGTCCAGGCGGTTGCAGATCTCATTCTGGTCGGCCTTCAGGTGCTTGGGCAGCGGCCGGAACATCAGAACGCCATGGATGGAGTCATCCGCGTTCAGCCGGTCGATCGCGGCCAGCACATCCTCCTTGGAGGCATCGGCGGGCAGCTCCGTCTTCTGGACGGCCACGCCCACCAGCTCGGCGCGCTTCACCGCGCCCTTTTCATAGGACAGGTCGCTGGGATCCGCGCCCACACGCAGGATGCCCAGTGTGGGCACGATGCCCTTCTCCCGCAGGGCCGCGGTACGTGCCTGCAGGTCGGTATTCAGGGCATCGGTAACTTCCTTGCCCAAAAGTAATTTCGCCATATGTAATTTTCCTTTCTTCGCCCGGAGCGGCTCACTGGCCGAACCCGGCTTTTACGGTGTTGAAAATATCGTCCGCCAGTGCGCAGTATTCCGACAGCATTTTGTTGGCTTTTTCGTTCATTTCCTCAGCGATTTCCCGATTTTTCAGCCCCTTCGTGTTGATGAACACGTTCAGGGATGCCGCCTGGAGGGCCGCCTTGCAGCAGACAGCGCCGCAGCCCGCGTCGGAAACCGCCAGGCGGGAGCCTTTCTCCGCAAATACGCGGATGCAGTCGATGGCCTGGCAGCAAAGCTCCATGATGTGCATGGGAACTGCGCATGCGGTGATGGTAGCCTCCTCCAGGATCTTATCCCGATTGGGATCGTCCTTGGGGATGCCATAGGCCTTGGACAGGGGGACAAAGCCCTTATCGTCCGCCTCCACCTGATCCAGAAGCTCCGTCTGCAGAGCGTCGCACTGCGCCTTCAGCGCCAGGATCTCCGCCTCCACGTCGGCATATTTCTTTTTCCCCACGGTCAGGGAGCCTACCATGTTCCCCAACGCCGTGCCGATGGCGCCCACCAGCGCCGCCGCGCCGCCGCCGCCGGGGGCGGGAGCGGAGGACGCCAGGACCTCCACAAAGCTGCGGCAGGATTCCAATGTCATATCCATAAAAAACTCCTTCGTATGTGCAGTATAGGAAAGGGATGGGCTCCCCTCCCCTGTATGGCGTCCGGCAGCGCAGGCTCTGCGGCGGCACCTCGCCGCACCGGCGCCGGAACCGGAAGAAGCGCAGGCGGGAGCCGCCTGCGCTTCGCAGGAAACAATCAGAACAATCCGGAGATCTTGCCGTTCTCGTCCACGTCGATCCGCTCCGCAGCGGGGACCTTCGGCAGGCCGGGCATGGTCATGATCTCGCCGGCAAGCGCTACCAGGAACCCGGCGCCGGCGGAAACCTTCACGTTCCGCACGGTGACGGTGAAGCCCCTCGGCGCGCCCAGCTTGGTCTGGTCATCGGTGAAGGAATACTGGGTCTTAGCCATGCAGATGGGCATATGGTCGTAGCCCAGCTCGGTCAGGGTCTTGATCTGCTTCTCCGCATTGGCGGTGAAGGTGACGCCGTCGCCATGGTAAATCTTCTTGACGATGGCTTCGATCTTCTCCTTGATGGGCAGATCCAGCTCGTAGGCATAGGTGAAATCGTTCGGCTCCTCGCAAAGCCGCACAACCTCTTTGGCCAGGGCAATGCCGCCCTCGCCGCCCTTGGCCCAGACCTCGGACAGCGCCACATTGACGCCCAGCTCATGGCACTTATCCTCGATGAGCTTCAGCTCGGCCTCGCTGTCGGTGGGGAAGCGGTTGATGGCCACCACGCAGGGCAGCTTGTAGACCTGGGTGATGTTCTGCACGTGCTGCAGCAGGTTGGGAAGACCCTTCTCCAGCGCCTCCAGGTTCTCCTTGCCGGTCTCCGCCTTGGGAACGCCGCCGTTGTACTTCAGCGCGCGGGCAGTAGCAACCAGGACGACGCAGGAGGGCTTCAGCCCGGCCATGCGGCACTTGATGTCCAGGAACTTCTCAGCGCCCAGGTCCGCGCCGAAGCCGGCCTCGGTAATGGTGTAATCGCTGAGCTTCAGGGCGATCTTGGTGGCAGTGACGGAGTTGCACCCGTGGGCGATGTTGGCGAAGGGGCCGCCATGTACGAACGCGGGAGTATGCTCCAGCGTCTGCACCAGGTTGGGCTTCAGCGCGTCCTTCAGCAGGGCGGCCATAGCGCCCTGGGCGTGCAGGTCGCCGGCGGTCACCGGCTTGCCGGCGTAGGTATAGCCCACCACCAGCCGCGCCAGGCGGTTCTTCAGGTCGGTAATGTCGGAGGCCAGGCACAGCACCGCCATAATCTCAGAGGCCACAGTGATGTCGTAGCCGTCCTCACGGGGAGTGCCGTTGACCTTGCCGCCCAGGCCATCCACCACGAAACGCAGCTGCCGGTCGTTCATGTCCACGCAGCGGCGCCAGGTGATCTGGCGGGGGTCGATCCCCAGGGCGTTGCCCTGGTAAATATGGTTGTCCAGCATCGCGGCCAGCAGGTTATTGGCTGCGCCGATGGCGTGGAAGTCGCCGGTGAAGTGCAGGTTGATATCCTCCATGGGCACCACCTGGGCATAGCCACCGCCGGCTGCGCCGCCCTTCACGCCGAACACAGGTCCCAGGGACGGCTCACGCAGGGCGACAAGAACGTTCTTGCCGATCTTCCGCATGCCATCCGCCAGACCGACGGTCGTGGTGGTTTTGCCTTCGCCTGCGGGCGTGGGGTTGATAGCGGTGACCAGGACCAACTTGCCGTTAGGGGCGTCGGCCTTGTCCTTGAGAATGTTGTAGTCAACCTTTGCCTTGTAGTTGCCGTACTGCTCCAGGTACTTTTCATCGACGCCCGCGATCTTCGCGATCTCGCCGATGTGCAGCATTTCCGTTTCCTGTGCGATCTCGATGTCTGATTTGAATGCCATTGTTCATCTCTCCTTTGTATTGTATGTGGCGCACTGCCGTTTGTGTGGCTCATGTGCCTACAGGATTTATGCGGCTTACCGTTGCAGTGGCGCGCCGCACATGGATTCGGTATCGAAATACCGAATAAATTGTAGCATTGAAATATGCAGATGTCAATGGATTTTTGGGAATATTTCTGATTTATTCATGAATTTGCCGGTCGAATTTCCACATGAAAACGCGCCTCGCCCCCGCGCCCCACATCCCACGCGATGGCGTACACAGGCTCCTGCGTACCCTGGTGGCTGCGGTGGACAAGCCGGGCGATCCGGATGGATGGGGGCGCACTGGCACCGTCCACCCGCAGCACGGCCGTGCGGCCGTCCCGCTCCAGGATGACGCAGCCGTTTTCCAGCCGGGGCGGGACCTGGGTGATCAGATTTTCCGTGACCGCGCCGCACAGGGCGCAGTCAAAGCGGTCCGTCACCTCCAGCGCCCCAGTGCCCAGGTGGAAAGCCACCACCCGCACGGCCGCGCCCGGCGGCAGCGGCGTGCCGCCATAGGCGGAGCCGATCTCCATCCGGACATGCAGGATTTTGCCCTCCGTCGTCACGGAAAAATCGCCGCAGCGGAAGTCCGGCCCGGGCATCTGTTCGCCGCCAATGGCCGGGACGCTATGTCCAGCGGAGGAATTGCAGAGGATGCGGTAACGGTTTTCTCCGAAATAATCGGCGGTGTACTCCCCTGCCCCCAGGTCCGGGAAGAATACCGTGCCCCCGGCCTCGTACAGGAAATGGCCAATGTCGTTATGATTGTGGGGCTCCTGGTTGCAGCCGCCCTTGCAGGCAAATCCTGCGCCGCCGCTGGACTGGGCAATGCACCACTGGGCGTCCGGGAATACGGATACCCGCTCCCGCGGCGACCCATTCTCCGGCGGGAACACGCCGCAGCGCAGGAATTGCGCTGTGCAGAACAAATCCATTTTCAGCTGTACGAAACGGTAGCACCCGTCCGTATGGACGCCGGCAGCACTTCCGGGATTGGGGAAGCGCACACCCGGCGCGTACTGCGCCAGCGCCGCCAGGAGCCCCACCCGGTAGCGCTCCCGGCTGTCCCCATCGGAGAAGCTGACGGCCTGCCCATCGGCAAAGTAGCATTTCTGGGGAAATTGGGCAATGGCGGGAAAATAGTCCGGCAGCCTTGGACGGCGCCCCAGGGATTCCGCCGCCTCCTGGAGATAATTCATGTAGTAGCTCATGCCGTAGGTATAATATCCCAGCCCCTCCAGGCATGCGCCGTCCCTGGGGAATCCGCCGATGTAGCGCTCCAGGGTGCGGTCGATGCGGGCAAGGCACCGGGAAATATCCAGCGGCAGGGATATGCCCCGGCTGTGCAGATGGATGCAGGCGCTGCCGATGGCCCCGGCGCACACGCCGTTCCAGTTCATGCCGGCGCCCTCCCACCAGCTGTAGGGCGCCTCCGCGCGGAAGAAGGGCTGCAGCACCCGGCGCGCCACCTCCTGGACCATCCGGTGAAAAATCGGCTCCGGCAGCAGCGGGAACAGCCGATCCGCCAGCTCTGACAGGGTCTGCGCGGTTTCCGCCGCGAACAGATCCACGGTGATCCGCCAATCCGGGCAGCCGCTCCTGTCCACATGCGCCGGGAGCGCCCAGGTTTCCTCCCCGCACACCTCCTCGATCACCTGGCACAGCCGGGTCATCAGCGCCGGATCAACAGCTTGCTTCCGCTCGCTCTGCAAAATGGCCTCCAGGCCCAGGATTGCCAGGAATTTCCGCCGGGCAAAGTAGCTGCCCTCGTACTCCAGCCGGTTGCCGGTTTCCTGGAACAGGGCGAACGCCTGCTCCGTCAGCGGCGGCATGGGCTGCGTCTGCAATTGGGCCGCGCTGCGCGACAGCTCCGCGGCATACGCCCGGAGGAAGCGTTCCATCTCCCGTCTGTCCATAGCGCTCAGCCCATCCAAATCCCTATGTCCCGGCCGATCAGCTTCCAGACCGCCTCCACGAAGAAGTAATCCCCATAGATCAGCGTCATCTGCGCCCGGTCGCTGTGGTAGCTGTCCGCGCCGTTTGCCAGCAGGAAATCCACATCGCCATCCAGATTCAGGCAATTTTCCCGCAGGTAGTCCAGCAGCCGGAGCGCGGCCTCCCGGTAGACGCGCCCATCCGCCTGGACGGCCGGAAGCGCCCGGCTCAGCTCCAGCAGGCCGCAGGCCGCGATGGCGGCGGCGGAGGAATCCTCCCGGGCGCAGGTTTCCGGCTGGCAGAAATCCACCGGGATCCCCCTCCCCGGCCGCATCCGGGCGAGGAACGCGTCCGCCACCCTGCGCGCCGTATCCAGATATTCCCGTTTCCGGGTATGGAGCCAGCTCAGCGTGAAGCCGTACAGCGCCCACGCCTGCCCACGTGTCCAGGCGCTGCCCTCGCCATACCCCTGCCCCGGCAGGGAATGGAGAAATTCGCCGGAGCGAGGGTCGAACACCCCGATATGGATCGCAGTGCCATCGTCCCGGATGAAACGCTCCCGGACGGTGTCCGCGTGGGCGGTGGCGATGTGGCAGAAGCGGGGGTCGCTGGTCTGGGCATACGCCCAGTACAGCAGGGGCAGGTTCATCATGCAGTCGATGATGGCCCAGCCGGCGGTGCTGCCGTCGTTGCCGTCATTCCAGGCGCGGATGTAATTTCCCGCGGGGTTGAACCGCCCGGCCAGATTCTCCGCGGCCAGCAGCCCCCGGCGGAGGGAATCCCCGCCGCCCTCCAGGCGGAAATGTGCCACCGCAGTGGGCATCCACTTGAAGCCGCTGTCGTGGTCCATCCCGTAGGGGTCCATAAGGTTTCCGTCCAGGGCAAGCTCATTTTCGATGGCCAGCTCCCGGTACAGCGGCTTTCCGCTGTACGCGTACATCTGCCAGAGGATGCCGCCCCAGAAGCCGTTGGTCCACCAGCAGGGGTTTTTGCCGCGCATATCGTCAAATCTGCCGTTTTCCGTGGTGTACGGCAGGATCCCCCGGCTTCTGTGCGCGACCAGGCCGAGTTTCGTTTCTATGGCGGCAGCGGTTTCCGCCACCCAGGCGGGGACAGTCTGCGTGTCCACCAGATCGCCTCCTTATTTGGAAGATAAGAAGAGCGCCCGCACCAATAGGCCCCCCCCCCCCGCTGGAAGGCGATATACCCACAACAAGAAACTGTGCCCGGGAAAAGCCTC
>JAJQHS010000114.1:10866-19717 GCA_021199635.1 Bacillota bacterium
TTGTTTGCACCCCGACGGGGGGGGGTTTCTGTTGCGTGCACACCTGCGGCCGATATTTTATTTCAATTCATGCGCCGGGGGTTGTTGGGGGCCCCCGCGCCCGCTGTTGCATGGAATTATCCCAGAGAAGTCAGGTGGGACGGGAAAGAGCTGGCAATGTATTTGTCTTTGTCTGAGGTGCTGAAGGTAGTGTAGCTGCCATATGTGCCGATATAATAATCCAAGTCAACACCAGCAACGTGAGTCACCAAAGTGTTATACTCGGCATCCCAAGTAAACACAGCGGTGGGGGTCTCGGTCAGCCGGATGTTCACATAGCCGGTATCGGTGTAGTAGACATCAATATAAGTCTTGACGTTGCCCTCGGCCATGAAGTACATCTGGTAGCCGCCGTCCACTTCCTCCAGGTACACGTCCACAGCCTCGGTGATATCCTCGGTAGTGGACAGGTAGTATTCCGCGTTGGCGGTGGTGCCCGCAAAGTACAGCGTGGTGCCCAGGTTCTCCTGGTCGGTGCTGAGCTTATAGGCGGTGCCGGTCTCCGGCTCGGTCACAGTGGTGGGGGTCACAGTGGTGGTCTCCACAGTGTACAGCCCGGAGGGGAAGGAAGTGGCCGCATAGCTGAGCTTGGAGGCGCTCAGGGTCCTATAAGTGTTGTAAGTGCCGATGTAGTACTCCAGGTCCATGTCCGCGATATAGGTGGTCATGGTGTGGTACTCGGTGTTATAGGTGAACACAGCGGTGGGGGTCTCGGTCAGCCGGATATTCACATAGCCGGTATCGGTGTAGTAGACGTCAATATAGGTCTTGACATCACCCTCGGCCATGAAGTACATCTGATAGCCGCCGTCCACTTCCTCCAGGTACACGTCCACAGCCTCGTTCAGGTCGGAGGTGGTGGTCAGGTAGTAATCCTGGTCGGCGGTGGTGCCGGCAAAGTACAGCTCCTCCACCAGGTTCTCCTGGAGCATGCCCAGCTTATAGGCGACGCCGGTCTGCAGGTCGTCCTGACGGGTGGCCACAGGCGCGCCTTCGATCACCTCGGTGGCAGGGATGTAGTGGGTGAAGTTGACCGTCTCGGTGTTCCCCTCAGAGTCGGAAACGGTAGCAACCAGCTTGTACGTCACTTCCTCGGCGGGCTTGTTGTTCAGGATGGTGACCTTGATAGAGGTGTCGGAATCCTCCGCCAGCTCCACGCAGCCCTCATCGCCGGAGACATGCTCCAGCGCCCAGCTGACGGTGTAGCGCACGCTGGCGATGGTCACAACGGACACGCGGGTGAAATCGCTCATGGTGTTGCCGCCGTCATCGTCCCGGTACATGGCGTACAGATAGGCCGCCGCGGAGCTCAGTCCGCTGGTGGATGCCTCTGTGGTTTCCGTGGGGGCAGCGGTGGAACCTTCCGTGCTGCCGGAGGTATCCGCAGGGGTTTCCGTGCAGGCGGCAAAAACCGTCAAGCACAGTGCGAGCATAAGCACGCAGGCAATTAACTTTTTCATATTCGACTCCTTATCAATTCAGATTAGTCATGAATGGTGATATAGCTATCGTCAAAAACCTTGATCTGGTAGGTTCCGTCGTAGTAATCCACGATGCCCTTCACGTCGATGGTCTTCCCCAGATATGCGGAGGCGGTGATCATGTCCCCGTTGTCATCGTAGAGCACCACGGTGCGCACGGAGATCGTCACGCCGTCCACCGTGCAGGTGAGCGTCATAGCGCCGTAGGAGGAGCTATCCGTATTGCTGGTGGTGTACACATCCACAACATACAGGTCCGTCATCTCCACCGTAGTGGAGAGCACCAGCTCAGCATAATCGAGCGTAACCGTCTCCTCGTTCACCTCGATGTCCACCGTGCCATTGGCAAAGGTATCCGGATCGGTCAGGGTGAAGGCGGCGGTGTTGCCCTCGCTGATTTTCTGGATGTTGTCGGGATCGTCCGGCTTCATCTGCCGATAGGTCAGGCCGGAAACCTGCCAGGTCCCGCCGGTTTCGTAATACTGCACCGTGCCCACGATGCGAACCTCGTTGCCCACGGTGAGGATCTCCAGGCCAGCGCCGGACAGATTGAAGCCATAGTACACGGTCATGCCGTAGTACAGCCCTGTCTCCTCATCGTAATCTTCCACGTAGACGCTGTTGCTGTCGTTCATGGTGATGATGCCGTTAAAGGCCACCTTGCAGCCGCTGTAGCTCTCGATATTGGTGCGCAGCTCCTTCAGCGTCAGCTCCTGGGCGTCACCATAGTAGAAATCGGGGTCCTCCTCGCCGGAGTACAGATTCAGCCCGAAGGCCTTCGCCTGGTTCAGCGCCGCCATGCAGGTGTCGCCGTAGCGGTTATTCGCGGTGCTGGAGGCAACTGCCAGGCCATTCTGCAGGATCTCCAGGTTCAGGTTCCGGTAGTCCTCCATGTCGTCGGTCTTGTACCAGACCCAGACCAGGCACCGGGAGCCGGTGGAGTCGATGTTCCAGTTGGAATCATCCGATTCCACAATGATGGATGTGGCAGAGGAGAGGGTTTCCTTCGTGAAGTTGGATGCCTTCTTGCCGTATTCCTCGATTTTTCCGGTGGATTCCGGGGTGTTGATCGCCAGGTATCTTGCCTTCAGCACGCCGCCCTCGATCTCACTCTCGTCAATGTTGAAGTGGGTGGTGTCCCCGTCCACGTAGGTTTTCACGGTGACTTCCACCTTTTTCGTATCGGAGGTCATGTCCAGCTTCAGCTGTGCAGCGTAGTCGATAAATTCGCCCAGCGCTTCCGTGGCTTCCGTTCCGGTACCACTGGCAGCGGTGCTGCCAGTGGTATCCTCGGGCGTTTCATTACATCCGGCAAAGCATCCGATGGCCAAACATACCAGGGCGATCAGGGAAATGATGCGCAAGAATGTTCTGTTCATCTGCTTTTACCGCCAATTAGCTGTGATACTCGCACTCTTCAATGGCGGCGGCAAACAGCTTGTCAATCAAAGCGTCCACATCACCGCCGTCGTCTGCGGACAGGGCAGCCGCCAGCAGGGAGCCCACCTGGTCACGGGCCGTGGAGGAGCCGTCGAAAGCGGGGGAGGTGTAGTAGGCTTCCTCCTGCTCCAGGCAGACCTTAGCGCTCAGAGCGGAGATGTTGTTGCCGCCGTCGGCGCTGGCCAGGAACGCCGCGTAGGTTTCATTGTCCTCAACGGACTTGATCACGGGCACATAGCCGGACACCATGGAGAACTCCGCCTGGAATTCCACGGTGGTGGTCAGGTACTTGACAAACAGCCAGGAGGCGACCACTTCCTGAGGATCATCGCTCTGGAAGATGCAGAGGCTGGGGCCCTGGGAGATGACCTTGGGGTTATCCGCGTCCACCTGAGGAATGGTGGCGATGCCCACCTCAAACGGATAGGTGCCGTCGGAGTTGGCGGTGGGACGCTGATGGGTGGCACCGGCGGAGGAACCGATGGACATATAGCTGGTGGTGCCGTCGGTAGCGGTGAACAGGCCGGAGGTGTAGGAGCCGTACAGGGTCTGGGTGGTCACGTAGCCCTTCTGGTACCATTCACGGAAGGTCTTCACAAAGGCCTTGTTGGTGTCGTTGCTGAACAGGTAGTGGTCGCCGGTGGCGCTGGTGTAATCAGAGCCATACTGCTCGCACATAGTGATGAACCAGTTCGCCTCGGAGTCATAGCCCAGAGGGATGCAGTTGGGGTCGATGGCCTTGATGGCGGCACAGAGGTCCTCCATCTCCTCCCAGGTGGTGGGAACGGTCAGATTGTTTTCGTCAAAGAAGGTCTTGTTGTAGTACAGGACTTCCGTGGACTTGGACAGAGGCAGGGTGTACATCAGACCATCGCCATACTGGGCGCCCTCAGCGTAGTAGCCCTCGATGAAGTCGTCGATCTGCTCGTCGGTCAGGCCCAGGATCTCGGTGGTGCCGTCGGCATGGGTGACCTCGATCTCGCTGGAGATGAAGTCATCCAGCGTGACGACCGCCTGCGCCAGGTTGTACATGGCCACATGGTCAGGATAGCAGTAGGCGATGTTGGGCTGGTTGCCCACGGTCAGCTCGGTCTTGATCTGGTCGCGGACGTCGTCGTAGCTGCCCACCTGCTCATGCTCGATGTGGATGTTGGGGTACATCTCGTTGAACTCCTCGATATACAGGTCCAGCACAGTGGACAGGTTGGAGCCCATGGTGTGGTAGAAGGTGATGGTGACCTCACTGCCGTCGTAGCCTTCCTCGGGAATGTCGAAATTGCCCACGGAAGTTGTGCCGCTGCTGCCGCCGCTGGTGCCATCGGTGCCGTCGGTCTCGTCACCGCCGCCAGTGGTCGTGCAGCCTGCCAGCATACCAAGGCTCAGGATCAGGCTCAGGGTCAGAAGTAATGCAACGATCTTCTTCATAGAATTGTTTTCCTTCCTTTCTTGTCTTGTGCGATTGGTCATATGGTCGATTTGTTAAAGGCGGTGCTCCGCCGATTAACCCTTGATGCCGCTGCGGCTGACGCCTGCCATGATGTACTTCCGCAGGAAGATAAACACCAGGAACAGCGGTGCGGAAACGATGGCGACAGCTGCCATCTGTACGGGGTAGTTCACATCGCCGGTGGTGGCGGTGAAGGCGTTGCGCAGGCCGTTGGTGACCATGCGGTGCGCCTCATCGTTGGCGACCAACCGGGGCCAGATGTAGGAGTTCCAGGAGCCCATCATCTTCAGGATGGTGATGGAGATCAGCGTGGGCAGCGCCAGGGGGATCATGACCTTCCACAGGTACTTCAGATCACTGGTGCCATCCACCTTGGCTGCCAGGTACAGCTCATTGGGGATCTGCATAAAGTTCTGCCGCAGCAGGTAGATGTAGAACACGCTGACCAGGAAGGGGAAAATCAGGGCATAGAAGGTATTGTTCCAGCCCAGCTGGGTGACGGTGGCATAGTTGGTGATGGTGAACAGCTCGCCGGGGATCATCATGGTGGCAAGCAGCGCGCCGAACATCAAATCCTTGCCCTTGAACTCCAGCCGCGCGAAGGCGAAGGCGGACAGCACGGTGACCACCAGGGACAATGCCGTGGACACCACGCCAACATACAGGGTGTTCAGGAACAGTCGGCCCAGATTGGCCTCCGTAAACGCATCCACATAGTTGCTGAGCATAACCGTCTGCGGCCAGAAGGAGGGCACGCTCCAGCGGTACTCATCCAGGGATTTCAGGGAGGAAATGATCATCCAGTAGAATGGGAACAGGACGATCAGCGCCATGATCAGCAGGAACGCGTAGGTGAAGAACTTAACGACCCATTTCATGATCCGAGACTGCACGGAAACCCGCTGCATATCCCGGTCATGCATGGTTTTCATACTCTCATTATTAGCCATAGCACACCTCTTAAAAATGTACGCTTCTCTTGCTGACCTGCATATTGATCATGGTAACAACAAGAATAATCGCGAACAGGATCAGGGCTGCGGCACTGGCACGGCCCTCACTGCTGGATGCCAAGGCATCGTAAATGAATCCGACCATGGTATTCAGGCGGCCGGCGTCATCCGGGGGTCCCATCGTTTCGCCGAAAATACCGACGATGCTGGTGTACTCCTTGAATCCGCCGATGAAGCCGGTAATGACCACGTAGGTGATCATCGGGGAGAGCAGGGGCACAGTGATCCGGGTGAACACTCTCCGGCGGGGAGTGCCGTCAACCTTGGCGGCGTCATAATACTGCGTGCTGATGTTCTGCAGGCCGCCCAGCAGGACCAGGATCTTGAACGGCAGGGCGTTCCAGACGATGTAGACCACCATAACGGTCATATTCGCCCAGTAGGACGATCCGGCGTTGATCCAGTTGATATGCTCGCCGCCGAAGAACTCAATCACATTGTTGATAATACCGGCGGTGACGATGATCTCATTTTCCGTGCTGAAGAAGCTGCCGACGATGTTGAACATGGCGGCGAACACCATGCCGATGGCGATGGAGTTGGTCACGTAGGGCAGGAAGAAAATGGTCTGCAGAACCTTCTGCAGGGGCTTGATGGAGTTCAGCGCCACAGCGATCAGCAGCGCCAGGATGGTGGAGAGGGGCACAGTCAGCACGCACAGCAGGACCGTATTCTTCAGGCAGGTGAGGAACTTGCTGTACTGCATGACCTTGACGAAGTTGCCAATGCCGAAACTGAAGGTAGCGCCGGCAGTGGCTTCCAGGCCTCTGTAGTTCTCCAGGAACGCCATTCTGACAGTGTTGATGATCGGCCAGACAGTGAACACCAGCAGCAGAACGATGGCCGGGAGCAGATACAGCCAGGCTTTCCATTGTTGTTTACTGTCAACCATATTACTTCACCTCAAAATGGATTCTCTCCTCAGTTTCCTTATTGAAAACGAAAACCTTGTGAGGCTTGAGCGAATAGCTTACCGTTTCCCGGGTGGGATCGACCTTATTGTCGGCGTTGATGATGGAGCGGATGATGGGGTTGACGGAGGCTGCGTTGGTGGACACGATGCTCACGTCCCGGCCCAGCACCTCCACGGAGCTGAGCTTGCAGTGCAGCGGGCCGTTCTCGTCCAGGATAAAGCCCTCGGGGCGGATGCCCACGGTGACGTCCTGGTTGGCGACGCCGGGCACATCCATCACCGCATCCTTGCCGATGTAGAGCTTGCCGTCCTTTACGCTGCCGTCAAAAACATTGATGGGCGGTGTGCCAAGGAACTTGGCAACGAACAGGTTGGTGGGATCGTCGTACACGTCCTGGGGCGCGCCGGTCTGCTGCACAACGCCCAGCTTCATCACAACGATCATGTCGGAGATGCTCATGGCCTCCTCCTGGTCGTGGGTGACGAAAATAGTGGTGATGCCGGTCTCCCGCTGGATGCGGCGGATCTCCTCACGGGTCTGCAGACGCAGGCGCGCATCCAAGTTGGAAAGCGGCTCGTCCAGCAGCAGGACCCGGGGCATTTTCACCAGCGCGCGGGCGATGGCCACACGCTGCTGCTGGCCGCCGGAAAGCTCGCTGGGCTTCCGGTCCATCAGCTCGTCCAGCTGGACCAGCTTGGCGGCATTGTAGGCCTTCTCCAGCATCTCCTCCTTGGACAGCTTGTCCGCGCCCTTCAGGTTCTGCAGGGGGAACAGAATGTTCTGCTTCACCGTCATGTGGGGGTACAGGGCATAGTTCTGGAACACCAGGCCCACGCCTCTGTTCTCGGTGGACAGCTCCGTGACATCGTCGTCACCGAAATAGATTTTTCCGCTGGTGGGTTTCTGAAGGCCGCTGATCATGTACAGTGTGGTGCTTTTGCCGCAGCCGGAGGGGCCGAGCAGGCCGATCAGCTTGCCGTCCGGGATGGTGAAGGTGAAGTCGCTGACGGCGACGACCTCCTCATTGGACTTCTTGTTTCGGCTGGGGAAAATTTTTGTCAGGTTCTCCAAAACAACTTTCATATGATTTCCTTTCCTTCATACAAAATTTTGACACGCCATGGCGGGAGGAGTCACGGACCCCTCAATAATCCTGCTTTGCAGCCTTCTCTGCCTGCACCCTCTGCTTATAAGCGATCAGCTCCTCCGGCGAGCCGAAGATCATCTGGCTGGACAGATCCACGGCCACGGTACACGCGAGCATATCGTGGATAGCAGAGTTGGTGTGAGTGGTGATGAGAAATACAACCTGCAGCAGCAGGATAAGCCCGATAATCACAAGCCCGATGAACCCGATCCCGCTCACGCCGAAGTACAGCATGACAAGGATCAGCACCGGAATCATCGTTTCAATGGTAAATTTCCCCAGGAAGGTGCGGACAAACAGCATAAAGGTGGTGATCTTTACCCCGTCCGTGCGCATCAGGCCAATGCCAAAAATCTTCTTCCCCACGGTCTGGCCGTTGCCGAAAATCAGCGGCAGCGCGAATTCCAGCACCGCATAGCTCAGCAGAATGCTCAGCGTCAAAATCAGCAGGGTCAGATTCAGCAGCATCCCGTAGGCGTAGACTGCCTCCTCGTCCGCTGCCAGCGCCTCGTTGGCGGCTGTGACGGCGGCGTCGTATCCGCTCCGCTCCTCTTCCGACATGGCGTCGTATTCGTCCTGGGTGATGTCGAAGTCGTAGCCAAATTCCTCCTCGTACCGCTCATAGGCGGCGGTGAGCTGGCTGTTATAGGTATCAAAATGGAAAAGGCTGGAAAACAGTGCGGCGAACCCCACCGCCAGGATGCTCAGAAGGATCACATCCAGAAGCAGCGCGGAGATTCGTTTCCACATGCTGGCCTTTTGCAAATCATAAATCATATCAGAAATCCTCCCGCGGCGCACTTCCCCACGCGGACGCTGGGGAAACGCCATACCATCTATACTATAGCACAGGATCGGACAAAAATCCACATTTTCTTAATGAGAAATTCAAATTTTACAAATTTTTTTCGGGGTGCCCCTCCGCTGCGGGCACAACTGGCCGCAGCGCAGCAAAGCCCGGCGCAGTTACCCTGCGCCGGGCTGGAATATTATTGGAGCAAGAGCTCCGCGATCTGAATGGCGTTGGTGGCCGCGCCCTTGCGGATCTGGTCGCCGCAGCACCACAAGCACAGGCCGTTTTCATCCGTCAGGTCAGGGCGGATGCGTCCTACAAACACCAGGTCCTGGTCAGAGGTGTCCAGCGGCATGGGATAGATGTGGTTCTCCAGGTCGTCCGCCAGGCGGCAGCCGGGGGCGGCGGCAATGACGGCTCTGGCCTGCTCCACGGAAATATGGGTATCGAAATGGCAGCTGACGGAGATGGAATGGCTGCGCACCACGGGCACCCGCACGCAGGTGCAGCTGACCTTCAGCTCCGTCAAGTGCATAATTTTGCGGACCTCGTAATGCATCTTACTCTCCTCTCTGGG
>JAJQHS010000041.1 GCA_021199635.1 Bacillota bacterium
TACCAAAGCTCCCCCTTTTTGTCAAGCACCTATTTTCCTTTTTTCTCAAAATTTTTCGGGGAGCCTACGGCTGCGCGCGCAGCGCCTGCACCGCCATGCCTGCGGCATATCCGGTTGCCCAGGCGATCTGCAGATTAAAGCCACCGGTGTAAGCATCGCAGTCCAGAATCTCCCCGGCAAAATACAACCCCGGCACACGTTTCGACGCCATGGTTTTGGGGTCGACCTCTGACACCTTCACACCGCCGGAGGTAATGATGGCCTCCGCCACCGGGCGCTTTCCTGTAATTTCCAGCCGAAAGTTCTTCATCTGCTCAAGCAGCGCGCGGCGCTGCTGCCGGGTCAAAGCGTTGGCCTGCAGCTCCCCGCTTATGCCCGCCCGGCGCAGGATCACCGGAATCATTGAGCGGGGCAAAAGTTCCGTCAGCGCGTTTTCCATCGCGCGATTCTGGTATTGCCCCAGATCCCGCAGCAGCCTGGCATCCAGCTTGGCCATGTCCAGCGCCGGTTTCAGGTCGATGGTCAGGCAGCACTTCCCCTTCAGATGGGCGCTGGCACTGAGAACCGTAGGCCCCGACACGCCAAAATGGGTGAACAGGAGCTCTCCAAAGTCCTCGTAAAGTGTCTTTCCACTCTCGCAGACCAGTTTGACGCCCACATTCCGCAGGCTCAGCCCCTGCATGTCCGGGCAGTCCCGACCGGCTACCTCCAGAGGCACCAGGGAGCCCTCCGTTTCCGTCACCGTGTGCCCCAGGCGATTTGCCATGGCGTATCCATCCCCGGTGGAGCCGGTGGCCGGATAGCTCAGTCCGCCTGTGGCAAGGATCACCCATGCGGCGCGATATTCCTCGCGCTCCGTGCGCACGCCGGTGACGTGCCCATCCTCCGTCAGGATTTCCCGGACCCTGCCGGATTCCACGGTCACATGGCGCCGCCGGAGGACCGATTGCAGGCATTCCAGCACCGAAGACGCGCGATCCGAAACCGGAAAAACCCGGTTCCCTCGCTCTGTTTTCAGCGGACAGCCGTTCTCCTGGAAAAACGCCATCGCGGACTCAGGTGGGAACGCGTTCATTGCACTGTAGAGGAACCGCCCGTTCCGGGGGACATTCCGGAGAACCTCCTCCGCGGAGCAGTGGTTGGTCACGTTGCACCGGCCCTTACCGGTAATCAGCAGCTTCCTCCCCAGGCGGTCATTGCGCTCCAGGATGAGTACGCGGCTCCCCTGCCCGGCTGCGGTCAGCGCGGCAAACATTCCAGCCGCACCGCCGCCGATTACGATCCCGTCAAAGGTCATTGCCCGTCCACCTGCGTTTCGTAAATATGGTACTCATCCCAGATGTGCTCCAGCTCCCCGAAGGTCTGCGCCAGCTCGGTTTCCCGCTTTGCGGCGATGGCCACAAGCAGGGCATTGACCACACTCAGCGGCGCCACCAGGGAATCCACCAGGGACACCATATCGCTTTTGGCCGCCAGGACATGGTCGCTGTTCTGGCCAAGAGGAGAGAGCCGGGTATCGGTGACACCGATCACCGTGGCGCCGGTGGTGCGGCAATAACTGGCGGCCTTGGCGGTGATGGCGGAGTACCGGGGAAAGCTGAATGCCACCAGAACATCGTCCGCATTGATGCCCACGATCTGCTCGAACACTTCTCCGGAGCCGGAAGCCGTGATGATGCGCACGTCCCGGAACATATAATTCAGATAATACCCCAGAAAGCTTGCCAGCGGCGCTGTGGAACGCACGCCCAGCAGGTACACCCGGCGGGCAGAAAGGATGGCGTCCACCGCGGCCTGGAACTCCGCCCTGTCCACGGTTTCGCCGGTGTGGCGCAGCTTGTCCATATCTGCCTGCAGCACCATGGAAACCACGTCCTGGTCGCCGATCCGGTCATGGGCGACCTCGATGCGCTGCACAGAGGTAAGGCGGTTGACCACCATCTCCTGAAATGCCTTCTGCATACTGGGGTAGCCGTCGTAGCCCAGCTCCGAGGCAAAGCGAACCACCGTGGACTCTGACACACCCACGGTTTTGCCTAAACGGCTGGCAGTCTGGAATGCGGCCTTGTCATAGGATTCCATAATGTATCGGGCGATCCGCCGCTGCCCCTTGGAAAAAGTGGGCATTCTCTCCTGCAGGATCGACAGAATATCATTCTTCATTGTGAACACTCCGTTTGATTTTTTGGGAATTTTACACCTAGGATATCAGATTTCCCCGGATTTTGCAAGACTTGCGTCAAAAAATGGCGGAGCTATTTCAGCCCCGCCACTTCCTCCTCTGTCAGGTACCGCCATTGCCCGGGCACCAGTGTGCCCAGCTGCAGGCCGCCCTCCGCGATCCTGCGCAGCCGGGTCACGGTCAGTCCGGCGGACTGGCACATGCGGCGAATCTGCCGGTTCCGCCCCTCGTGAATGGTGATGCGGAATTTTGCCCGGCTCCCATCGTACTCCAGCAGCGTGACCTCCGGCGGTGAAATCCGATAACCGTCCAGAACGATCGGGCGGCGCAGCCGCTCCAGCGAACCGGTGCAGGCTCCGTCCGTCCAGACGATATAGGTTTTATCCACCTGATGGCTGGGGTGCATCAGGCGCTGGGCAAACGCCCCATCATTGGTCAGGAGCAGCAGTCCCTCGGAATCCATGTCCAGCCGCCCGACCGGATACACGCGGATGCCGCAGTCTGCCACCAGCTCTGCCACATTCCGCCTGTGCTTCTCGTCGGACAATGTGGTGACGTATCCCCTGGGCTTATTGAGCAGGATGTACACATAGCACTGCTGGGGCGGGAGCGGCTTCCCGTCCAGCAGAATCTCGTCCCGCTCCGGGTCCGCGCTCTCCCCCAGGGAAGCCGTCCGGCCATTGACCCGGACCCGCCCGGCCAGCAGATATTCCTCCGCCCTGCGCCGGGACGCTACGCCCCGGGCAGAGAGGATTTTCTGCAAACGTTCTTTCATGCTCCGCCTCCAAACCAGCCGTCAAAAAAATGGCGCTTCTTCTCCGGCTTCTGCTGCTCCACCGTCTGGCTGTATACCAGCGACACCTTCCCAACGGTATCCTGCCCCACGCAGATATAGGCGTAGCCCGCCGCCTCCCCCTGCAC
>JAJQHS010000063.1 GCA_021199635.1 Bacillota bacterium
CCCCATGATGGCGGTCTGGTTGGTGTTCGGCGTGTAGATCTGCTTGGTCTTCGGGGTCGGGAATCTGATAGCCCAGCAGGGCGGTCACTTTTTCAGCGTCGCTCATGCCGTCAAAGCCCTCGATGGTGCTCGTATCGATGTTTGCCATTTTCTCCTCCTTGGGTTTGTTAAGGCGGTTCTCTCCGCACTGTTTGGGATTTCCGGCTTCTCTGCCGTCTGGGATTTGGGTCTTCTCTGACCATATATCAACGCAAATGCGCCAATAATAACGAAGAAAAAGCCACCAATCAAGCGTAACTTGACTGGTGGCTCTAATTGCCCTCCCCGCTGCCAATTCAGCGGGGGCTATATTTGATTGTCTTTTTTACCTCCAGCACAAGGATGCTGTCGCCTTTGCGTTGGATTTGCACATCGTTGCCTCGCTTGATAATCTCTGCGATGGCTTGCAGCGCCGCTTGAGGCAGTTCGGTTTTTACCGGCAACTTTTCACTCATGGCTTCACAATAGTGATCACGTCGGATGCGATTTGTGCAAATTTGCGCATTGTGCTGTTTTCCTGGAGGTATTCTGCCCCTTTCATTGTAATGCGGCATTTGGAGACATCTACGCGTCTCTGCCCGAGAATGTCTGTGAACACCGTAACCCCTGCAATGTATCCCTCATCCAGCAGCGCCTCAAGCGTTCTAACCCAATCATCGACGCCGCAGCCCAGTTTTTGGGGGCTAATCAGTTGCCCCATATAGTCCGCCTTTTTCTTGTGCTCGAGGCTATACAAAATTTTATACGCAATTTCTAATGTCCCCATAATCCTTCCTCCTTATAGCGGGTCAATTATCTCAATATGGTCGATTTCCTCTTCAACAACGCTGATAAGATAATTGCAGTATGGAGGCCTATCTGCCGGCTTAAAGTCAAGGTTCAAATGTTCCTCCCCGTCATCATACTTACCGTCATAGGGAATGAAGTCGTCAATAGCTTCCTCATAATCCCAGTAACAGCCATCAAGCCATCCGTCCAGAATGCCTCCATCGTTGAAGTAAACCTTAAGTTTTTTTCCGCGATACATTTCACGATACACTTCTGGATCTCCAATCTTCATTTCTTTCACCACCCCGATGGTACTGCATGAGTGCCAGTCTTACTGTAATGAATTGTCAATTTATAGGCTTTTCTAATGACACCATTATTATTGATAGTGTAACCGATTTCTCTGCCAATTGCAATCTTTTCTGTGTGCTTCCATTGCAGATTTTCCGTGAGCTGTATCTCTCCCGTTCCTGCCATGCTCGTTATTATCTGCTGCAATTCCTCCATCGAAATTGTGAAAACGCTTCTGCCCGGAACGGCGCTCCCCACCATGTGACGAGCTTGCTTCTCCGAGTTAATTGTAAGATTATATTTTCCGCTCTTAATCTCCTCTTTAACGGCTGCCTGTGCACGTTTTTTCGCTTTCAGGGCCTCCATTTGCTCGTCTGTCATGCTCTCGGTATACTCCACCTGCATCCGCTCCCGCTGTTCTCTCAGCCCCGCAGCCTTGCTGAACTCCGTGTATTCCTTGCTTAGGCGATTTATCCGGATGCTTACGGTTTGTGCCTCTTCGTCCAGCCCAGCTGCCTTATAAGCGTCCCTTTCCCGCTTTAGCTTCCGGATCGTCCGCTCGATTTCCCGCTGCTTCTGGGTTGCTTCGTAGGTGGTATAGGTTCTGCCTTCGTACTTGAACGGGGGCTTGTCGATATTTGCCAGCTGCTCGTCCGTATAGGTTCTCTCGGATACGCCCTCGACCCACACATTCCGAATGTGGCGGCAGTTCGCGCCCTCAAGCCCATCCACATAGCCCAGCCCGCAGACGGCGTATATATTCGGGTAAATGTCGCCTGCGCGGACGGAATACACCTTGCCCTGCCAATCCTTGTGCGATGCCCACGGGGATGCGCCCGGCTTGTCCCGCGCCCCCGCGTGTGCGGATACCTCATAGTATGGCGAATCCAAATAGGCCGCGCTTTGCTCGGTGTATTTTGCGCACACCTGATGGATCCCTGTTAGTGCCGCCCGGCGAGCTGCAACATCCAGCTGATCGATATGCCCGCTTTCATACTTCACGGTCTTCAGCCCGCTGTCTGCCAGCTGCCGCACCGCGCTATTGATTGCCTGATTGTAGGAAATCGCGCCCGACTGTATCTGCATTTCCGCATTGTCCAGCGCCCATTGATACGCTTCCGCCGGGCCCAGCTTCGTCCTGCCATTGTCCACCAGGAACCCCATGGACTGGGTTATATTGGCCAGCTCATTTTTGGTTTGCGCAACGATTGCGTTGATGTCTTCGCTCCCGACAATATGCTCCGGCTGTGTCAGTCCGGCAAAGTCGATCAAATCCGAATAATACGATTGGTTCCGCGATACGACATCATCCAGCAGATCATTTAGTGTGGTCTCGCTGATACTTGCCGTTTCCTGGATTGCTCTTTCGATTTCTTCCAAATCTATGCCAATTCCCCGCAGCGCTCGGATGCCCTGCACCGTAACCTCGTTCATCTTTCCTGTGGCAAGCTGGGAGCATATGTCCTCCAGAAGCGTGTCCTCCAATTCCCGGAACAGCGCCGCAACCCTTTCAGGCAGGGCATCCAGTAGCTCCGGCTGGAAGGGGTACTTGTCCATTCTTTTCCGCCCTCCTGCGTCTGATTTCCTCATAGTGCGGCGGCACCCGGATTACATTCCAGTCGCATTCCTCCGGAACATTCCCGTAGAAGATCACGAATGTGGGGTCAAGCCGCTTCATCATTTCCTCATAGCCTTGCAGGAAAAGACGCTTTGTTTCCTTGTTCGCCTGTGTGCCCACGCTGGATACCGCCACGATACTGCCCACAGGCTCCCCGTCAAAGCACCAGGCATAGCTTTCCGGGGTACTCCATGAGATGGTGGGATATACTGCAAGCCCGTATTGCTGCCAGTAGGCCGCCAGCCAGTGTTTACGGTAGTGGTTGTATATCTGCATCGCAACCGGCATATCCGTGTATGTGGAGAAGTCCGGCGAACATACCGCCGCAAACTGGGATAGCCTGGGTATGTATTTATCCGGCG
>JAJQHS010000117.1:0-26118 GCA_021199635.1 Bacillota bacterium
GAGTTACCGTTGCGGCGCTTGCTTGCATTGATGATAAGTACTTTTTTCATGATGAATACCTCCAAAATTGGTTTTGGATTTTTCCAACCAAGGTCAGCTGCACCTTGCATTAGAAAAGGCCTTATATTAACGGTTGTATCATCCGTTGTTACAACGATTATAGCACTCCACTGTTGTAATGTCAATAGGTACAACGAAAATTACGCGAAAAATTTTGAGCATCACTTCCGGCAAAGAAGCAAGGCCCAAAATTAAAACGTCTGCCATAAATCAGGTTTGCAATTGAATATATTTCTGTGTGTCTTTTACAACATCCGCAATCGTAATTTTCTGCATCTCAGACTCCATCGCATTTTGAATCCTCATCAGTTTCTCATCCAGCACTTGATGGATATTCTTCCCAACAGGGCAGTCAGGATTCGGATTCTCATGGAAATGAAACAGTTCGCCGTCCTCCACGCATTCCACGGCTTTATATACGTCAAGAAATGTGATTTCATCCAATGGCTTTGCAATGGATGCACCGCCGCTGCCGCGAGCAACCATAATCAGTCCGGCTGCTTTCAACTGCTGTAAAATGCGCCGTATCACAACAGGATTGACATTGACACTGCTCGCCAAAAAGTCACTGGTCAGTTTATGATCATCCTTAAAGACGTCAATACAGGCAAATACATGAATTGCTATTGTAAATCTGCTCGAAATCTGCATTATAGTATACTCCTTTGCTCCCGCTTCTCAAAGTATATCATGCTTTTGATGTAATTTCAAGCGTTACAATGGGACTGGATATTAAAAAACGCCCATCTGAGAAATCGAAATTCCTCGACGCCGCCAAGCCGTTCATAGATGGATTTCATATGCGATGTATTCGTTAAGTCTGTTTGACAAACACAGCGCGTCCCGCGCGGCAGCGCCTTTTCCATATTATTTACATTTGTACGGTTGAAGGGCGGGGCATTTTCTGCTACAATGCAGAAAATGCCAAACTTTTCAAAAAGGTGATGAATTTTGAAGGAACTGCTGGAAAAAATCAAGGAGGCCCTGCTCTCCACCCTGCCGGTCACCGGGATCGTCTACCTGCTGGCGCTGCTGCCCCAGGTCAGCCTGTCCGGGACGGAGCTGCTCACCTTCACCCTGAGCGCGGTGCTGCTGGTGGTGGGGCTGGGGCTGTTCACCCTGGGTGCGGACCTGGCGATGACACCCATGGGCGCCTACGTAGGCTCCGGTCTGTCCAAGCAGCGGAAGCTGGGGCTCCTGCTGGCGGTGTGCTTCGTGCTGGGGATGCTCATCACCATCGCCGAGCCGGACCTGAAGGTGCTGGCCAGCTACGTCAGCTCCGTGATGGATTCGACTCTGCTGATGCTGACCGTGGGGATGGGCGTCGGTCTGTTTACCGTGGTGGCCATACTGCGCATTGTGTTCCACCGGCAGCTTTCCCAGATCCTGATGCTGTTCTACACCCTGCTGTTTGCCCTGGCGCTGATCCTGGCGGCGGATGACAAGCTGGCGCTGCTGCCCCTGGCCTTCGACTCCGGCGGCGTGACCACCGGGCCGATCACCGTGCCGTTTATCATGGCACTGTGCGTGGGCATTTCCGGCGTGCTGGGCGACCGCCACAGTCAGGAGAACAGCTTCGGCATGGTTGCGCTGTGTTCCATCGGCCCGGTGGCGGCAGTGCTGGCCCTGGGGATCTTCTCCGACGGCGACCTGAGCTATACCGTGCCGGATTACGCCGTCAGCGGCGACATTTCTGGCGCGTTCCTGGGCACCGCGGCGGAAATTGCCGGGGAGGTAGCCATCGCCCTGGGGCTGATCGTGGCGTTCTTCCTGATCTGCCAGGTCACATTCCTGCATTTGCCGAAAAAGCGGCTGAAAAGGATCGGGATCGGCGTGGTTTTCACCTACCTGGGGCTGGTGCCGTTCCTGACCGGGGTAAACGTGGGCTTTATGCCCATCGGCTATCAGCTGGGTACCCAGCTGTCCGGACTCCACCCGGCGGCGCTGGTGGTGCTGAGCCTGGTCATGGGCATCCTGGTGGTGCTGGCGGAGCCGGCCATCCATGTGCTCACCGAGCAGGTGGAGGAGGTCACCGGCGGCAGCATTTCCCGGCGCTCCATGCGCATCGGCCTCTGCCTGGGCGTGGGCGCGGCCATCGCGCTGTCCGTGGTGCGGATCATTTTTGACTTCTCCCTGGTTTATTACATCGTTCCCGGCTATTTCCTTTCGCTGCTGCTGTCCCTGTTCGTGCCGCCGGTGTATACCGCTGTGGCCTTCGACTCCGGCGGCGTGGCCAGCGGGCCGATGACCTCCGGCTTTATCCTGCCCTTCGCCATCGGCGTATGCGTGTGCCTTCAGGGGGCGGACGCCGTGCTGCAGGATGCTTTCGGTGTGGTGGCGCTGGTGGCCATGGCGCCGCTGATCACCATCCAGCTGATGGGCTTCCGGGCCATTGCCTCCGACCATGTGCAGGAGCGCAGAGCCATGAAGCGCATCCTGGACGCGGACGATCAGCAGATCATCAACTTTATGTGAGGAGGAACATCCGTGGAAAATACGGTCAACGAATCGGCAATCAAAAAGCTAAAGCTCCTGTTCACCGTGGTGGACAGGCCGAAAGCGGAATTTTACCTGGATGTTCTCGGCCAATTCGCGGTGAATTTCCAGACGGTGATGGGCGGCAAAGGCACCGCCAGCTCGGAGATCATCGAAATGCTGGGGCTGAACAACCAGAAAGCGGTTATCCTCAGCGTCATCCGGGAGGACCAGGCCGATGAGATCCTGCGCTGCCTGGAGGAGAAATTTGCCACCGTCAGGCGGGGCAATGGCATTGCCTTCGCCGTGCCGCTGAGCAGCGTGATTGGGGTAAATCTGTACCAATTTTTGAGCAACAACCGTTTCGGAAGGGGGAGCGAGTATGAAAACTGAGAACCACGAGGTCATTTTTGCCATCGTCAATTCCGGCTATGCCGAGGATGCCATGGATGTTGCCCGGGAGCAGGGCGTCCGGGGCGGCACCATCCTGAACGCCCGGGGCGTGGCCAAGGAGGAGGCCGCGGCCTTCTTCGGCATCCCCCTCCACACGGAGAAGGAGATCCTGATGATGGTGGTGGAGAAGGACATCCGGGACAATGTGCTCAACGCCCTTTACAAGCAGATGGGCATGCACAAGAAGGCGCAGGGCATCGTTTTCAGTCTGCCCGTGTCCGACGCCGCCGGGCTGGCGCAGCCGGAGCCGCCAAAGCCCCAGGACGCGGAATGATCCTCAGGACGCAATTACGCCGCTGCAAGCTGTGCAGCGGCGTAATTTTGGTGCGATCAGGCCTATAAGCCGGGTTCTGTCTTGACAGCCATCTATCTAGCCCCGCAATTGCTCACGGGGTCCAGCCACCTCTTGGGGACGGCCGGGTCAGCCGATTGTCCCACACACGGTGTTGCTCCGGATAGAGTTTACATCATAAAACCCATGTCTCCATGGGCTGGGTGCGCTCTTACCGCACCTTTTCACCCTTACCGCTGCCCGGGACCGGGCGGCGGCGGTATCTCTCTGTTGCACTTGTCCTGGGGTCACCCCCGGCGGGCGTTACCCGTTATCCTTACCCTGTGGAGCCCGGACTTTCCTCAGAGCAGCGCCTTTCGGCATCCCTCCGCGGCTGTCCGGCCTGGTCGCGGAATTATTGTAACGCAAAGCCGCCGGATTGTCAAATGGCTTGCAAAATCTTTTGGAAAGGGATATACTATAGAGTAGAATTCCATGGGAACGAGGGCAAAGAAATGGACAACGCTTTTGAACGCTATTTCGCGTCGCTGAAAGGCAAAACCATCGCCGTGCTGGGCCTGGGCGTCAGCAACCGCCCGCTGGTAAGGCTGCTGCTGGAATACGGCTGCGACGTCACCGGCTGCGACCGCACCCCCCGGGAGAAGCTGGACAGCGAGGTGCTCCAGCTGGAGCAGCTGGGCTGCAAGCTCCGGCTGGGGGACGGCTACCTGGACGGCATACAGGCGGATATCGTATTCCGCACGCCGGGGATGTACCCCGGCAATCCGGCGCTGGTGGCGCTGCGCGCCGGTGGGGCGCAGGTCACCTCGGAGATGGAGGTTTTCTTCCAGTGCTGCCCCTGCCAGATCATCGGCATCACCGGCTCGGACGGGAAGACCACCACCACCACACTGATCTCCGAAATTCTGAAGGCGGCGGGAAAAACCGTCTGGCTGGGTGGCAATATCGGCGCGAGCCTCCTGCCCCAGGTGCGGCAGATGCGGCCGGAGGATTTCGCGGTGGTGGAGCTGAGCTCCTTCCAGCTGATGGATATGACTCACAGCCCCAACCGGGCGGTGATCACCAATCTGGCGCCCAATCACCTGGATTATCACAGGGATATGGCGGAGTACATCGGGGCGAAGCAGAATATTTACCGCTTCCAGGGGGCGCATGACCTGCTGATCCTGAACGCGGACAACGCTATCACGGATTCCTTCACCGGCAACGGCGTCACCCACCGCTTCTCCCGGAAACGGCAGGCGCGGGTCTGCCTGCAGGACGGCGTGATCTGCCGGGACGCGCAGCCGGTGCTCCCCGTCCGGGAGATCCGGATCCCCGGGGTGCACAATATTGAGAATTACATGGCGGCCATCCTGGCGGTGGAGGGCCTGGCGGGGGACGATGCCATACGCCATGTGGCGCAGACCTTCGGCGGCGTGGAGCACCGCATCGAGCTGGTGCGGGTCAAGGACGGCGTGCGGTTCTACAACGATTCCATTGCCTCCAGCCCCAGCCGCACCATCGCCGGGCTGCTCAGCTTTGAAGAGAAGGTCATCCTCATCGCCGGTGGCTACGATAAGCATATCCCCTACGACGCCCTGGGGCCGGAAATCTGCGCCCATGTCAGCAAGCTGTTCCTGGGCGGCGCGACCGGGGCAAAGATCCGCAGCGCGGTGGAAAGCGCCCCGCAATACCGGCCCGGCTGCCCGGAGATCACCGACTGTGGGAATTTCACCTCGGCGGTGCTGGCGGCCGCGGCCGCGGCGCAGGCGGGGGACATCGTGCTGATGAGCCCGGCCAGCGCGGCCTTTGACCAGTTCAAAAATTTTATGGTCCGGGGCGATTATTTCAAGAAGCTGATTCTGGAGCTGTGACATTTCAGGAGGTATCTATGGCACCGATTCAGGAAGCGATCCTGCCGCTTTTGCAGGGGAACCCATCCGGCGCGGTTTTCTTCCGCCCTCTCAGGGACGATGAGGACATCTGGTTCGCCACCGAGGGCTGCATTTTGTCCCCGGAGCAAAAGGAGTTTGTCAATTCCGGGGGATTTTCCCTGGGCAGGGCGTATCTGCACCCCCAGGACCATTTCCCCTGCATCATCTGCGGCCGGCAGGGGGCGCCGGTAGGCTTCCTCCTGTTCAACCGATGGCCGGGGCACTATAGCTGGAGCTATTTTATAGACCTGCGCCAGCAGGGGAAGGGCTACGGGACCGCCGCAGCGCAGTTGGCATTGGAAATTCTGAAGGAGGCGTTTCCCGGCGGCCAAATCCGGCTGTCGGTGGAGGTCAGCAACCGGAACGCCCAGGCGCTGTACCGCAGGCTGGGATTCCACCAGCTGGATGAGCTGGACGGAGATGACCTGGTCTTCGGCCTGTGACCAAGCACAGAAAGGAGGTCGAATCCTATGGATATCACCAAGTACACAAAGATCGCCAGGAAGGCGCTGCCGCTGAAATACTGCGGCGCTGTGATCGTGGCGGCGGGGAACGCCACCCGCATGGGTGGCATTGATAAGATGATGGCGCAGCTGAGGGGCGAGCCGGTGATCGTGCGGACCGTGCGGGCATTCCAGGAATGCGACGCCATACGGGAGATCGTCGTGGTCACCCGCCCGGAGCTGATTGTGCCCATCTCCGACCTGTGCCATGATTTTCCAAAGGTGCGGGCGGTCATCGCCGGGGGCGACACCCGGCAGGCATCTGTAGCGGCGGGGCTTGGCGCCCTGTCAGCGTGGACGCAGCTGGCGGCCATCCAGGACGGGGCGCGGCCCCTGACCTCATGGCAGGTCATTGACCGGGTGGTGCGGGCAGCCCACAGCTACGGCGCGGCGGCCCCGGCGGTGCCGGTAAAGGATACCGTCAAGGTCGTCCAGGGGGGCATTGTGTCCCAGACGCCGGAGCGCAGCACCCTCCGGGCGGTGCAGACGCCCCAGGTATTCGACGTTGACCTGCTAAAAGCCGCGCTGCGCAAGGCCGAGGAGGAGGAGATTCCGGTGACGGACGACTGCGCCGCCGTGGAGCGGCTGGGCATGTCCGTGCGGATCGTGGAGGGGGACGAGCGGAACATCAAAATCACCACCCCGATGGATCTGAAAATCGCGGAGCTTCTGCTGGAGGAAACGGTATGAGAATTGGACACGGATATGATGTGCACCGGCTGACCGAGGGCCGGGCGCTGATCCTGGGCGGGGTGCATATCCCCTTCCCCCTGGGGCTGGATGGGCACAGCGATGCGGACGTGCTGCTCCATGCGGTATCGGACGCCCTGCTGGGCGCCGCCGGACTGGGGGATATCGGGCGGCATTTCCCGGACACGGACCCGAAATATAAGGACGCCGACTCCCTGGAGCTGCTGCGCATTGTGGGCGAGAAGGTGGGGCGCTCCGGCTTCCGGGTGGGCAATATCGACGTCACCTTGATCGCCCAGAAGCCAAAGGTAAAGGACCGGATCGGGCAGATGGAGGAAAATATTGCCGCCGCCCTGCAGATCGACCCGAGCCGGGTGAACGTAAAGGCCACCACGGAGGAGGGCCTGGGCTTCACCGGCACTATGGCGGGCATTGCCTGCCACGCGGTGTGCCTGCTGGAGGAGTGACCTCCCCACGCATATTCCCATCTCTGCGATGAATAGCAGCCGGGGCGACCCGGCTGCTTTTTCGTCCTCCCGCGGGCACCGATTCGACGGGATACGCATAGACTGATGCGGGAGGGATTTCTATGAAAAATGACTGGCTGATCACCTTCCGCTCCGTGACCTTCGCCCAGAGGGGGGACCGGGCGCTGCGGGGCGCCGGAGTAGAGGGCATTTTGCAGCGGACGCCGAAGCAGCTCGCGGAGCGGGGCTGCGGCTACTGCCTGCGCATCCGGGGGCGGGACGCCATGCCCGCGGTGGCGCTCCTGCGGGAGCGGGCCATCCCGTTCGGGAAGCTCTACGCCCTGACCGCCGACGGGCGGGTCGAGGAGCGGGCGCTATGATCTATCTGGATAACGGGGCGACTTCCCTGCGCAAGCCCGGCAGCGTATCCCAGGCCATGCTCCGGGCTATGCAGACCTGTGCCAATCCCGGCCGGGGCGGCTACCCCTCCGCCATGGCCGCGGCGGATGCCGTGTATGCCTGCCGGGAGCAGGCCGCGGCACTGTTCGACTGCCAGCCGGAGCAGGTGGTTTTCACCGCCAACTGCACCCACGGGCTGAATATCGCCATCCGCACACTGGTAAAACCCGGAGATACGGTCCTGATCTCCGGGTTTGAGCATAACGCCGTCACCCGCCCGCTGCACCTTCTGGACGCAAAGATCGTGGTGGCCGGGCGGCGGCTGTTCGATTGGGACGATACGCTGGAGGCATTCGAGCGCGGCCTGCGCTCAGGGGTGGATGCCGCGGTTTTCACCCATGTTTCCAACGTGTTCGGCTACATTCTGCCTGCGGCGCGCATGGCGGAGCTGTGCCGGAAGCACGGCGTGCCGTTCATCCTGGACGCAGCGCAGTCCGCCGGGACGCTGAACGTGAAGCTGGGGGAGCTGGGCGCGGATTACATCGCCATGCCCGGCCACAAGGGGCTGCTCGGCCCCCAGGGAACAGGGCTGCTGCTGTGCGGCGGGAAGCCCGTGCCGCTGCTGGCCGGGGGCACCGGGAGCGAATCCCGGAGCCAGGCCATGCCGGACTTCCTGCCGGATCGGCTGGAGGCGGGCACCCTGAACGTGCCGGGCATCGCCGGGCTGTCCGCCGGGCTTGCCTATATCCGCCGGGTCGGGACCGACGCCATTTTCCGCCGGGAGCAGGAGGCCGCCGCGCTTTGTATCCCGGCGCTGCGGCGGCAGGGGTACCGGGTATTTGCGGGAGCACATCAATCGGCCACCGTTTCCATCCTGCCGGATATGGACTGCGAGGCAGCCGCCCAGGCGCTGGCCGCCCAGGGGGTCGCCGTCCGGGCGGGGCTGCACTGTGCGCCCCTGGCCCACGAAAGCGCGGGGACACTGGAAACCGGTACCGTGCGCATCAGCTTCGGGCATGATGCGTCCGCCCGCCAGGTGCAGCTCCTGCTGCGGGCGCTACGCCGGGGGAACATCCGGTAACGGGACAATTAAGCCAGCTTTTCCGTCTTCAGGCTGACAGACAGGCACAGCAGCCCTGCCATAATGCACAGCACGCTGATCTCCGGCAGCCAATCCGCTACCGGCACCGACGGCTGGGCGAAAAAGTAGGCCTGGGTATCCTCCACCAGCAGGTGGTAGGCCAGCGGGAGGCTGAACAGGGGGTACAGCAGCTTTTTCGTGGGCAGGAAGCCCAGGAGCGTGCCGAACACCAGCACCAGCACCGCCGTATACAGCAGCGTGCAGAGCGCCTGGTGCAGCGGCGTGAAGGTGGTGGCCTTGACCATGAAAAACACCACGCCCAAGGCAGTCGCCGCCAGGACGCAGCCTTTCCCCCACTTCCCGCCCAGGGCGATGCCTGAAAGGTAAAATACCGCCGCCGTCACCGGCATCACCAGCTGCACCCAGAAGGTAAAGCTGTCCATCTGCCGTGGCAGGTAATAGCCCAGGCGGATCAGACCCGCCGCCGCCATCAGCACCCAGGATGCCGTCACCGCCGCGCCCCGGCGGGGGATGGTCACCGCCATTCGCTTCTTCATAACGATCCCTCCTTTCCTCCCATTATACCGGGAAATATGCCGTGAAACAAGGCTTTTTTATTGACCCGGCAGAGATTTTGGCGTATACTGGAGGGTAAGGGGTGAGGAAAATGGCGCAGGGAGAATACCGCCTGGCCTGGGCAGCGCTGGCAGGCGGAAGCGGCCACGAGGCTGCCTGGGCGCTGCTCGCCCGGCTGTACCGGGAGGAAACGGGCGAGGCGCTGCCGGAAACCGCCGTCACCGCCCTGGGGAAGCCCTATTTCCCCGCGGGCGGGCTGCATTTCTCCCTCTCCCACTGCCGCACCCACGCGTTCTGCTGCCTGAGCCGGCACAACATCGGCATCGATGCGGAGGATGTCCAGCGGCAGATCCCCCCGGCTGTGGGGGAGCGCTTCCTCTCCCCCGGGGAGAAGCGCCGCGCCGCCGCCGCGCAGGACCCCGCCGCCGCCCTGCTGCGCCTGTGGGTGCTGAAGGAGGCCTACGCCAAATGCACCGGGCAGGGGCTGGGCGCTTACCTCAGGGGCACGGATTTCACCCCGGACGACCCAAGGATCACGACCATCGACGGCTGCTACGTGGCTGTGGTGGAGGAATAGGAGGAGCTATGCTGTTTGATACCCACGCCCATATGGATGACCGCGCCTTTGACCAGGATCGGGAGGCGCTGCTTGACGCCCTGCCGCAGCAGGGGATCGGTTTGCTGATGAATCCGGGATGCAGCCTCGCCTCCTCCCGGCAGGCGGACGCCCTGTCCCGGAAATATGGCTATATCTACGCCGCCGTCGGCTCCCATCCCGATGCGGCGGACGAGGTAAACGACGATGTCCTGGCGGAATATGAGATGTTATGTAAACAAAACCCCAAAATCCGCGCCATTGGGGAGATCGGCCTGGACTACCACTACGAGGACATCCCCCGCCAGGTGCAGCAGAAGGCCTTCGCCGCCCAGATGGCGCTGGCGCAGAAGCTTTCCATGCCGGTGATCGTCCACGAGCGGGACGCCCACGGGGACGGCATGGCCATCCTACGGGAATTTCCCCAGGTGCATGGGGTGTTCCACTGCTTCTCCGGCTCCGCGGAAATGGCGCGGCAGCTGACGGAAATGGGCTGGTACATCGGCTTCACCGGCGTGCTGACCTTCAAGAACGCCCGGCGGGCGGTGGAGGCGGCCGCAGCCATCCCCCTGGAGCGGATCGTGATCGAGACGGACAGCCCCTATATGTCCCCGGAGCCGTTCCGGGGGCGGCGGAACGACCCCAGCCGGGTGTTCCGCATGGCGCAGCAGCTGGCGCAGATCCGGGGCGTCAGCGTGGAGGAGATCCAGCGCATCACCATGGAAAACGGCAAACGGCTATATAAAATCGGCTGACGCGTCCGTCAGCCGATTTTTCATTCCCCGATCTGCAATTCCTGCAAAAATTGGAGCAGAAGCGCCGCCAGCACCCCGTGCCCCGCGTCGTTCAGATGCAGCCCGTCCGGCGCGTACCGGGCGGCGTCCTCCGGGCGATTGGGGTCGATCCCCAGCCGCTCGTACAGGTCCAGCACCGGAATGCCGTGTTCCCTGCCCTTCTCCAGGATCACCTGGCAGTAGTCCTTCAGCGGACGCCCCGCACCCGCCCGCGGGCTTGGCGCCAGATCGCCCTGCCGCCGCGCCGGGGTGAGAAATATGATCTGGGTGGCAGGATACGCTTCCGCCAGGAAGGTCATCAGGAATTCCACCGCCCCACAGAAGGTATCCGGCGTCTGATCCGCCATGCTCCCGAAGGGCGCGTCCCCATGGCCATAGTCGTTGGTCCCGCCGAACACCACGGTAATATCCGCCGCCGGGTCCAGGGAAAAGGCCCGCCCGCAGAAATACAGGTCGTTCCGCGCCGGGGTGCTGGCGTGGGACTGGTAGGCCAGTCGCGTACCGCCGATGCCGTAATTGTTCACTGCCTTCAACCCGGCCATGGCGCGCAGGCGATTGTCATAGCGGTTGCGCCCGATCTCCGCCACACCGTGCCCCTCGGTGATGCTGTCGCCGAGGAAATTGACCGTCTTCCCCTTCAGTTCCATAAAATCCCTCTATTCCAAGCTGCCCATCATGGCCGCGTCCAGGCGGAGATCCGCTTTCCGCAGCTTTTCCCAGGCAAATTCCCCCGCCAGCTCCGCGGGGCTTACCGGCTCCGCCCGGTCGATCAGCCCGGATGCCGCCGCCAGGTAGCCCAGAAGTGCCTGCGCCGTCATCCGGCTGCGCAGCGCCCCCATATCCAGGTCTCGGTCCCGCTTGCTCAGCCGCCGACCATCGGCGGACAGCAGCATGGGCACATGGCCGTATTCCGGGTGGGGGAAGCCGAACAGCGCCTGCAGATACATCTGCCGGGGCGCGGAGCCGATCAGGTCCGCCCCGCGTACCACCTGGGTGACGCCGGCTTCCCCGTCATCCACCGTCACCGCCAGCTGATAGACATACACCCCATCCGCCCGGCGCACGACAAAGTCGCCGCATTCCGTGGCCAGGTCCTGGGCGTACGCCCCCTGGCACAGGTCGCTGAAGCGCCAGGTTTCCTCCGGCACCCGCACCCGCCAGGCAGGCGCTCTTCCCACCGCCGCCCGCTGTGCACCGGAAAGACCCCGGCAGGTGCCGGGGTAGACATAGGTCCCATCGGACAAATGGGGCGCATTGACGCTGTGCAGCTGGCTGCGGGTGCAGTAGCAGGGGTACAGCAGCCCCATGTCCGCCAATTTTTCGAAATACCGGAGGTAAGCCCCGCTCCGCCGGGACTGGGGCGCGGTTTCCCGGTCCCAGGCAAGCCCCAGCCAGCGCAGATCCTCCCGGATCATCCGGGCAGCTTCCTCGCTGGTGCGCAGGGTATCCAGGTCCTCCATCCGCAGCACCCATTCCCCGCCGTCCCGCTTCACGGACAGCCAGGAAACCATGGCGGCAAATACATTGCCCAGGTGCATCCGCCCGGACGGCGTGGGTGCAAAGCGGCCTACCGGCGCGCCCATCAGCTCAGGAAAACCTCCATCCAGTAAATCAGCACGCCCACAATGGCCACGCACAGGAAGCTGGCGGTGGCCATCAGGCCGATCAGGAGCTTATCCTCCTTCTTTTTCTTTGCCATATCCGCGCCCCCATTCTCGGCAAATTCCTTCAGGTTCCGGCCGTAATCGTTGGAATAATTGCAGTAGACCATGGGCTCCTTCGGCTCGTGGATCTTATCCGGATCGTCAAAGGCGGGATGCGCCCCCGGCTCTGAATCCGAGATGGATTCCAGCAGGATGTCGTCCGCGGGGTCGCCCTGGACCTCCGCCCGCAGGCTCTCCGGCAGGTCAGACAGCAGGTCTGCCGTTTCATCCTCCGCCAGAAGCTCCCGCTCCAGCCGTTCCAGTTCCTCGCGGGTATCGTTTCGCATTGCCTTGCTCCTCCTTTGCGCCGCCGGGTCACGGCGGCCTGTCACTGTGCCTATTTTACCCCAAAAGTTCCCGTATGTAAAGCGTTTCTTCGATTGGTTTTTCTGTCCGCTGATAGGGCACTAATGTACTTCACAGAACTTCAAATATTTTTAATATTTCCCCACTGGTTTTCTTCACAATTTTCCGGTATGATAGAGGCAAGAAAACAAATTACTTCACTGATTCTTCTCTTTTTCATTTTTTCCTCTCCTCTTTTCTTGCTGCAAAATCCGCAGGGTGACCTGCGGATTTTGCATTTTTTACGTGTGCGGTCAGCAGTAGCAGCAGCCGCCTCTAAAGCAGCACAGGTTCAGCAGCATGCACAGCGCAAAATCGATCCAGCGGCTGCCTCCGGAGAAGCCCCGGAAATTCCCTGCCTGGCGGCGATACGCCGCGCCGCCGTTCTGGATTTCCTCCATGGTGCGCAGGTACTCCGCATTGTCCGGGTCCATGGACACCGCCTTGCGGATATGCTCCATCGCGGTGACCTGATTGCCCAGGCCGTCGTTGGCCAGGGCGCTGATATAGTACCAGTAGGCATCGTGGTTCGGAGAGTTGGACAGCGCGTTCAGCGCCTCCTGGTACATTCCCATCCGGATATACTGGTAGGCGGATTTCTGGTACTGGTCGCCCTTGCCGGTGTCCGAATCGTTCCGGCGCTGGTAATACCCGCCGCCGAACGGGCCATAGCCATAGCCGCCATAGCCGCCGTAACCGCCCTGGCTGCTGCCGTAGCCGCCCTGGGAGCCGGAGGCGGATGCCTTCTCCGGGTTCTTGATCTGCTCATAGGCGGCGTTGATCTCCTGCATTTTCCGCGCCGCCTCCGCATCACCGGGGTTCAGGTCGGGGTGGTATTTTTTTGCCAGACGCCGGTAGGCCTGCTTGATCTCCTCGTCGGATGCGTCCCGGCTGACGCCAAGCACCTCATAGGGGTCTTTGCTCATGTTGCTCTCTCCTCCTGACCTTCCTTCTTCTTCCTTCGGAAGCTGCACCACACGCCGCTGTAAAGGATATTGTCCAGCAGCGCCTTATCCTGCACCAGGGGCAGCTTTTCAAATTCCTCGGTGCATCGGCCCATGGCCAGCACCAGGTAATCCTCCCAGCGGCTCCAATCCTCCCCGGTTCCCATAGCCAGATACGGATTGTACTTATGCTTTCGCTTGTCCCGCTTGTAATCCGACGCTGCGTCCGCCAGGTACACAAATCTTCCCAGGGCGAGGCCCATCTGCCGCAGGGTCGGCGCCCAGAGGTCCTCCTGGTACACGAAAATCTCCGCCATCAGCGTGCCGAAGCAATTGGCCACCTGGTCGGCATTGGCGCAGTCCACCTTCTCCAGCTGGGACAGCTCCCGGATGCAGTCCTCAATGGCCTGGCACTGCCGGGGGTAATTCTGGGCGATATCCGCGTAATACTTGCCGAACAGATTGGCCTGGAAGCGGGCGGTGGGCTTCTTTTCGTCCTGCCAGTCGTCCAGGGCGTTGTAATAGGCCAGCGCCACGTTCATATCCGCCGCGTAGCGGATGTACGCATTGTCCACCCAGGCCTTCGGCCGGATGGGGTGCAGGGCGCAGGCGCGGTCCCCGCCGGTTTCCTCCGGCTCGTACAGGGAGGAGAGCAGCAGCGCCAGGAATGCCATATCATAGCTCAGCCCCAGCCGGGCGCCCTGGGAGGAACGGTCCCGGATCTGCCGGCAGATCCCGCAATATACCGCATTATATCTTGCTTTCTGTTCCTTTGTCAATTCCGCTATATTTGCTGTGACAAATCCAAACATTGTCATCCCTCCTTCTGTTAGCATAAATATCCGTTGTGAACAAGCCGTAAACATTTGGGGAATTTACAATAATTTCACGCAATCTCCGGCAAAAAACGGCGGCTTTCCAGTTCAGAATAAAAATTATATTGCTTTTTCCAAAATAAATGGTATAATATCGGAACAGAGTAGAAAAAGGAGGCCATCCATCATGGCAATTGAACCAGTTCTTGTCGTAATGGCTGCGGGCATGGGCAGCCGCTACGGCGGGCTGAAGCAAATCGACCCTGTGGGCAGCCACGGGGAGGCAATTCTGGACTATTCCCTGTATGACGCCTACGAAGCCGGGTTCCGGCGGGCGGTCATCATTATCAAATCTGCTATCCGGTCGGATTTCATGGACACGGTGGGCAAGCGCCTGGAGAAATGCCCCATGGACATCCGCTACGCCTTCCAGGAGCTGGATGCGCTCCCCCAGGGCTACACCGTTCCCCAGGGGCGCGTAAAACCCTGGGGCACCTGCCACGCGGTGCTTTGCGCGGCGGAGGCGATCGGCGGCGCGCCCTTCGCGGTGATCAATGCGGACGATTACTACGGCAAATCCGCCTACCGGGTGATCTATGACGCCCTGTGCCGCGCCCAGGACGGCGCGTCCTATGACTACTGCATGGTGGGCTATCTGCTGGGTAACACCGTCACCGAGCATGGCTCCGTTGCTCGGGGCATCTGCCGGACGGAGGGCGGTATGCTCCGCCATATTGAGGAGCAGACCCGGATTGAGAAGTATCCCGGCGGCATCCACTACACCGCCGACGGCGAGACCTGGCACGACCTGCCGGAAAATACGGTGGTTTCCATGAATATGTGGGGCTACACGCCCAGCTTCCTGGCGGAGCTGAAGGCCCGCTTCCCCAGCTTCCTGGACAAGGCGCTGCTGGAAAATCCCCTGAAGGCGGAGTATTTCCTGCCCCTGGCGGTGGACGCCCTGATGGCAGAGGGCAAGGCCACCGTGCGGGTGCTGGAATCCCCGGATAAATGGTACGGCGTCACCTACGCGGCGGACAAGCCCCAGGTGGTAGCCGCGCTGCAGGAGAAGACCCGCCAGGGCCTGTACCCCGACGGCCTGTGGGAAACCCGGTAAATTCCGGACATAAGCGGATATGTCTCCCTCCGCGCAGAGCAGTGGCCAAATGGCACTGCGGCTGCGTTGGGGGAGCTTTTTGCCTGCATCTGCGGGAAAACGGCTACAGATTGGCCTTGATGGTGGAAATCAGGATGTCCCCCGCCACCACCCGGTCCTCCGGCGCGAAGCCCTCCGCGAAATTATCGGAGTAAAGCACCTGGGCGCTGGGCGGGAATTCCTCGTCCCCCTCCCAGACCAGCAGCTGCATTTCATATTCGCCCAGGAGGCGGAAGCAGAAGCCCGCGTCCCCATGGGGCACCGGCTGGGCGCCCATTTTCTCGCTGGCCGCCCGGAACGCAGCCAGCCGGGTGCCGAAGGCATACGCCGCCCGGGTCAGCACCCGCCCGGTATACGGGCCGATGTACATCTCCCCCCAGGGCATTTCCCGGAAGGTTTTCCATGTGCCTGTGCCCGGGAGCGTCCGCCCCTCCAGCAGATAGCGCAGCAGGAAGGTCTGAGTGGGCAGGGGCGGCAGCGCCCCGCCGTCCAGCGCGCGGATGGCGTAATCCGGGTGGGAAATGGCGAAGGTCCTTCCCAGAAGGTTTACATAAAACTCATGGCCGTCCCAGATTTCCCGGGAATGCCGCGCCACCGCCGCCTCCGGCGAAAGCGCACGGAACTGCGCCTCATAGTAGGAGAAAGGGACCTCCTCCTTGTGATTCTCCACCTGCATGGTCAACCCTCCTGACGGCTGTGGGGGAACAGCCGGGCGTCCGTGTGGGGCAGGAAGCAGGCCGCCACGAACGAATCCATGTACCCCGGATGGGTGGACAGCTCCAGATACGTCATGTTGGAGGCAACCTCGGCGCATTTTTCCGCCGCCGCGTCGCCCAGCACCATGGCATAGGCGCCGGTCAGGGAGGAATTGCCGATATAATGGAATTTCTCCAGCTCCACATCCGGGAACATCCCGATGTTCACCGCGTTCTTCATATTGATGCCGGAGCCAATGCCGCCGGCCACATATACCCGGTCGATCATCTCCACGGTCATGTCCACGCTGGAAAGCAGCGTGTCGATGGCGGAGAAAATTGCCCCTTTCGCCCGGATGAAATTGTCGATATCCACCTCATTGATGGAAATTTCCCGCCCGGTTTCGGATTTGTCGGCGTCGGCGATGACGTAGCGCCCCATACCGTGGGCGTCCCGGCGCACCCGGTCGCCCTCCCGGACGAACAGCCCCTTGGCGTTGACGATCCCGCAGCGGTAAAGCTCGGAAATGATGTCGATAATGCCGCTGCCGCAGATGCCCACGGGCCGCTGCCCCGCGTCCCCCACAATGGTCAGCTGCGGCTCCATGGTCACGCGGTCGATGGTGCAGGCCTCGATGGCGCCATCGGTGGCGCGCATGCCGCAGGAGATGTCGCCGCCCTCAAAGGCGGGGCCGGCGGAGCAGGCGCAGCTCATCAGGAAATCCCGGTTGCCGAACACGATCTCCCCGTTGGTGCCCAGGTCGATGAACAGGCTCATTTCGTCCCGGTCCCAGATTCCGCTGGCCAGGGTGCCAGCGGTAATGTCCCCGCCCACATAAGAGCCGATATTGGGCGCGATGATCACCGGCGCCAGCGGATTGGCCGGCAGATGCAGATCCCCCGCCAGCAGCCCCTCCCAGCCGAAGAAGCTGGGGATGTACGGGTCCATCCGCACGCTCTGGGCGTCCACCCCCACCAGCAGGTGGTTCATGGTGGTATTCGCGCCTACGCAGAGCCGCAGGATGCTCCTGGCGGAAATCCCGGCGCTGCGGCACAGATTGGCCAGGATGGGCGACAGGGTTTCCTTGACGATGGCGTCCTGGAGCTTTTTCCGCCCGCCGGGCTTTCCCTGCTCGATGATCCGGTTGATCACATCCGCGCCGTAGCGGATCTGGCCGTTGCCGGAGGAGCCTTTGGCCAGGATCTTCCCCGTTTCCAGGTCCAGCAGCACCATGGAAACGGTGGTGGTGCCGATGTCGATGGCGCAGCCCACCAGGGCGGTGTCCTCGCAGCCGCTCAGTGCCATGCACACGAAGGTATCCCCCCGCAGCTCGCCCTTGACCGTTACGGCGAACCCATTCTCCCGCAGGGTGTGGGCCAGCCCGGCCATCACCGTATAGGGGATCTGCACATGGGAAACCCCCAGCGCCTGCTCCACGGCGCGGGTGAGCCGCTCGTTATCCGGCATGGTATCCTCCGGCGTGGGCATGTCCATCCGCAGCTGCACCGCCCGGAATCCATTGGTAAAGGCAATGCCGCTGGCTTTCAGCTGCTGCTGGGCCTCCTCAAAAATGGCCACCTCCTCCGGGGAGGAAAGGTCGGCGGTCTTCATCCGGGACTGATAGGCGGAGGCAATATCCGGCACGAACACGGTGCAGTCCCCGCAGACCCGGGAATTGCAGGACAGCCGCCACCCCTCGGCGTACTCCTCCTCGGAGATATGCCGGGTGGGTATGGAATCCACCGTGCCCTCCACCAGCCGTACCCGGCACTTGCCGCAGGAGCCGTTGCCGGAGCAGGGCGCATCAATGGCCACATTGGCGCGGCGCGCCAGCTCCAGAAGGTTGTCGCCATTGTTGCACTGGATCTCCACACTGGCCGCGCCTTCTATCTGGAATATAACCTTGCTCATTGGATTCCAATCCTTTCTGATTGTTCGATATTTGCAGGAAATTTATATGGGCTATTGTACCACAGCAGCGTAAAAATTGCAACCAATTCCAGCGTCGCCGGCCATTTTGAAAAGAATTTGGCACCGGGGGCTGGAAAAATCCGCGAATGTATGATAGAATCCTATGCGAAATACGACAAGCAGAGAGGCAACCCAATGCAAACCGCAAATGAAAACGACAAACCCTCACGCAACGCCCAGATGCTGAACGAGCCGGTGGAACGGATCATCCCCAAGCTGGCAGTGCCCACCATTGCTTCCATGCTGATCACCTCCATCTACAACATGGCGGACACCTTCTTCGTCAGCCAGCTCGGCACCTCCGCCTCCGGCGCGGTGGGCATCATCTATTCGGCCATGTCGCTGATCCAGGCATTCGCGTTCATGATCGGCATGGGCGCGGGCAACCAGCTGTCCCAGCTGCTGGGGAGGGGGCAGGAGGAGGAAGCGCGGAAGTACGCCTCCGTGGCCTGGTTCACCGGCTTCGGGCTGGGGTGCGTGGTGGCGGTGCTGGGCTTGACCCTGATGGAGCCGATCGTCATGCTGCTGGGCTCCACGGAAACCATCGCGCCCTACGCCGCGGACTACGCACGGTACATTTTCCTGGCTGCGCCGTTTATGATGTGCTCGCTGATCATGAATAACCTGCTCCGCTTCCAGGGGCTGTCGCTTTACTCCATGGTGGGCATCACCATCGGCGGCGTCCTGAACATGATCCTCGACCCCATCCTGATTTTCGGCTTGGACATGGGGACCATGGGCGCCGGCGTCGCCACGGGATTTTCCCAGTTTGTCAGCTTCTGCATCCTGCTGTTCATGTGCAATTCCCATAAGGATGCCATCCGGATCACGCCCCGCAATTACCGCCCCACCCTGAGAATGTACGGGCGGATATTGTACACAGGTGCGCCCTCCCTGGCCAGGCAGGGCATTGCCAGCGTTTCCTCCGTCATGCTCAATACCATCGCCGGGGATTACGGCGATGCGGCGGTGGCGGCGATGACCATCGTCTCCCGCTTCACCATGTTCATCAATTCCGTGGTCATCGGCTTCGGGCAGGGCTTCCAGCCGGTGTGCGCGTTCAACTTTGGCGCAAAGCAGTACGACCGGGTCAAGCGAGCCTTCTGGTTCTGCGTAAAGGTGGCGACGGTGACGCTGCTGACCCTGTGCGTGATCGCCTTGCTGTTCTCCGGGCACATCATTGCGCTGTTCCGCAGGGATGACGCCCAGGTCATCGAGATCGGGACCCTGGCGCTGCGGGCGCAGCTGGTCACCATGCCGCTGTGGGGCTACTACATCATGTGCAATATGTTCTCCCAGTCCATCGGGTACGGCTTCCGCGCCTCCATCATTTCCTGCGCGCGGCAGGGGCTTTTCCTGATCCCGGTGCTGGCCATTCTCCCGCGTTTTCTGGGGCTGCTGGGGCTGCAGCTGGCGCAGCCGGTGGCGGATGTGCTGGCGTTCGGGCTGGCTATGGTGCTGACCACCCGGATATTGCGGGAGCTGGGCAGCAAGCAGTGACCCCATTTTCCAAAAAACGGCCTGCCGTGGGATCGTGTTTCCCGCGGCAGGCTTTCTTGTTCCCGGCGTCTACTCCAGCGCCTGGCGCAGCTTCCCCAGCGCCCGCTTCTCGATCCTGGATACGTAGCTCCTGCTGATGCCCAGCTGCTGCGCCACCTCCCGCTGGCGGCTGGGCGGGCCGTCCAGGCCGTAGCGCATCCGGATCACCTGGCGCTCCTGCTCCGTCAGGCAGGTGTCCAGCGCCCGGCGGACCTGCCCGATCCGCTCCCGGGTGCTGACGGTCTCCAGCAGGTCGGGCTCCTCGCCCACCACGTCCATCAGCGATAGCGCCGCGCCGTCGGCGCCGGTTTCGATGGCATCCGACAGGGAAACATCCTGGCTGCTCTTCCGCTGCGCGCGGAAATACATCAGGATCTCATTTTCAATGCAGCGGGCGGCGTAGGTGGCCAGGCGGGCGCCCTTTGCGGGGTCAAAGGTAGCAATGCCCTTGATCAGGCCAATGGTGCCGATGGAGATCAGGTCCTCCTGATCCGCCAACTGGGTGTAGTATTTCTTCATAATATGCGCCACCAATCGCAGGTTCCGCTCGATCAGCACGTTCCGCGCCTCCAGGTCCCCCTGGGCGGAGCGCTCCAGGTAATAGGCCTCCTCCTGCGCCGTCAGGGGGCTGGGAAAGCTGCCGGAGGACAGCTGAAGTGTGTACATCAGGCTGCTCAGCATCAGCCAAACTGCCGCTAACATGGCTTTCACCTCCAGCATACCATATTCCCCTGTGCCCGTCCTTTTTCCGCCCATATGGGCAAAAAGGTCCGGTGATTGCGCCGGAGTGGGTTTTATCCGGAATCCGGCCCGGGTGCTGGCCATGTGTGGGCACACGGCCCTGCGGGGTGGGCGGAGCATTGCGGCCACCTCCATCCCCGCCGTTCCATAGGGACTGCAAAAAATTACCCGTGAGGAAAATTCTCACGGGTAATTTTGGCTTTATGGAATGTCAGATCACGCGCTTCCGGGCGGATTTGGGCCTTTCATTCTTTAGAACATGCGCTCACTGGACACAAAAAGCAGCCCCAGCGAAGCATTTTCGCTTCGCTGGGGCTGGAACGTTACTCCACCAGGCCGTATTTGACCTTGATCCGGTCCAATTTCTCCAGCATGGGCTGCCCCAGCAGCCACAGGAAAATCACCGTGGCGGCGGCATGGACCAGGTTCACCGGGAACCCGGAGATCAGGTACCCCAGCACGATGCTCCAGCTCAGGTTCTCAGCACCGACCATGGCGGCAGACGCAAAATCCATAATGCCGCCGTAAATCAGGACCGCCGAAAATGCGCCGAACACGCACAGCGACAGGGTATTCCTGCGGAGCAGACCCTTCCGGAACAGCACACCCGCCAAAAATCCGATGATGCCCATGGCAAACATCTGCCAGGGCGTCCACGGCCCCTGCCCGAAGAACACGTTGGAGGTCAGCATGGTCACAGCGCCTACCATGAACCCGGTCTCCCCGCCAAAGGCCACGCCTGCAATGATCGTCAGCGCCATCACCGGCTTGAACGACGGCAGCATGAAAAATGCGCTCCGCCCGGCCACGCCCAGCGCACACAGCACGGCGATGACCACCAGCTCCCTGGTCTTCGGTTTTCTTCCCTCAAACACCAGGAAAAATGGGATCATGCATTGCAGCAGCACCAGGAGGGAGATCACATTGTAATGCCGCCCGTCCAGATACACAACGCCCGCAAAAATCGTCAGCGGGATGCACAGCAGGATCAGCACGGAGGCGACCACCGTACGCCTGCTGAGCTTTCGCTTATTCACCGGCACCTGGTCCATCGCGGAGGGCGGCGACCTGCGGCTGATGGACAGCAGGAAGCACACCAGAGAAGCGATCAGGATCAGGTAGATGGGAACCTGCGCCATACCCAGCTCGGTCACGCCGGACTGGTTGATGATGGCGGACAGGTCGGTGATGCTGGTCACGTAGAAGAACACCGCCACCGCGATCAGCGCCGAGATCCCCGCTGTGATCCTGCGCCACAGGGGCAGCGGCCCGGGCTTGTAATTGACCGCCTTCTCCTCGATTTGCGGCAGGGGCTGGGGCTCCGCTTCCAGCGCGGGCTCCTGCGCCACAGTACCGCCGCAGACGGCGATCACATCGTTTACCGTCACCGCCTCCGGCACCAGGTGGCGCGCCATGCGGTTCGCCGGGGTGGTATAGAAGCTGTTGCCGGAGAAGAATTCCCGGGGCGTGCCCTCCGCCACAATGCTGCCGTCAAAGAACAGGCCGCATCTGCGGGCATACTCAGCGCAGAAGGACACATCGTGGCTGACCATCAGGATGGTCACCCCCTGGGCCGTCAGCTGCCGCAGGATCGCCGCGAAGGTCACCTTGAACTCCGCGTCAAAGCCCTTGGTCGGCTCGTCCAGCAGCAGCACATCCGGCCGGGTCAGGAGCACTTTAGCCAGCGCCGTCCGCTGCTGCTCGCCGCCGGAAATATCATAGGGATGGCGGTCCAGGAAATCCTGCAGGCTGCACAGCGTGACCGCCCAGGAAACGAGGGCGTCCTGCTCCTCCTTCCCGATCTTCTGCCCCCGGAACACCTCGTACAGGTCCTCCCGGACTGTGCGCTTGACGAATAGCGTCTGGGGATTCTGGGGCAAATGGCCCAGCCTGCCCGTGACCTTCACCTGCCCCCGGTAGGGCTTCTGCAGGCCGAAAATCACCTTCAGCGACGTGGTTTTCCCCACGCCGTTGCCGCCCAGCATGGCATAGAATTCTCCCCGGTGCAGCTTCAGAGAAAAACCCTTCAGCACGTCCGGGCTGTCCTGCTCGTAGCGGAACCAGAGCCCGTCGGCATCCACCGCCAGCTCGTCGGAAAGCGCGGCCTCCGCCTTTTCCGGCAGCGGGCGCAGCGGATGCTCCTGCACCCGGGCGTTCAGGAAATCACTGCCGTCACGGACGGTGAGCGGGCAGGGCAGCTGGGTTTCCACGCCTGCCCACACCCGCATGGCCGTGGGCATGGCCAGGAACATTCCGCTCCCCCGGTCCCGCAGATGGATGCCCACCGCCTGGGGCGCGTCGCTGCACACGATTCTGCCTTCCTCCAGGACGATCACCCGGGTGGCCAAGGGGAATGCCTCCTCCAGCCGATGCTCCGTCAGGAGGATGGTGGTGCCCAGCTCCCGGTTGATCTTGCCCAGCAGCGCCAGGAAATCCGCCGCCGCAATGGGGTCCAGCTGGGCAGTAGGCTCGTCCAGGACCAGGACGCTGGGCTGCATGGCCATGACGGAAGCCAGGCTCAGCAGCTGCTTCTGCCCGCCGGACAGCTCGTTGACATTTTTATAAAACCAATTTTCAATTCCAAAGAAGGCGGCGATCTCCGCCACTCTGCGGCGGATGGCCGGTGTGTCATAGCCCAGGCTCTCCAGCCCGAACGCCAACTCGTGCCAGACCTTGTCGGTGACCACCTGATTTTCCGGCGACTGGAGGACGTAGCCGATTTTCCGCGCCTGGTCCCGGGCGGAAACCTCGCCCAGAGGCGTGCCCTCGAAGGAAATGCTGCCCTGGAGCAGCCCGGTCGGGGTCAGGCAGGTTTTCAGGTGGCGCAGGAGCGTGGACTTGCCGCAGCCGGAGGGGCCGCAGATGATGAGAAACTCCCCCTGATTCACGGAAAAAGTCACGTCCGTAAGGGCGGGCTTCCTCCCCTCAGGGTAGGTGAAGGTCACATGGCTGAACGAATAGCTTTCCATTTTCGATTCTCCAGGCAGTTCAGAAAGATTGGTGTGCCGCACAGCAGCAGATAAACCAGGTGGAAGCTCAGCGTCACCGCATCCAGGGACTGATAGCGGATGCTGGGATAGTACCGGAAGCCAAAGGCCTCGACCATCGTGCCGCACACCAGGAAGACCGCGCAGAAGCCCAGCCATACCAGTGCGGCCTGGTCCCGGTCGTCGAACCGGTAAATGGAGAACGCGGAGCGGCCGGGGAGTCCATAGCCCCGGCTGCGCATGCTGTCGGCGGTTTCAATGGCGTTCTCCAGGCTCCAGGTGACCATGATGGACAGGATGGTCACGGCAGTTTTCGTCCGCCGCCACACGGAACCGGTGGAAACATCCCTGCCCACGCTCCGCTGGGCATCCGTCACCGCGGCAAACTGCGCCTTGAACTTGGGCACGAAGCGCAGCGTCATGCTCAGCACCAGCGACAGCGCCGGGATCACCCGGCCGAACAGGTAGATGAACTTATCGGAGGTGATCACCCGGTTGAAGCTGGTGAACCACACCAGCACGGAGGCCATCATGATCCCGGAGGACACGCCGTACAGGATGCTCTCCAGGGTCAGCGGATTGCCCGTGGGGAAATACAGCAGGATCGTCACGCCCGCATGGCTGAACGCCGGGTTCATGAAGGCGGTGAGCAGCAGCAGCGGCAGGCAGAATTTCAGGCTGAACATGGTCGCCTTTCTCCCCTCGCACTGGATGCTGTAGGCAATACCGCAGGCCAGGCAGACGCACTGCGCCAGGGGATGGCGCAGCACGACCGCGAAAGCAAGCACCAGGGCAAAATACAGGAAATTTACCAGCGGATGGTAATTTTTGAATACATCTCTCATTTAGCTACCTGCCAGATAAGTATCGCCTACATCCCGTCCGAGGTCGCAGGTGTAGCGCCATTCCACCACATCGCCGTCGGCCAGCTGGTAACGGGAGCAGCCATAGTTAGGATACCACCCATTCACCCGGTACATCCAGCCGGACAGGTCGCCGCAGTCAAATTCGTACAGGTTGGCGATCCCCTCCACATAGGCGGAATTGTACATAGGCGTCCAGGAGGCCTCCATATGGATGCTATTCTCCTGGCATACCCGCTGGAGCACGTCGAACACGGATTCGCCGGCGTAGAATTCCACCTCAACCTCCGCCAGGATCACGCCGTCCGAGGGGACAAGCTCCAGCTTTTCCGGGCTGAGCAGATCCAGGTTGTTCAGGATCGTGGAGCATTCGATGGAGAAGGTGCAGGTGTAGACGGTATTTTCATCGACCTCCACATCCCCCGGCTCCACCGGCTCAGGCATGCCGTCCGGCACCGGATCGGTCAGGTATTCGTCCTGGGTAGGCTCCGTTGCCGCGGTCTCCGCGGGGACCGGGTCCGTATAATTGTCCTTGTAGGATGCGCCGCAATTCTTGCAGGTATGCAGATCGTAGCCCTGCTGGGTTTCTGTCGGCGCCACCGTGGTGGTGGTGTAGCTGTGCCCTGTGGCTGGGATGACCTCCGTCCGCGTCGCGCCGCAGGCGCAGGTGTACACCCGCTCGCCCTTCGCCGTGCAGGTGGCGGCAGTGCGGACGACCCCGGTGCCCCAGGTGTGGCCCGTCGCCGCTACATAGCTGCCCTGGTAGGTATCGCCGCAGGTGCAGGTGTAGGTGGTGTAGCCGGACTTTGTGCAGGTGGGCGCCGTGACCACAGCGGTATAGCTATGGGTGTGATTCGGATCCACCTTCGGCAGGGTGCGGGTCTCCACCTCCAGGCACACGGTGCACTGCCGCGTTGCCTCGCCGGTGGATTCGGTGGTCGGCTCCAGGGTGGTGACCCATTCGTCCCACACATGCCCGGTGGCTTCGGTCTCATTGTCCTGGTAGCTGTCCCCGCAGGTGCAGGTATGGACGGTATAGCCGTTTTCCGTGCAGGTGGCTTCGACGACCGTTTCCGTGTACACATGCACATGGGAGGCATCCGTTGGCTGGGTGGCCGCTCCCGTGGCTCCCGTGGCGTCCGTCCCATCCGTCGGGTCCGTCTGCGTGGGGTCCTGCTCCGCGTTCGGGCGGATGACCAGCGTGCCCAGGGTGCCGCTGACGTAAAAATTCAGGGTGCTTTCCGTCGTGGTGCCGGTGAGGGATACGCTGTACACCATCACACCCGACTGATACGCGGAGGCGGACAGATACGCCCATTTCTCCGGCAGGTAGATGGACAGCATGGCGGAAAAGCCCAGCGCCTCCTCCTGTGCAAAGGTCGCCGTCAGCTCCTCGTCGCTCAGCTGCAGGTCCACCAGCAGATTGACATCCTTGGCTTCGGTAATGTCCGCGGCGAAAATTTTCCACTCGTAGGAAATGCCATTGCTTTCCCCGTAAAATATGGCGACGGCGTTCTCATCCAGGATCTGCTGGATGAGCGCCTCCTCCACGATCCCGTCCTCCGGGATGGCCATGGAGTCCTTCAGTTCCACATTCCCGTAATTGCCCGCGCAGCCGCTGAGGAGCAGCGCCAGCGTCAGAAAAATACATGCAAGTTTTTTCATAATGTCCCTCCCAGGAGATTTGTCAAGGTCAAACGGAAGTCGGTTTGCACACCGGTGAGAAGTCTTCCCTTCGCCGGTCTGCAAGCGGACTTTATGGCTTCAGGGAAGGCGCCCGGGGGCGCCTTCCCTTTGTGTAAGGGTGGGTGGACATTACAGGAATCTTCTCTTGCTACCGATCACAGCGGTCAGGCCCGACAGGGACGCCAGCAGAACAAAGGCCAGCAGGGTCAGCGGCATAGTGTCGCCGGTGGCAGGAGTATCCGAAGTATCGCCGGTATCACCGGTATCCGGGGTTTCGGTGTCCGGTGTCTCGGTTCCCGCGGACACCAGCGCGGCATACGCTTCCTCCGCCGCGATCAGGGTGTCCAGGTTGGTGACCAGTTCCTTCTGCT
>JAJQHS010000117.1:26218-80864 GCA_021199635.1 Bacillota bacterium
GGGTCACCGTACCGATGGCGTCGATGGCTTCCATCACCGCGTCCGCCGCAGCCTGATCTGCCGCCAGAGCCGCGTACGCTTCCTCCGCCGCGATCAGGGTGTCCAGGTTGGTGACCAGTTCCTTCTGCTCCTCGGTCAGCGCTTCATAGGCCTCCCGGGCAGCGTCGATGGCCTCCTTGCTGTCCAGGGTCACCGTACCGATGGCGTCGATGGCTTCCATCACCGCGTCCGCCGCAGCCTGGTTCGCGGCAGCCGCAGCGGCGGCATCCGCCTCCTGGATCTCCGCCAGCAGCGCTTCTGCTTCGGACTGGGCGCTGGCATAGCTCATGACCAGCACGTACTCCTGGGTGTCCCCGTTTTCCGCGGTGACCACGATGCGGATCGCCCAGGGCTGGCTCTCATCCGCGGAATAGATGGCGTACCGGTTGTGCCCGGAGCTGACAGCGGTAACGCCGATCTCCAGGGTCTCCTCGTCATACTGGCCGGCCTTGATGTTCTCGATGGCGTACACCTGAACGGTGGCGTTGGCATCGGTGGCATCCGGCCAGACATTCACCCAGTTGCGGGTGGCGGTGTAGACGCCGTAATAATAGGTGCCGTCCGTCAGCTCGGGGGTCAGGGTCAGCGCGCTGCCGGTGTAGCTGTTGCTCTGGTTCACCTTCAGCCCGCTCAGGGAAGCGTCGTCGGAGATCTCACGGATGGTAATGGTGTAGGTTCGGGTGTCGCTGCCGTTCGTCACGACCACCGTGGCGGTGGCGGTGCCGTCCGTCAAGGTGACGGGCGCGGTGCTCACGGCGAGGCCGTTGATGGTGCAGGTGGAGCCTTCCGACAGGGAGGGGGTCAGGTTGACGACCTCCGTGCCGATGGGCACGACCCACTCGATCTCCAGCGCGGAGGCGCTGAACTCTCCCGTCTGGGCGCCGATATCGCCGGTCAGTCCGGTCATGTAGGCATAGTTGCTGCACACAGCCAGCACATTACCGGAGTCGTTCTTATAATAGATGGTGCCGTCCGGGCCGCAGATGGGGGAAGCGATGCAGTACTGCTCATAGCCCGCGGCGTCGTAAATCTCCTCCAGCTCATAGCCGCTGGCGTCGCTGACGGTGGGGTCCACCTTGATCAGCGTCAGGCCGCCGGGCTGGCCGTTGTAAGTGGAGTAGAAGTACAGCTTGCCCTCGGTCTCCAGGTACGCCGTGGAGAGCAGGACGGAAGCCTGGGGATAGCCCAGCAGGGGGACCGTGTAGAGGATCTCCAGCGTTTCCGCATCGGCGACCACGAAGTTGCCGGCGCCGTTGGAATCGGAGATCACGCCGCTGCCGCAGCAGTAGTAGACCTTATCGCCATACACCAGCGGGGTGCTGGTGGACTGGGCGGAGCCGTGGCTCACGGTCAGCAGGTCGGAAAGCTCGCCGGTGGACGCATCCACCTTGGCGGAGCCGATGTAGCCGTTCTTGGTGGTGAAGTAAATCTTCCCGATTTCGGCGCTGTAGGACACGGTGGAGCGCTGATCGCCGCAGCCGGTCAGGGTCAGGTCGGTGATGACTTCGCCGGTCTCCTTATTCAGGGAGTACAGGTGGCTGTCGCCGGTGTAGCCGCTCTCGCCATCGTCCGTGCCGATGATCAGGGCATCGCCGATAACGACGCCGCCAGCCCAGTAGCTGCCGCCGGTAACGGTCTTGCTCCACACCAGGCTGCCGTCCTCAATGTCCACGCAGACGATGTTGGCGTCCTTCGCCTCACCGTTCCAGAAGCCGGTGTAGACCTTGCCGTCGGAATAGGTGACAGGCGTAAGGGCCTGGCCTCCCAGCGCATCTTTGAAGACCCACACGGACTCCAGGGTATTCACATCGAACGCTTCTAGCACGCCGCCGCCCAGCGGGCAGATGATCAGGCCCTCCGCGTAGATCGGGGGCGTGTAGCCGTAGCTGGGAGAAGCGCTCATGGTGCCGGTCTGCAGGATCTCGCCGGTCTGCAGGTCCAGCTTGTAAAGGACCGTGCCGCTCATGACGATCAGGGCGTCATCCGCGATGATCTGCACGCTGGGAGCCGCGGCCCAGCCGGTGCCCAGCTTGGCCGCCCACTTCAGCACGGTAGTATCGGCGGAGGTGGGGGTCGCCGTGTCGGTGATGGCCATGTTGTAGTCATTGCCGCGGAAATTGGGCCAGTAGGCCTCCTTCGCCACGATCACGGTGCAGACCGCCGGGACCAGGGGCGCATCGCCGGATGCCGCCTTCGCCGTCACGTAATAGGTGCCCGCTTCCGGGAAGGTGATGGTCACCGTGCCGTCAGCGCCGGTGGTGAGGGTGCCGTCCTCCAGCGCGGTGTACACGCCGGTGTCCAGATCGTACACGCCCACGATGGCGTTCTCCACAGGCGCCTGGACCAGGTCCCAGGTGGAATCATAGCACCAGCAGTTCAGCGTCAGGGTGACGGAAGTGCCCAGCGTGCAGTATTCCGACGCATCGGTGAAGAAGCTGTAGCGGTCGCTCCAGGCGGTGGTGTCGGCATAGGTGTATGCGGTGACCTTATCGCCGTCGGAAAGGTACTCCAGGGTTACCGCATTGGTGAAGACATCGTTGCGGTAAAAGCTCACGCTGTAGGTTTCCACTCCCCACAGCTTGCAGACGCTGATCCCATAGGTAGTGGTGACGGTTTCATAGCCGTCCGCCGTATTGTAGGTCTCATGGGCGGCCTGCAGCGCCTCATCCAGGGTAAACTGGCCATCGCCGTCCAGGTCGGTCACGGTCACCGGCATCTGGTACATCGCCACGCCGGTATTGGTCATGGCAAATTCACCGGCGTTGAACACGGTGACATAGGCCGTAATGGTTTCCGCGGTGTCGTCCGCCGCCAGTACGCCGGCGGGGAGGATGCCCAGCAGCATCACGACCGCCAGCACAACTGTCAGCAGCCGTGCGGAAATGTTTGCTTTCTTCATAAAAAACTTCGTTCCTTTCTTCTTATTCGGTTTTGCCTACAGGTTTCCGCCTTTCCTTGGGAGGCTTCAGCCGCGCCGCCTCCAGCGCCCTTGGCCACGGCCCGAGATAGGCCTTGATCCGGGAGCAGGTGGCGCTGTCGAAATCCGACTTCTGCGGCAAGCGTCCCAATTCCAGGTGCTTCTGTCTTAAAAGCTCCTCCGCCCAGGCTTTCTTTTTCGGGGTAACCAATCCATCCCTCCTCCGTTTCATTCGCAGCCCATGTAGGATACGGCAGGCTCACTGGCTGATGGCGGTTGCCAAACACAGGAATGGACGGTTGCTCCGGGCTCTGACCGGATTGCCTTTCTTGTGCCGTATCTTCTGCGATGTGGAATTGATATGTGCGGGCGCATCCCAGGATGCAAAAAAGCCGCGGCGCCCAGAAGGACGCCGCAGCCGTTTTCCCGCAGCAGGAACCACCACCCCTTTACTTGGAAGGCGTGGCGAAGGCAACATCGTATGAGCAGGTCTCCTGACTGGCGCATCACCGGCGCTGCACAGCCTTCTCAGGTTTCCCCAATGACCGACTTTCGTCAAATGCAGAGCCTCCGCGCATATACAGTGGCGGTACCGTCGGGATTTTCACCCGGTTCACTATTCTCCCGTGGGCCTGTTACCGGTTCCACGGGCACTCATACGGATATTTACTTGCCATTAAGATACCACGAAAGGGGCAAAAAGTCAATCGTATTTTGGCCCCGTTTCCGCTATGCGCCGCAATTTCCGCGCATTACGGCTGGATCCTGCGGCCCTCCAGATAATAGCGCTTCTCCTGGGCATGTCCCATGGAAAATGTCTTCCTGGGAAGCGCGCCGTCGGCGATCACGCCGCGGAACAGGTCCCGTTTCTCCATGGGCGGCAGGCGGAAGCCGATGGCCCCCTCCGCCTGGGAGAGGGACTCCAGCACCTCGTCCCCATGGATGTAATCGATCTGACCGGGATGGGACGCCAGGTACCCATCCAGAAATTGCTGCAGAACACCCACCGGCAGCGTGCTCAGGCTCCGGTCCAGGTACACAGTCCCCCGCTCCCGGCCGCTCACCCAACTGACCGGATAGCCGCCCGGGGCGCAGGCGGTCCGCCGCAGCGCGTCAAGCAATTCGCCCGGCTGCGTATGGGTGAGGACCCGGTGGATCGGCTCGAATACCTGGGCATCCTCGTGGATATTTTCCAGCTCCACCAGGGCGTACCGCGCCGGGTGATCGGAAAAATCCTGCTCCGGGTGCAGCTTCTTCATCTCCTCGTAGCAGGCCTTAGCGGTGGCCAGGGAGTGGTTGCCATCCCCCACCGCGAACACCATCGGCACGCCGTCCAGGTCGGCGTATTTCTCCCCGACGGAGGCCTCATACGCGCCCATCCTCCGGACAAACGCCGCCGTCTGCGCCTCCGGCACCAGCCAGCCGCGGATGTGCCCGCCGCCCTGCATCAGCTCGAAATCGTACAGCGGCACCAGCGCGTCCTTCTCATCGGCGATCGGACCGATGAGCACATCCTCCCCATCATCGCACAGCAATATCACATGGGGCAGCTCGATGGAAGCCCTCCGGCGCACCCGCATCCGCGGCGGGATGCGCTCCGTGACCGTCTTCTCCGTAGCGCGGATGGGGGACACTGCGCCCGGCCGATAGTCGTAGGCCTCCAGGTCCACCCTGCCGATCAGTCCCTTCCGGACAGCGCCGCTGCGCAGCGTGCGCTCCACGTAGATCAGCGCGTTTTCATAGCAGCGGAAGCCATCCTCCTGCTCGTAGCGCAGCATGGTGCGGTGGATCTGCCGGATGCGCTCCGGCTCCCCGGCATTGCCCAATTCACTCTCCGGCAGGATCAGGTGCAGCGTGGACGGGCGGTCCTGCACCGTCTCCCGCACCTGCGCCCAGTACTCTGGCTGGGAGGTGAACTGGTCGCAGGCGATCACTGCCCAGGTTTCAAACGGCGCCTTCTTTGGCAGCAGGATATCCGCGGGAGAGAATACTGTCATCTGCGGCACCTCCCGATCACTGCGCAAACTGCCGGACGATGGCCACCAGCTCCGCGCCGATGCGCTTGGAGGCCTCCCCGGTCCCCGCGCCGATGTGGGGCGTGCAGCTGACCGCGGGATGGGCGGCCAGCTTCCAGTTGGGGTTCTTCTCGTCGCACCATACATCCAGACCCGCCGCGCGCACCTTGCCGCTGTTCAGCGCCTCCAGCAGCGCGTCCTCATCCACATTGGCGCCGCGGGACACATTGATGATCACCACGCCGTCCTTCATCTTCCGCAGGCTGTCCGCCTGGATGATCGGCCCGTCCGCATTGGGCGCGCATACGACGATCACATCCGACTGCGCCAGCACGGTTTCCGCGTCCACGAAATGCATGGTGTCACATTCGCAGCCCTCCGGCTTGTTCCGATGCACATAGGACAGCACCGTCATGCCCAGCGCCTGCGCCTTTGCGCCCACCAGCTGGCCGATGCGCCCGTAGCCGATCACGCCCATGGTCCTGCCCGCCAGCTCAAATCCCTTGGAATAGGCCTTTTTCTCCCATTTTTCCTGGCGCATGGTGCAGCCCGCGATGGAAATATTCCGCGCGCAGGAGAACAGCAGTGCGATGGCCAGCTCCGCCACCGCATTGGACGACGCCCGCGGCGTATTGCGCACCTGTATGCCGTTCTGCTCGGCGTACTGCACCGCGATATTGTCCACGCCCACGCCGGCGCGGATGATCAGCTTCAGCCGCCCGCCCTTTGCCGCGTCGATCTGCGGCTGCTTGATTTTCGTGGCGGAACGGATGATGGCAATGTCGAACGCCCGCAGGGCTTCCCCCAGCGCATCCGCTTCATAAAACTGCTCCACCACATCGAAGCCATCATCCCGCAATGTCCGGACGGCGCCTGCGTCCATGCCGTCGGTAACCAAAATTCTCATTGACATCTGTTTCCCCGCTTTCTATGGTATCATGGCGCGATCAGCTGTGCGCCTGCTCGTACTGCTTCAGGAAATCCACCAGCGCCTGCACGCCCTCCAGCGGCATGGCGTTGTAAATGGATGCCCGCAGGCCGCCCACGCTCCTGTGGCCCTTCAGATTGTCGAATCCGGCGGCCTTCGTCGCCGCCACCACGTCCGCGTCCTGCTCCTTCGTCGGGGTGACGAAGGGCACGTTCATCAGCGAGCGGTCCTGCTTCCGGACGGGGGCCGTGAACAGCTTGCTGCTGTCCAGGAAATCGTAGAGCACCGCGGCCTTCTCCGCGTTGCGCCTGGCCATTGCCTCCAGGCCGCCCTGGTCCAGCAGGTAGCGGAACACCTTGCCGCAGCAATAGATCGCCCAGCAGTTGGGCGTATTGTACATGGAGCCGGCATCCGCGTGCAGCTTATAGTTCAGATAGCTGGGCACGAACTCCGGCAGATCGTCCCGGAGCAGGTCCTCCCGCAAGATCACCACGGCCATTCCCGCAGGTCCCACGTTTTTCTGCACGCCCGCCCAGATCAGGCCGTATTTGCTGACGTCGCACGGCCTGGACAGGAACATGGAGGACTGGTCGGACACCAGGATCTTCCCCTTGGTATCCGGCAGGTCAAAAAATGTGGTGCCGTTGATGGTTTCATTCTCGCAGATGTACACATAGTCCGCATTGCCCGGGATCGGCAGGTCGGAGCAGTCCGGCACATAGGTATAGCCCTGGTCCTTGGACGAGGCCACGACCTGCACCTGGCCGTACTTCTTCGCCTCGGCGATGGCCTTCTTGGACCAGGTGCCGGTTTCCACATAGCACGCGACGCCCTGCTTCATCAGGTTCATGGGCACCATGGCGAACTGCACATGGCCGCCGCCCTGGATGAACAGGACCTTATAATTGTCCGGGATGTCCATCAGCGTGCGCAGGTCGGCCTCCGCCTGGTCCGCGATCTGCTGGAACATTTTGGAGCGGTGGCTCATTTCCATGACGCTCATGCCGCTGCCGCGATAATTCAGCACCTCGGATGCGATCTCCTCCAGCACAGGCTCGGGCATCATGGCCGGGCCTGCGGAAAAATTGTATGTTCTGCCATAGTTCACAGGGGATTCCTCCTTATATCAATCGGTTCAAAGTGGGAAATTGCGGCATCCAGCGCACCGCTCCGGCGTCCGGGCGCAGGGCGCAGGGCGCATGTTGCTTTTCTGCCCATATTTTAGCACAAAGGAACCGTTTTGTATAGGCATAAAGGCGAATTTTCTCGCTGCGCAAAAAATCCCCGGAGCCGGGTTCGCTTCCTTTCCGGCGTTCCGGGGATTATTCATTCGTCCAGGTCCATCGAGTCCGCCAGCAGCTTCCGGGTGTAGGGATGGCGGGGGTGGTCATAAATGGCATCCACGTCGCCCTGCTCCACGATCTCCCCCTGGTAAAGCACCGCCACCCGGTCACAGATTTGGTACACCACGCTCAGGTCGTGGGAAATGAACAGGTAGGACAGCCCCAGCGTTTCCTTCAGCTCAGTCAGCAGCTGCAGGATCTGCGCCTGCAGCGTCACATCCAGGGCGGACACCGGCTCATCCAGCGCGATCAGCTTGCTGCCCTGGATCAGCGCCGCGGCAATGGCCGCCCGCTGCCGCTGCCCGCCGGAGAGCTGCGCGGGAGTGCGGCTGTAAAGCGTTTCGTCCAGCCCCACCAGGCGCATCATCTCCAGCACCCGCTGCCGCCGGGCCTGCTTGTCCCGGACGCCTATGGCGCGCAGCGGCTCCTCCAGGATCCAGCCCACGGTCTTCACCGGGTTCAGGGCGCTGTAGGGGTCCTGGAACACCATCTGCGGCCACTGCACATGGAGCGTCACGCGTCCCTGGGTTTCCGGCACCATGCCCAGAATGCACTTGACCAGGGTGGATTTTCCGGAGCCGGATTCCCCCACGATGCCCAGCACCTCCCCCTCCCGGAGGGTGAGGGACACATTTTTCAGCACCTGCTTCCGCTCCCGTCCCCGCCCGTACCAGCTGGACAGGCCGTTCACCTCTAAAATCACGTTATCCGCCATCCGCGTTTCCTCCCCTGCGCTTCCGCCGGGTGGGGCGGGAAGCGATGATCTGCCGGGTGTAGTCCTCCTGCGGATGGGTGAAAACCGCCTCCGCGTCGCCCTGCTCCACGATTTGGCCGCCCTGCATGACGATCACCCGCCGGCACAGCCTGCGGATCACCCCCAGGTCGTGGGAGATGAACAGGATGGACACGCCCTCCCGGCGGTTGATCTCCCCCAGCGTGCGCAGCAGCTCCGCCTGAATGGTCACATCCAGGGCCGTGGTCGGCTCGTCCGCGATCAGCAGCCTGGGGCGCGAGGCCAGCGCGGAGGCGATCATCACCCGCTGCCGCATACCGCCGGAGAGCTGGTGGGGATAGCAGCGGTACAGCCGCTCCGGTTCATCCAGCTCCGCCAGGGTCATAGCCTCCAGCGCCCGGCGCTTCCGCTCGGCGCGGGACATGCCGGTGTGGATGCGCAGCGTCTCCTCCACCTGGGCGCCCACGGTCATGGTGGGGTTCAGGGAGGTCATGGGGTCCTGGAAAATAATGGAAATTTCCTTGCCCTGGTAGCGCCGCAGCGCCTCCGGCGTCAGCGCCAGAAGGTCCGTTCCGCCGAAAATGGCGCGGCCGGTCACCTGGCTGCTGCCCGGGTCCAGCAGGCCCATGATGGCATGGGCGACTGTGGATTTTCCGGAGCCGGATTCCCCGACGATGCCCAATATTTCCCCGTCCTCCAGGCAAAAGCTGACGTCCTTCACCGCCGGCAGCGGCGTCTGCACGTCGTGGAACACGACGGATAAATCTTCAACATTCAGCAGCATGGTCACCCGATCCTTTCCCGAGCCGCCTCACCCAGCAGACCCACGCCCAGCACCAGCAGAATGATCACCAGCGCCGGGAAGAAGGTGCACCAGGGGGCGGAAAGCAGCACGCTCTGGCCCTCGCTGAGCATTCTGCCCAGGCTGGCCTCCGAGGGGCCGACGCCGATGCCCAGGAAGCTCATGGACGCCTCGGACAGCACCGCGTTATTGAACCCGATGGTCAGGCCGGACAGCAGCACCGGCCAGGTATTGGGCAGGATGTGGACGAACAGGATGCGCAGATCGGACACATGGGCCAGCTTCGCTGCCTTCACGAAATCCCGCTCCCGGTACTTGATAAATTCCCCCCGGGTCAGCCGGGCGAAGCTGGGGATGAACAGCACCCCCAGTGCCGCGATCACATTGTACGTCCCTGCGCCGGTGATGGCGATGACCACCATGGCCAGCAGGATGCTGGGGAAGGCAGTAATGGCGTCGCACAGGCGCATGACCACGCTGTCCAGCACGCCGCCATAGTAGCCGCACAGCGCGCCGATGATCAGCCCGAACACAAATCCCACCGCCACCACCGCCAGGGCGATGACCAGCGTAGTGCCCGCGCCGGCCAGCGTGCGGGAGAATACGTCCCGCCCCAGATGGTCGCACCCGAAAATATGGGCGGCGGAGGGCGCTGCCAGCTTATCCGCGCTGCTGAGCGCCGTGGGGTCGCAGGGCGTCCAGAAAAAGCCCACCACAATGTACAGCAGCATAAAAGCAGTGAGCCCCATGCCGCAGGTGAAATACCAGCTTCGTTTCTTCATCCCGCGTCACCGCCCTTTCAGCCTGGGGTCCAGCAGGTGGTACACACTGTCCGCCAGGAAATTGCACACGACCACCGCAAACCCCACCAGCACGATGATGGCCTGCACCACGGGATAATCCCGGTTGCCGATGGAGGACACCAGCATCTGCCCCAGGCCGGGGATGGAGAAAACCTGCTCCACCACGATGGAGCCGGCCAGCAGCTCCGCCATGATGGTGGCCAGGAACGTGACCACCGGCAGCATAGCGTTGCGCAGCACATGGCGCCAGAGCGTCGCACCGGGGGGATTCCCCTTGGCGCGGGCGGTGCGGACATAGTCCGCGTGCAGCTCGCTCAGGATGGAGCTGCGGAGCATTTTCACCGTCATGGCGCTTTTCGGCAGCGCCACCGCCAGGGACGGGAACAGCATGAACCGCAGGTAGGCGCCCAGGCCCTCCTCCGGCGATACATAGCCCCCGGGACGGAACCACTTCAGCACCAGCCCGAACAGGTACACCACGGCAATGCCCATCACGAAGCCGGGCACGGACATATTCAGGTGGGTCAGCACCGTGAGCGCCTTGTCCAGCCGTCCACCGGCATAGCGGGCAGACAGCACGCCCAGGGGCACGGAGATCACCAGGATCAGCACGAAGGACATGCCCGCCAACGTCAGCGTGGGCACGATGCGGCTGGACAGCAGCGTCGCCACGGGCATATCAAAATTATAGGACGTTCCGAGATCCCCGGTGAGAAAGCCGGAGAGCCAATTCCAGTACCGCTGCCACAGGGGCAGGTCCAGCCCCAGCTGGCTGCGCAGCACGGCGATCTGCTCCTCGGTGGCGTTCATCCCCAGGATGGAGTCGGTGGGGTCGCCGGGGATGATGGAGAAGGCCACGAACGCCAGGACCGTCACCAGCAGCAGCGTGACTGCCAGCAGAAGCAGCCGCCGGATACCCGTTTTAATCATAGATGCAAAGCCCTCATACATGGGAAAAGCGCGGGACTGCCTGCGGCAGCCCCGCTCCTTTTATTGATAGTAGATGGTGGACATATCCAGCACATAGGTGGCGTAGAAGGTCATGCCGTCCAGCTCCGGGCGCATGACCACCAGGTCGCACAGGTCCTGGATCCACAGGCTGGCGGCCTCGGTGTTCAGGATCTCCTGCGCCTGCTGGTACAGGGCGACCTGCTCATCCATGTCCATGGTGGCGATGGCGCGGGCGACCACATCGTCATACTCCGCGTTGGAGAAATTGATGAAATTCTTGCTGTTGTCCGACACGTACCGCGCCAGCATTTCCCGGGCGGTCATATCACTGGCGGCGACGCCGCAGACGGTGGTTTCATATTCCCGCCCCCGGTAAACATCGCTGTACCAGGTTTCCCAGGTCACCTCCACCACTTCGGCGGTAATGCCCACCTGCGAGAGCTGCTGGGCGATCACCAGACCGGTGTCCACATGCTGGGGATAGTTGGAGGGGACGGTGATGGTCATGGAGAACCCGTCCGGGTACCCGGCCTCGGCCAGAAGCTCCTTGGCCTTATCCAGGTCCTGCTGGTAGACCTCCGCCAGCTCCGGCACGAAATACTTGGTAAACGCGGGGTACATGCTGGTGCCCGTGGGGACCCCTGCGCCGTCGCAGACGAAATCGATGATCTCCTCCACGTCAATGGCGTAGTACATCGCCTGGCGCACGCGCACATCGTCAAACGGCTCCACGGCGTTGTTGATGTACAGCGCCTGCACCAGCTTCATTGTGTCCGTCAGGACGGTGAAGCTCTCGTCGATGCTGCTGGCCATGGTGTTAGGCATATGGATCACCATATCCAGCGTCCCCCCGTTCAGGCCCATGACCAGGGTGTTGGTGTCGCTGACGATCTGGAAGGTGACGCTCTCCAGATGCGCCGCCTCGCCCCAGTAATCGTCGAACCGCTCCACCACCAGGCTGCTCTGGGGTGTGTAGGACACAAAGCGGAACGGCCCGGTGCCCACCGGATTGGTGGCCTGGGTGCTGCCGCTGCCCGCGGGGATGATCTGGGCGGTCATAGAGTTCAGGAACTCCAGGCTCGGCTCCAGCAGGGTGATGACCACCCGCCCCTGATCGTCCGACGTGATGCTCTCCACATTAGAAAACGCCGTGATCAGGGGAACTCCATCGTTCTCCGATCCGGCGCACCGTTCCAGGGAATACAGGACATCCTCCAGTGTGACATCGCTCCCATCGTGGAACTTTACGCCCTCCCGCAGGGTGAAGGTGTAAACCTTACCGTCCTCGGAAATTTCGTAGTCACTGGCCACGGCGGGAATCACACCGCCGTCAGGGCTGGCTTTCATCAAGCCCTCGAAGATGTTGAACAGCACCTCCCGCGTGCCGGCATTGGCCGTCTTATGGGGGTCCAGGCTGTCCAGATCCTGTGAGATACCGACCGTGACTGAGCCTCCGTTGGATAGCTCGCCCGATACCGCAGATGCCGTTTCCCCGGTGCTGGGCTCCGTATCTCCTGCGCAGGAAAGCAGTGAGACCGGCAGCAAGGCGAAAGCGGCAAGCAGCAAAAGGGCGCGTTTGATACGCGTTGACATTTTGCTTCTTCCTTTCCTTTCTGCATTTGGTTATCTATTCTATGCAATTGTGCCGCGACTGCCGCGGCAGAGTTATTATATCACAGCTTCCTGAAAATGCAAGGCGCATTTTCCCGGATTTCCCGCCAGATCCACGATTCATCGCCCGGCCAGGCACAGGGGGAGCTCCAGATGATTGGCCTCCAGCAGCGCCTGGTCCCGCAGGATGTCCTCCGCCCGGCCGTCGGCGGCGATGTGCCCCCTGTGCAGCAGGATCACCCGGCTGCAGGTATCCAGCACCATGTCCAGGTCGTGGGAAGCGATGAGCTTGGTCTGCTCCAGGCCGTTGATGGTGCGGATCACCGCCCGCCGGTTCGCCGGGTCCAGGGCAGTGGTAGGCTCGTCCATCAGCAGTGCCTCCGGCTGCATGACCAGGATGGTGGCGATAGCCGCCATCCGCTTTTCGCCCCCGGAAATTTTGTGATTGTAGCGGTCCCGCAGCTCTGTCAGCCCCAGCTGCGCCAGCACCTGGGAGATGCGGCGCTCCGTTTCCTCGGGCGGCAGGCCGTAATTGCCCGGCGCGAAGCGCATATCCTCGTAAACCGTGGGCATGAACATCTGATTGTCGGAATTCTGCAGGACATAGCCCAGCTTCCTGCGGACCTCCGGCAGATTCTTCCGGTTCACCGGCACGCCGTCCACCAACACCGTCCCCGACACCGGGATCAGCCCCAGCATGGCCTTGAAAATGGTGGATTTACCTGCGCCGTTGGCGCCGATCAGCCCTACAGCCTCCCCGTCCCGGATGGTGAAGGACAGGTCCTCCAGCACCGGTACGCCGGATTCATAGGCAAAGGATACATTCTGGAATTCAATCAACGGAAATCACCATTCCTCCCAAAAGCTCCGCCACGGGGACGAACCGCAGTGCCAGGCACCCAGCGGCCATCCCACAGAAATACGCCCAGTCCCGCCCGCGCAGGGGCGGGGCGGCTACGTAGGAAAATTCCCCCTGGAAGCCCCGCAGCTGCATGCTCTGGTACAGCTCCGTGGCCCGGTCCATGCTCCGCAGGAGCAGCTGCCCCACGAAGGAGCCCCAGGCCCGGTAATGGATGCCCTTTTGCCCCGGCGCGCGCAGGTGGTAGGCGTCGGTCATGACGGACACCTCCTCGATCATCACCGAAACATAGCGGTAAGTCAGCAGCAGCAGCGTCACGATCATGCCCGGCACATGCATTTTCCGCAGCGCCATGCAGATGGCGTCCATGGACGTGGTGGCGATCAGCAGGAAGGAGGCCATCAGGGCGAAAATCCCCTTGCACATCAGCGTGAGCATGGAGATCACCCCGCCGGAAACGGAGAGCGCCCCCACCTGGAGTAGGACCTCCCGGTCCAGGAACGGGTTCACAATGCCCACGGCGCATACCAGCGGCACTACCGCCCGCAGCTTATGGAAGCAGGTGCCCACCGGGATGCCGGTGATGGAAAACAGCAGCGCCGGGTACAGCACCATGGGGATCAGACCGGTCAGGTCATACTTGTCAAAGGACACCGTCAGAAAAATGTAGACCACGGTGGTCAGCAGCTTCACCAGCGGGTGCAGCCGGTGGATAGGGGTATCCATCGCCGCCAGGGCGTCCATCTCCTGGAATTCGGTCAAGGCCCGGGAAACCTGGTTCATTTGCTTCTCCCCTCCAAACGGCAGCTTGGGGCATCCTGCCGGATGCCCCTGTTCCTCTTATTTTGCCGACGATTTCTTCTTCCGGAAGAAGCCGCCGATGGCGCAGATGGCCGCGGCCACCGCCGCCACCAGCCCGGCGCCCACCAGTCCGGAAACGCTGGTGCCCAGGGCGCTGTCGCTGCCGGAGAAGGCATAGTCCGGCAGGAACGCCGTCCATCCCTGGATGGATGCGGCAGTATCCGCAGCATCGCTGGACACGCCGAAGCTGTCCTCATCCAGCCCCATATTCTCGCTGTAGCCGGCCTCGCTGTTGCCGAACAGCGACCACTCCAGGCCGTCCGGGTTGCCGCTGGCCAGCAGGGAGAGCCCGCCGCCCACCACAGCCGCCGCCACAGCCAGGACGATCAGCGTGGTTCTCACGGAGCAGCGCCCGGAATTGCCGGAGGTCTGCACATCCTGTAGAAGCTCCGGCCTGGCCTCCCATACGAAAACCAGCACGGCACTGGTGATCAGCCCCTCCACCAGCCCGATCGCCAGATGGATGGGCTGCATTACGGCCAGGAACGTGCCAAAGGGCAGCTCCGTAATTCCGGACAGGGAGGTTTCGATCACCACGGAGAACGCGCCCAGCTGCAAGGTCACCACACAGCCGAGGATGGAGGCCAGGATGATCTTGACCCGTCCGGCCGCCTTCCCGCCCATTCCGGACAGCCATTTGCTGTGCATGATCGGCCGCCATATCAGATAGTATCCCACGAAGCAGCCGTAGAACGCCATGTTCCAGATATTCGCGCCCAGCGCCAGCAGTCCGCCGTCGGCAAAGAACAGGCACTGGATGGTCAGGATCACCGCCATGGACAGGAATCCCGCCTGGGGCCCCAGTAAGGCGGACAGCAGCATGCCGCCGCACAGATGCCCGGAGGAGCCGGTGCCGGGGATGGTGTAGTTGATCATCTGCCCGGCAAACACCAGGGCGGCGGAGACGGCCATAGTCGGCAGCTTGGCCGGCTGTTGTTCATCCTTGCGCAGTGTGTGGACGGAGACGCCCACCGCGGCGGCGGAGGCAGCGTACATCACCCCGGCCACCGCAGGAGCCAGCAGCGCATCAGCCATATGCATGATTCAATTCCCTCACTTCAAAAATTTTGATGTGACGCAATTATACTCCGCCCCCTGCCCCTTGCGCAAGCCCCACGGGGGGATACTTTTTTCACTCTGCTGCCGTCCAAACCGGGCGCTTATGCTGCGTCCGTGATTTTCTCCAGAGCGACGCGGAACTCCTGCAGGAATTCCGTCGGGTCCGGGCACATGTAGATGAAAAACAGCACCAGCGTCACCGCTCCGCAGCAGCTGTTCCCATGCTCCAGCTCTGCGTAGCTGCGCCCTGCCATCATCAGCCGGTGGGCCATTTCCTCCTGGTTGATTTGCGCCGATTGCTGGCTCCGGATAACAGAAAATGGGTCTGCCGCAGAACGGGAATTCTGCAGCAGGCCCGTGCGATTTGGATCATGTGCAGTGCCGTATGCGCCTTGTACGGACCGGCGGGGTCAGCTCTCTGTGTTGAGCAGGTCGGCAATGGAAATATCCTCAAAAAACCGGTCGATCATGGCGTCCAGCCTGTCCCACATTGGCTTTGCCTGGCAGCATTCGCTGCGTGCGCAGGCGGCGGGCCCCTGGCTGGTGCAGGACACGGCGGCCAGGCTCCCCTCCGTCAGCTTCAGGATGCTGCCGATGGTGTAGTCCTCCGGCGGGCGGTTCAGCCGGTAGCCGCCCCCCTTCCCGTGGACGGCGTCCACAAACCCGGCCTTGGACAGGGTGGTCATAATGGCCTCCAGATATTTCTGGGAGATCCCCTCCGCCTCCGCCATTTCCTTCAGGGGGATGTACGTGCCCGGAGGCTTCTGCGCCAGGCTGACCATGGCCCGCAGCGCATAGCGCCCCTTCGTGGATACGATCATGGGGGATCACTCGCAGTGGGGGCAGTGCTCGCTGTTGGGGAAGTCCTTGTCATCGTAGGGGATGCCGTTGCGGTCAAAATAGTCCTGCAGGGCGCCCTTGATGGCTTCCTCCGCCAGCACGGAGCAGTGCATCTTATGGGCGGGCAGCCCGTCCAGCGCCTCGGCCACGGCCTTGTTGGTCAGCGCCATGGCCTCGTGGATGGATTTGCCCTTGATCATCTCCGTGGCCATGGAGGAGGAGGCGATGGCGCTGCCGCAGCCGAAGGTCTCAAACTTCACGTCCTGGATGATGTCGTCCTCGATTTTCAGATAGATTTTCATGATGTCGCCGCATTTGGCGTTGCCGACCTCGCCTACGCCGTCGGCATTTTCAATGACACCCACGTTCCTGGGGTGGGTGAAGTGGTCCATAACCTTTTCGCTGTACAGTGCCATAACAATCGACTCCTTTTCCAGATTCAGAATTATAAAATATATTGCCGCTTGCCGGTTTGCAGATCCCGCCATACCGGGGACATGTTCCTCAGATATTCCACCACCTGGGGGACGGCCTCCAGGATCTGGTCGATCTCCTCCTGGGTATTGTCCGCGCAGAGGGACAGCCGCAGGGAGCCATGGGCCACATCGTGGACCCGGCCGATGGCCAGCAGCACATGGCTGGGGTCCAGGGAGCCGGAGGTGCAGGCAGAGCCGGAGGACGCGCAGATGCCCTTGGCATCCAGCAGGAGCAGAAGGCTCTCGCCCTCGATGCCCTCAAAGCAGAAGCTGACAATGCCCGGCAGGCAATGCTCCGGGTCGCCGTTCCGGGCACTGTGGGGGATCTGGGAAAGCCCGGCGATCAGCCGGTCCCGCAGGGCGGAAACCTTGGCGGCGTTCTCCTCCATATGGGCGCAGGCCTCCTCCAGCGCGGCGGCCATGCCGCAGATGGCGGGCAGATTCTCCGTGCCGGCGCGCTTGCCCCGCTCCTGGGCGCCGCCCTCGATCACGTTCACCAGCGGCAGACCCCGCCGGCAGTACAGCGCGCCCACGCCCTTGGGGCCGTGGAATTTATGGGCGGACAGGCTGAGCATATCGATATTCTCCTGCTTCACGTGGATGGGCAGGTGCCCCACAGCCTGCACCGCGTCCGTGTGGAAGGGGACGCCGGCAGCCTTGCAGATCGCGCCGATCTCCCCGATGGGAAGCACGGAGCCGATCTCATTGTTGGCGTACATCACAGTGACCAGGCAGGTATCCGGCCGGATGGCGTCCTGCACCTGCCGGGCAGTGATATTGTGGTGCTCCCGGACGTCCAGATAGGTGACCTCGAAGCCCTCCTTCTCCAGCTTCTGCAGGGTGTGCAGCACGGCGTGATGCTCGAACGCGGTGGAGATGATGTGCTTCTTGCCCTTGCGCTCGCCCAGCCGGGCGGCGGAGAGGATGGCCTGATTGTCCGCCTCGCTGCCGCCGGAGGTGAAGTAGATTTCCCGCGGCTCGCAGCCCAGGCAGTCGGCGATCCGCTCCCGGGCGGATTCCAGCTGCTCCTTGGCCAGCTGCCCGGCGGTGTGCAGGCTGGAGGGATTGCCGTAGTAGGTTTCGAAGCAGGGCATCATAGCGTCCAGCGCGGTTTTGCTGATTTTGGTAGTAGCGGCATTGTCCGCATAAACTTGCATAATGATTCCTCCCGGAAGTTGTTTACCTAGTTGGTTTGTAGGTAATATACCATGATTTACCTACTTTGTCAATAGGGAAGCGGGCCGGGGACTGGGCACGTCATAAAAAGTTTCCAATTGCTTCCTGATTTTTCGACTTTTTCAGCGGTTACAAACGGGGCTTGCTTGGAATAGTAAAAGCGCAGACCAAAAGGAGGGCTGGGAAAATGAAAAACGTGATCAAGCGCATTGCGGTGGCAGCGCTGTATTTATGGATGCTTCCGCAAATGGTTTTCGCAAAGGACCTGGTTCCGGTGGGGCAGGTGGTCGGCCTGGAGCTGCGGGACAGCCAGGTGACGGTGGCCGGATTTGACCCGGAGCTGGGAGAAGCGAGCCGGGAGGCGGGGCTGCAAAGCGGCGACGTGCTCCAGAAAATCGACAATGTGGCCATATCCTCGCCGGAGGATGTGCGCACCGCCCTGCGGCGCTCCAACGGCACGGTCACCGTAGAGCTGAAGCGGGAGGGGAAAAGCGTGAAGCTCCGGCTGTCCCCACAGATCACCCGGGACGGCCCGAAGCTGGGCGTGCTGCTGCGCCAGGGCGTAACGGGCATTGGTACGGTGACCTGGTACGACCCGGAGACCGGGGAATTTGGCGCCCTGGGGCACGGGGTCAACGACAGCAAGGGCGATCTTCTGCCCATGACGGCGGGGAATACCTACCGCGCCTCCATTACCGCCGTGCAGAAGGGGGAAGTGGGGCAGCCCGGGCGGCTGATCGGCACGGTGGTTTCGCCCCAGCCCTCCGGTACGCTGCTGCGGAATACGGCAAAAGGTGTGTTCGGGAAGACATCGGAGGGCTGGGAGGGCGAAGCGGTGCCCATAGCGGAGGCGGAGCAGGTCAAGCCCGGCGAGGCTGCCATCCTCTGCACGGTTGCCGACGGCACGCCCCGGGAATATTCTGTGAAAATTCTGAAGATTTATCCGAAATCCCGGGAAAACGGCAGGAATCTGCTGCTGAAGGTGACGGACCCGGCGCTGCTGGAGGACACCGGCGGCATCGTCCAGGGGATGAGCGGCAGTCCGATTTTGCAGGATGGGAAGCTGGTCGGCGCGGTGACACACGTGCTCGTCAATGACCCCACTGCCGGGTACGGGATTTTTATAGAGAACATGCTCCCCGCCGCGTCGTAGATGACCTTGTAAGGAGGGGGAAGCTCCACCCCATCAAAGCCACCGGCAAGACTACCCTGTTTCTCAAAAGCGAAATCACCCAGCGGAGCTGGCATTGACCGCTGAAAGAGCAGCATCCGTCGCAAGTTTATAACCCCCACGGCCAGCAGGAGAAATCTTGCTGGCTTTCACCATTTAGCAGCACGTAGGATCATGCGGCGGATATTTTATTGAAAAAATCCCCAATTATTTCAAAATATGAGGTGCGGCACGTGGTGAGCGCCTCCTAAATATGTTAAAATCCTGTCAAATTTTGACAGGAGGGGATCATCCCATGAGAAACCGCTGCACCGCATTATTAAAAAACCAGTTCCGCGTCTACCTAATCCGGAGCCGGCAATCGGCGCAAATCAACCAGGAGGAAATGGCCCACCGGCTGATGATGGCAGGGCGCAGCTACGCAGAGCTGGAGCATGGGAACAGCTGCTGCGGAGCGGTGACGCTGGTGCTGTTTTTCATCTACATGTGCCCGGACCCGACGGAATTCCTGCAGGAGTTCCGCGTCGCTTTGGAAAAAACCACGGACGCAGCATAAGCACCCGGCAGAAACCCAGCCCCGGCTCCGGTGAGCCGGGGCTTTTGGGCGATGATTTGGGCGATGACTAGAATCAATATGCACACCTTGTAAGAAAAATGTGTATTTTACCGTCTGATTTTCTCATATCTCATGCAACAAAGAAACCGGCCTGGCTGATCTACGCCATGGAGAAGTCCGGACAACCGTATAAAGCCGTTTCCTGAACCGTACTTCGTGGAGTATACTCCTGAAACTCTGTAGAATTTTGGTAAATCTTGCCGAAAGAAGGATTTACCACGAAAGCAGAATTTCAAAACGAACTCAAAGACTATCTACGGGGAGAACTATTGAAAACGCGCAATGCCACCCATCTGTCTCTGGAGAAAATGGCGCCTTTTCTGGAAGTCAGCACAAGGGCTCTTGGCAGTATAGAGGGCGGAGAATCCTGTCCGAGTCTGGTTACATTTCTAATCTATTGCTACCGTTTCTGTCCGGGACCTGAACGCCTGCTGTGGGACATCTTATCAATCCTCGCAGAACCGGAAAAGAACGACGTTTAAATTCGATTAAAAGTAACACCGCCTGCACCTTTTTATCTGCAGCTTTCTCATTTTAGTACTTGACTTTTATTTAATAGTTAGTCTTTCCGATGTTAACTGGCGATATCGGTATGGCTGCTTTCCAACATCTTTTGCTCCAGCCGTGCAATACGCTTTGGCGTAGGAGGGTGACTATTATATATTGCTTCAGATATGGTCAAGGGGCGCTGAACAGAAGATTCGGTCATGGAAAGGAAGTGGGCCAACTGCAGCCCATATCCGAGAGAGTGTGCGTACATATCCGAGCGGTATTCTGCGTGGCGACTTACCAGGCTGAGCAGCGTTCGATAGATAATAACGACGGCACGCTGCAGCAGTCCAAAAAGGCCACTCACCAGATTGGTTGTTCCGCGAAATACCAACACGCCCAAGAAACTTCGGAAACAGTTCAGGAAAAGGAAAATCAGGAACACAATAGCCATGGCAACAAAGGATACGGCGCTAAGTGCAGCTACAACCAGCGTGACCGAGCAGAATACTGCACGATTGAACTCTGGATCAAGGTTGAGAATATGACTGACCTCATGAGCCAAAACAGCATTCAGCGTAATCGGGTCGGCATTCTCGAAGGTTCCACGGGTAACCGACACACAGTTGAAGCCGTACGCAGTGGCGTTCATATCACTATCCCCAGGGACGAGGAATACTTTCAGGCCATTGATATCGATCCCGCTCTTTGCCTTGACATCTGCAGCAAGCTGTGCTTTTGCGTTGTCGAATCTGGCACTTTGGTATGACGGAAGCTTTTTGCTGCTGACAGCGCCCTCTTTCAGAAGAGCGAAATACCCGCCGAAGAGCACAAAGAGCCCAATGATTCCTACGGCGATTGTTGCAATGCCAGGATCTTCAAAGATGCTATAGATGGCCGCATAGTCAATGCTCAGGACGAGCGCAACTTTAATAATTCCGATAATTCTGGCGGACATTTCTTTCCCTCCTTAAATAGATACCTAGAACGAGAAGAGCACTTTATTGCCGGCGTAGTCGATGATGCCGGTGCCCTCGCAAAGTGAGTTGATGACTTCTTTCCGGAAACGATACTCCTTGGTAGGGGCATTGGCAATCGAAGTTTCTGTTCGATTGGTTCCCATAAGGATATCCCATGCAGAGTTAGCATGGTATCTCCGATCAATGGTTACTGTGGATGAATGCTTGACCACGTCAATCTGCCCACAGTGCTCTGCAACCTTTCCACAGCTGCTCATATCCTCATGGCGTGTATAGATTCTGACCTGGAAGGTGTTCATCAATACGGACCGGTCCGCCTCGCTAAGAGTGAATGCATCATTGGACAGCATGTGCACTTCGGTTCCCAGGGGCTTTGCTTTCAGCAGATCCACAAGGAAGCGGCGATCACCGTTACCGTCATCCAGGATGAGTACTGCAGAGCTGCTAGGATTCTGCTTGATATAAGACAGGAGCAGCTTGCACAGCATCTGCTGCATGGCTTTGTCGGTTGCAAATTCACCGACAGGAAGATGCACTGCCATATTGGGCATAGGGCACATGTCACCCAAGAAGGGGCTGATGAGGCAGAGAAAAGTTTCAAAATCAGCCGCAGCACCACTCACTTCGGAGTATCGTCCTACCAGATAAAGGTAATTATCGTGATCCAAAACGCCGGATGCCTCCAACTCCTTGAGCTTCCACTCTACAAGCATGGTGCTGCCATACTCTTCAAGTGTGTTCACAGTAAGCTGAATGGGCTTCCCCAAGGTGCGCTTGGTTTCAAGGAAAACGCCTTTGATATGAGGCGTAGATTCGAGCAAGTGTCGTGCTGCAGGATGTGTATAGGAAGTTGTTTTTCCCGTACCCGTGATACCCAGAGTCACCACATTAATCCCGAAATACACAGGAACCCCAATCTCTGTCCCATCCGGCAAAACCGCAGGAATATTTCCCACCCCCTTACTCCAAACGGGGGTAAAGCTTTGGCGCATCCTCCTTGGTAGTTCATATAACATGATAAATCTCCTAATCGGTGTCCGGTGAAACATCAGTGGAGGGCCCATCATCACCTCCGAAATCTGCAGTAGCTCCTGTATCTCCCACATCTGTCTCAGTCGTGATGCTTCCACCCAAGTCGGTAGAATCTGGGACTCCAGAAAAGTCGGCGGGAGCATAATCGTCAGCGATGTTGGGAAGAGCTGCATCTGTTTCTTCCATGAGGCCTGCGTAGGCATCTGGAGTCATAGAGTCGCGCAGGCCATCGCCGGGATTAGGCCCGTCAAAGATACCAGGCAGTGCTGCACTGGTTTCGTTCCAAGCTTCCTGGGATGCATAGCTCTCGTTGGTGAAGGAATTATGGATTGCTTCAGTATGGCCATCTGGATATGTAACCGTATCGTTCACAGAAAAGGACGAAGGCCGATCTCCGGGCTGCTCTTCCACTACGGCGGTTTTTTTAGATTCGATACTCGCACCGCTTTGCAGTGCAGAACGTTCACCGTTCTCCACAGACAGATAACCGCCATGGTTGACATCACTGTTTTGAGGGACAACATTGGCCCGAGAGTTGTTACCTCCGAGCGAGGAGGCGTTAACATGACCACGCTCATCACCGGGCAAATATGCCTCAGTGCGGGAGGGCATATTGGTATGATCGCCCTTCTCGATGCTCAAAGGCCCCTCCCAGGTAACATTGCCGGTTTTGGGATCAACGCTGCTATATTCAAAATTCCGCATATTCTATCTGTTCCTCCTTTATTTTGAGACACTCTTGATAACTAAATAGAGACCACCAAGTACGAACAAGCAAGGCATAATTTCTTTAACGACAGGAAGCAATGATGTTATGCCATCCCCCAGCCAGTCTGCCGCACTGGGAAAGAAAGCACATATTATGAGCAAAAGCAGAACCCGTCTCATAGCATAACCTCTCCCGAATTACTGGGTGAACTCGGCAAGAATGTCTGCAGCTGTCTGGGATGCAGCATCCATCAGGACTACCTTCCGATTTTGCTGAGCCAGAGCGCTGGATGTGCCTACACCCGAGATGTGCCACGGATCGTAGCAGCCGCAACCCACACATACCAGGCGTTCTGCGGGGACACCCAAGGATACAAGTGAATCACGCACCGCTTCTGCCCGACGAAGGCTGAGTTCCATGCCGCTATCTCCACAGGAGTCCCCGGCAATGGTGCCTGCAAGAACCAGTTCAGTAGTGTTGCCATCACTAAGCAGATATTCTGCAATAGGGAGCAGCGTTTCAAGAGCAGCTTGAGGCTCCAGGTAATTTGCAGAGTCAGGGTAAAACTCCACCTCTTCCTCGGAGAGAATAATGGGCGTGTCAAAGGCACTGGAAGATTGCTCAGATCCCTCCTCGTTGGCCTGCGTGATTGCACTTTCAAAAGAGATAGGAGTCTCTTTGGGGAGTTCCACCACGGATACTTCAGGGTATGTCAAGGAGGTGTCAACAGCTAAGGGCATGATGTCGTTGCAGATGAAGTCACCGCCACCACGCTGGACAACTGCGGCCCAGATTTCCTGAAGCTTTACCTTCTGGCTGTGGGTCATTGACTGAGGGGCAGCCACGTCACCCAGCTGTTGCCATACAACAGTGATACCTGTAAAGTCAGGGACGGCATCCATCTCCGCCAGCAGCTCGGCAATTGCCTCAGGCTCAGCGGCAAAGAGATTGTTCTGGAAATTCATCAAGCCGCTGGTAGACAGGCCGGTTCCCAGCACAACGATGGTCTTAGAAGCGTAGCCGTCCAAGGAGGCCAAAGACCTCACCGCCAGGTTAAGCGCCTCCAAATAGTCGGCTTCCGCATCGTGAGCAATTACACCACTCATTGCGTTGATCAGGTTAGTGGCCTTAGATTGGGCATCCCGTTTCAGATGCTCCTCTGAAGCACCTTTGTACTTGGCGTCGATGTCGTAGCTGTCGGCGGCAATTACATCAGGGCTGCCGTCCACTTCAACGACAGAGATGAAGCCGTAGTTGAGGATACACTCATAGACATTGTCCTGAACAAGGGGACTGTTATAGTTGATGGCCTGGCTGTTGGCGTGATTGCCGATTACATAGCAGATAGCTGAAGGAGCCTCCTGCACTACAGAAGTTGAGTCGGTGCCTCCACAGCCTGTCAGCACCATGGCGAGTGTGCAGACGGCAAGGAACAGAGATATAATCTTTTTCATATTATAATTTCCTCCTTATTTTCAGGCAGCCCCGTTGATAGAGGCTGGGGTTTTCAGTATGTTTTTGTCAGGATCTGAAGCCATCGAAACGGGAAGCTCATCTAAGGCCCGCAGCTCCTTGTTCAGCCGTTCAAGCAGGACGGTGCATGTCTCTTCAGACAGCACATTGCAAGAGACGGGGTTTGCCAGGTGTTCCTTGAGGCGCTCGCGAACGTAGTCGCAGTAGCCCAGGACAATGGCACGCTGCAGCTTCTGGGCTTCTGCGTATTTGGCCTCGTCATCGGCCAGGAGGTTCGCCTCAAAGGCGGAATCTGCCTCATATTCTGCTAGAATGGCTTCGAAGCGGCGGATTTCATCTCGTTTTTCAGTTATGAGATGACCCAATCGGCGCTTTCGTATCATCAGCGGATTGTATGTTATATAACAGACATAAAAACTGCCAAGACTGGTCACAAAGGGAATGGCAACGCTGTAGATGGTGCGAGCAAGTGTCGCAGAATCAATGCCCTCATCCTCTTCCGCCTCCGTTGTTGCACTGTAGAAGGAAGAGGTGGTGGACACATCCGGGGCTCTCTCATCGATCGTGGTGATATTGAGTACCACATTGGTAGAGAACACAAGGAGCATGGCAATGATTGCAATCGGTACGACAAATCGGTCCTTGCTCAGGCCCTGGCGGAGACGACGGATCTGAATGCCAAGGTAAATGGGAACGACATCAGCTCCAAAGATGAACCCGCCGATCTGGACACACAGCGTAAAAGGGTTGTCATAGCTGATCATGCTAAAGAGGGAGTAGAAGATGTAACCGTCGATACAGGCACAGGCGAGCATGATCAAATAAGGAATGAATGAATGATCGAACGGGGTATCGGGCTTGTTGAGAAGCTTTTCAGCACGGGTAAGCCCGGAATACTGGATTTCTCCGTTGGAATCCACACGCCATAGGTCGGTAGTTTTCATGTTTAGCCCTCCTCAATTATGTCACGGGTCCGTGCATATGCCGCTTCCAGCTCTTCCAGCTCTTTTTTGCGTTCTTCAGTAATTTGTGAAAAGTCGTGGCAATCAGCCTTCCGATGTGCAATTAGGCGACGGAGCATATCAGCATGGTCAACATGCTGACGTGCCAAGTCAGGCATGGCTTCTCTGGCCTTACTGAAAATAATGTTATCAAGAAGGTCACCATTACCGTCGTCTACCTGGCCAGACAGGAGTTTCTCAAGATACATGTTCAACTCCGGAATGAAAATGGATTCATCGAGCTTGGGATACAGTCTGTATTCCGAAGAACGGTAGGTAATGTAAGGAGCCCGGAAGTAGAAGTCATAGACCACAGAGCGAGTGCTGTCCAGGGATTTGAACTGGGTATTAGTTTTTTTACCAAACATCAGGCAACCTCCTTTGCATCCGCTGCCCAGGCTTGGATAAGAGCCTGTGCTTTTGTCATAATTTCGTGATGGACATTGGTGTATGCTTCCTCGGCGGTAGAGGTGAGATCCACGACCGGGAACATGGGCATCTTGTCGAAATTGGAGTGCTTGCGAAGTGCAGCATTCCAATATACATCGAGACGGCCATTGACATGGTCATAAAGGCGGTTGCAAATCATGTGTGTTGTGTGTACATCCTCCATGATTGTGCTGTAAAGCGCAACGACCTCAGCTATTGCAGTCTCCGACTCGCTTTCCAAGGCAGCCACTCTGCTGCGAAGAGGGGCCATCCGTTTCTCACGTTCAGCAGAACGACGAGCCTTGACTTGATCTTCGGTGAGGCTTTCCTCACCCTTCATACGAAATACTCCATCCTGACCTTCGCATTTTGCCAGCATCTTACGAGCGTGGGCAAGATTGGCCTGCGTACTAGGCAGAGAAGTAAGCAGTTCACCCAGCCGGGCATAGTTCGGTTCCTCCCCAATTTGAAGTCGCCCCCCAGACTATGGAGCAGAATTCTCTGTAGCTATTCAGCTCGGCATCCATATGCGGAGAATACCAAGTATGATCATCGATTTCGCATGGCAACCCCCTTTGGCCGTCCTTACGGCCGGCAAGTTTCAAAGGAATCGCTTCGAAGAAGCCAATCGACTTGACCTTGCCTTTCTCCAGCGCAGCCAGACGTTTTTTAGTAGTTTTTTTGTTGCTCATAAGGTGTACCTCCCCTTAAGTTTTGCTGTACCCACATTATCCTAATATAAAGCGCAAAAAATCGACCACTCCATAGGTTACAACCGAGTAGAGATTACTCATTCGTTGCATGACCTCCTACCACACCACCGGGCATACCGTTCGCTACACGGTAGTTCAACCGCATAAGTGCATGGACTAGTACAAGGTCAGAATACTAGCATATCCCACTTGTGCGAGTCTTTCATTTATAGATTGCTCATCACATAATGGTTTCTCCTATAAGAATCGATAATCCATCCCGCACTTCATTGCTAATGCGGGAATTGAAATAGTCGCTGAATATGAGAGGATCACACTACCGGTAAGCGCATTATAAACACGGCTCCGATGCAGACTTCTTCGGATGCAGATTCACGATACAGCAACAAATTAATAGCATCTATCATGCGTGGGACCTTCTTTCTGTCTTTATATATTTAAACGGAAAAATTCAAGAAAAACCGAGTAAAAGAAGTAGCTGATTTGAAAAAAATCAAATCAGATGCGCCTTCTCCCGCAGCTGACTTACCAAACGGCGGACAGTTGTCTCGCCGCCGGTAAAGCCCATTTCATCCACCAGGCGGTCATAGATACGCTTTGCCGTATGATGCTGCTTCCTGGGACTGTGGGTATCTTCCTCCAGACAATGAAGGATGAACGCCACCACGTCCTCTGTCAACACGGAGGCCGAACGGCTGTAGTCTTTCCGCTCCCATGGCACGCTGTCGCCGTCCCAATACTTCCGGACGGTGTTCCGTGAGATTTGCAGAGAAGCGGCAATCTGCCGCTGACTCATACCCTGCAGCCGCATTAGTCGAATCTGCTTGTAAATTTCCACTGTAATTACCACCTTTTCTCGCCCCCTATATGGTCTGTAACCAGTATAGCGGACTTTTCTTGGTGGCTCAATAATTCACGAGCGTTTTCTTCCCCTGTGGCTCACTTCTATTTTAGCGTTTACCAGTATTGCGATCGTGATGATTTTACAGACAAACAAAAAAACTTCAACAGCTGCGTAATAGCAGCGGTTGAAGGCTCGCGTGTAAAACGATATTCATTTGATATTATGATTAAGGAGAATTTTCAAATGAACAATAACTTTGAATATTCTTATTCAGCGGAAAGCCACCGCGAAGTAGAAGAAATCCGCAGAAAATATATAACAGATGAGGATAATTCCTATGAAAGCAAGCTCCGTCAGCTGAAGGATCTGGACCGCAGTGCCTCCAGAAAAGGGATGATTGTTTCCATCGCCGTCGGGACTATCAGCACAATGCTGCTGGGGCTGGGTATGTCCTGTGTTATGGTATGGAATGATCCGCTTTTTATTCTGGGGGTCGTGTTAGGAGTGCTTGGACTCGCAGGAGTTTGCTCCGCTTATCCGCTTTATCAGCACATCACAAAGAAAGGAAGTCAGCGAATTGCCCCTATGATTCTGAAGCTCAGCGAGGAACTGGAGGAAATGTCCTCCTAATCTTTTTTACAATCCACAAACAAAACAAGAACGATTTCTGAACATGTCCCTGATATGATTCCCATGTAAAAAAACAAAACATGGAGGTTATTCAAATGGCAAAGTCAAAGCTGGTTTGCAGCAAATGAAAAAATCGCTGACACCGTGGTGACCGGTTATAAGAAAATCGAGAATGGTGTCGTTGGTGGGTATCAGAAAATGGCGGACTGCGTTGTAGGCGGCTTCACAAAAATATCTGATCAGTTTTGTCGGTTCCTTACCCACGACGGTGAAACCGTAGAAGAAGCAAAAGCCCGGCTAAAAGCGGAGGAAGAAGCACGTCACAGCCAAAAGTCATAAAAATGTAAACGCAGCGCATTTCTTTGCATGGTTTCGTTAAGAGAGTTGAGCTGCTTGAAACCAAGCGAGCCGTCTGCTACAGCCGGAAAAGGACGGCAAAACATCCCCTTTTGACCGCTAAGGCGAGGTGCAAGCCGCACCCCGCCTTTTTCTGCGTGATCTTAACAAGCCGGTTGTTGTTCAGCGAGCGCCAAACATCCGTTAGGGCGGACCCTGAAGCCCCTGCATATGGAAACAGAGCTTATTGGAAAATCGATAGGCTTTATTTTTACCTGCATAACTTGAAAGCCAGAAAAACTACAGCCCCATAGACGCCGGGCGTACCGGCGGCGTTTATTGTGGCGCAATGGGTTCACAGCTCGCAGTTGCCTACGGTGCGGGGGAAGGGCAGCACATCCCGGATGTTGGCCATGCCCGTCAGGTACATGACGCAGCGCTCGAAGCCCAGACCGAAGCCCGCGTGCCGGGCGGAGCCATACTTGCGCAGGTCCAGGTAGAACCCGTAATCCTCCGGGTTCATGCCCAACTCCTGGATGCGGGCAAGCAGAGTGTCGTAATCGTCCTCACGCTGACTTCCGCCGATGATCTCCCCGATGCCGGGCACCAGGCAGTCCATGGCAGCGACGGTCTTCCCGTCCGGGTTCAGCTTCATATAAAACGCCTTGATCTCCTTGGGATAATCCGTCACGAACACCGGGCGGCGGAACACCTGCTCGGTAAGGTAGCGCTCATGCTCGGTCTGCAGGTCGCTGCCCCAGTGGACAGGGTAGGCGAATTCGGCGTTGTGCTTCTCCAGGATTTCGATAGCCTCGGTATAGGTGACGCGGCCGAAGTCGGAGCTGAGCACATGGTTCAGCCGCTCCAGCAGGCCCTTATCCACGAAGGAATTGAAGAACTCCATCTCCTCCGGGGCATGCTCCAGCACATAGGAAATGATATATTTAATCATATCCTCTGCCAGCGCCATATCGTCCTGCAGGTCGGCGAACGCGATCTCCGGCTCGATCATCCAGAACTCCGCCGCATGGCGGGTGGTGTTGGAATTTTCCGCCCGGAAGGTAGGGCCGAAAGTGTAGATGTTCCGGAACGCCATGGCGAAGGTTTCGCCGTTAAGCTGTCCGGAAACCGTCAGATTGGCGCGCTTGCCGAAGAAATCCTGGGAAAAATCCACGGTCCCACCCTCGGCTTTCGGGGGGTCGGCCATGTTCAGCGTAGTGACCTGGAACATCTCCCCGGCGCCCTCGCAGTCAGAGCCGGTGATCAGGGGCGTATGCACATACACGAAATCCCGGTCCTGGAAAAACTGGTGAATGGCCATTGCCGCCAGGCTGCGCACCCGGAAGACCGCCTGGAACGTATTGGTCCTGGGGCGCAGGTGAGGGATGGTGCGCAGAAATTCCATGGAGTGCCGCTTGGGCTGCAGGGGATAGTCCCCGGTGGATGCGCCCTCCACGGTGATGCGGGTCGCCTGAAGCTCAAACTTCTGCTGTCTGGATTCCGGGGTCAGCACCAGCGTGCCCTCCACGATCAGCGCCGCTCCGATGTTGATTTTGGAAATTTCCCCGAAATTCTCCAGCGCGTCGCTGTAGACCACCTGGATGGGGGTGAAATACGTGCCGTCGGAGAGCATGATAAAGCCGAATTGCTTGCTGGGGCGGCGGTTGCGCACCCAGCCGCCGATGGTGACCGGCTTCCCGGCGTAGGTATCGGTATTTTTGAAAAGGTCACGAACAGAAATCAGTTCCATGCCGCAGTTCCTCTTTTCCTTGAGAATGTTGTATGGATTATACGCCAAACCGGCAGAATTTACAAGAGCCTGCCGGCAATTTTGTAAAATTTCGCCTAAAAAACCGCCGCAGCAGGTGCGGCGGCAGTTTTTTTATTTCCCGGCAGCCACGCTGCGGCGCACCAGGGCGCGGCGCAGTCTGGCCTCCGCCAGCTTCAGGTCGGTTTCGGAGGCGTCCTTGCTGTGCAGGATGGTCTGCGCTCGCTGGAGGGAATTCTCCGCCCGGGCGGCGTCGATCTCCTCCGCCCACTCGAACGTAGTGGGCACCAGCGTGACCTTCCCCCCCAGCACGCTGAGCATGCCGCCGATGCAGGCGGCGTACCGCTTCTTCCCGTCCACCACGATGGTGGCGCGGCCCATGCCCAGGGGCGCGACGCAGTCCATATGTCCCGCCAGGACCCCCAGATCGCCGGAGGTCGTGCGGACGATGATCTCCTCCGCCTGGCCGTCATATTCCAGCCCGTCGGGGGTGACGATTCTCAGGGGAAAAGGCGTCATTGGCTCTCACCCTTCCATTTTTCCACCACATCGTCGATGGTGCCGGCAAACAGGAAGCAGGATTCGGGGATCTGGTCGTGCTTGCCCTCGATGATCTCCTTGAAGCCGCGGATGGTCTCCTTCAGCGGCACGTACCGGCCCTGATAGCCGGTGAACTGCTCCGCCACGTGGAAGGGCTGGCTCAGGAACCGCTGCACCTTCCGGGCGCGGTTGACCGTCAGCTTATCCTCCTCGCTCAGCTCGTCCATGCCCATGATGGTGATGATGTCCTGCAGCTCCTTGTACCGCTGGAGGATCTGCTGCACAGCGCGGGCGGTTTCGTAATGCTCGGTGCCCAGGATCTCCGGGGTCAGGATGCGGGAGGAGGAGGCCAGCGGGTCCACCGCCGGGTAAATGCCCAGGGAGGCGATGCTCCGGTCCAGCGCCGTGGTGGCGTCCAGATGGGCGAAGGTGGTGGCAGGGGCGGGGTCCGTATAATCATCCGCCGGGACATACACCGCCTGGACGGAGGTGATGGAGCCGTTCTTGGTGGAGGTGATCCGCTCCTGCAATGTGCCCATTTCCGTGGCCAGGGTGGGCTGGTAACCTACGGCGGAGGGCATGCGGCCCAGCAGTGCGGAAACCTCGGAGCCTGCCTGCGTGAAGCGGAAAATATTGTCGATGAACAGCAGCACGTCCTGATGCTTCACGTCCCGGAAGTACTCTGCCATGGTCAGGCCGGAAAGGCCCACCCGCATACGGGCTCCGGGCGGCTCGTTCATCTGGCCGAACACCATGGCGGTCTTCTTGATGACGCCGGATTCGGTCATTTCATTGTACAGGTCGTTGCCCTCGCGGGTACGCTCGCCTACGCCGGTGAACACGGAGTAGCCGTTGTGGGCGGTGGCGATGTTGTAAATCAGCTCCTGGATCAGCACGGTTTTGCCCACGCCCGCGCCGCCGAACAGGCCGATCTTGCCGCCCTTGGCATAGGGGCAGATCAGGTCCACCACCTTGATGCCCGTTTCCAGAATCTCTGTGGCGGGCTGCTGCTCCTCATAGGAGGGCGCGGGGCGGTGGATCGGCCAGCGCTCGGTCTGCGGCAGAGGCTCGCCCTCGTCGATGGGCTGCCCCAGCAGGTTGAACACCCGCCCCAGGCAGTCCTCCCCCACGGGGACAGTGATGGGCGCGCCGGTATCCACCGCCTGCGCCCCGCGCTGCAGACCATCCGTAGAGCTCATGGCGATGCAGCGGGTCACATTATCGCCGATGTGCTGGGCGACCTCCGCGATCAGGGTGCTGTCCCCATTGTGCACCTCGATGGCGCTGAGCAGCTGGGGAAGCTGCTCGTCCGGGAACCGGATATCGAGAACGGGACCCATGACCTGGATCACGGTCCCTATGGTTTTGGCCATTGGGATTCAACTCCTTCGTATAACGTAGAATGGCTATGCGCCTGCGATGATCTCTGTGATCTCCTGGGTGATCGCGGCCTGCCGCGCCTGGTTGAACTCCAGGTTCAGCTGGGCGATCATATCCTCCGCGTTCTGGGTGGCGGCGTCCATAGCGGTGCGCCGCGCGGCCTGCTCCGCCGCCCGGCTCTCGCACAGGGCGCCGTAAAGGATGCCGCCCAGATACTCCGGGACAATGGCCTCGAAGACCTCCACGCTGCCCGGCTCATAGAGGATGTCCGAGCTGTGCGCCCGGCTGCCGCCGGTCTGGAGCAGAGGGAGCATCCGCAAGGTGGCGGGCGTCTGGGAGAGGACGGAGACGAAATTGGTATAGCCAATGCGGATCTCGTCGAATTCGCCGCTCAGGTACGCCTGGCAAAGCTGCCTAGCGATGGAGAAGCAGTCGCCTACGGAAACATCCGCCGCCTCGGCATACTGCTCCGTCCATGCGGGGACACCGTGGGCGTGGAAATAATCCACCGCCTTCTTGCCGATGGGCAGGACCGTCACGTCCTTATCCCCGATCTCCGACTGGATCAGCTTGAAAATATTGCTGTTGTAGCCGCCGGCCAGCCCCCGGTCACCGGCGATGACCACATACGCCGTCCGCTTGACCGGGCGGGCTGTCAGGTAGGGGGAGGAAAAATCGCTGTTGGAATTGACGATGTCCGTAATGGTTTCGTACAGCAGCTCAAAATAGGGGCGGGAGTTCAATATCCGCGCCTGGGCATGGCGCAGCTTGGAAGCGGCAACCATTTCCATGGCCTTGGTGATCTGCTTAGTGGATTCCATGCTGCGGATCCGATTCTTGATTTCCTTGGTGGAAATGCCAGCCATGCGCTGCCTCCTTCCTTATACCGGCGCGGTAAATTCCGCCAGCAGCGCGCTCAGCGCGGCCTTCAGGGATTCCTCGGTGTCCGGCTCCAGCTTGCCGGTGGTGCGGATGGCTTCCAGGACGGGCTCGTACCGGTTGTCCATAAATTCATACAGCCGCTTCTCAAACTCCGGAACCTTCTCCACAGCGATGCCGTTCAGGTACCCATGGGTCACGGCGTAGAGGATGCACACCTGGTGCGCCACCTCCACGGGGGCGTTATTCTTCTGCTTCAGCACCGCCACGATGCGCTCGCCCAGAGCCAGGCGGGCCTTGGTATCCGCGTCCAGGTCGGAGCCGAACTGGGCGAAGCTCTGCAGCTCCCGGTACTGGGAGTAGAGCAGCTTCAGCGAGCCGGAAACCTTCTTCATGGCCTTGATCTGGGCATCGCCGCCCACACGGGACACGGAAATGCCGGGGTTCACAGCGGGCATGACGCCGGAGTTGAACAGCTCGGTCTCCAGGAAAATCTGGCCGTCGGTGATGGAGATCACGTTGGTGGGGATATACGCGGAAACGTCCCCTGCCTGGGTCTCGATGATCGGCAGCGCCGTCAGGCTCCCGCCGCCGTTGGCGTCGGACAGCTGCGCCGCCCGCTCCAGCAGCCGGGAGTGGAGATAGAACACATCGCCGGGGTACGCCTCCCGCCCGGGCGGGCGGCGGATCAGCAGCGAGATCGCGCGGTAGGCCACGGCGTGCTTGCTCAGGTCATCGTAGATGATCAGCACATGCTTGCCCTGGCGCATGAAATGCTCGCCCATGGTGCAGCCCGCGTAGGGGGCGATATACTGCATGGGTGCCAGCTCCGAGGCGGTGGCGGATACCACAATGGTATAATCCATGGCGCCGCCCAGGGTCAGGTTTTCCACCACCTGCGCCACCGTGGAGCGCTTCTGGCCGATGGCCACGTAAATGCAGATGACATCCTTGCCCTTCTGGTTCAGGATGGTGTCGGTGGCGATGGTGGTTTTGCCGGTCTGCCGGTCGCCGATGATCAGCTCCCGCTGCCCCCGGCCGATGGGGATCATGGAGTCAATGGCCTTGATGCCGGTCTGCAGCGGCACGCTGACGTGCTTCCGATCAATGATGCCCGGCGCAGGCATTTCGGTGGGGCGGTAAGCCTCCGGCTCCAGCAGTCCCTTGCCGTCGATCGGCTCGCCCAGGGCGTTGACCACCCGGCCGATGAGCGCCTGCCCCACGGGGACGGAAACCACCCGCCCGGTGCGCCGGACGATGTCGCCCTCCTTGATGCCGCTGTCGCTGCCCAGGATGACCAGGGAAACGGTGTCCTCCTCCAGGTTCTGGGCCATGCCATACGCGCCGCTGGGGAACTCCACCAGCTCGCCGGCCATGCAGTTATCCAGCCCGGAGGCCTTGGCGATGCCGTCGCCCACGAGGATTACCACGCCGGTCTCGCTCTGCTCCAGCTTGGCCTCGTAATTTTTGATCTGATCGCGAATAATCTTCGTGATTTCTTCGGGTTTTAATTCCATACTGTCCCTGCTTTCTACAAATCAGAGTACGGTGCTTTTCAGCTGCTTGCGCAGGTTCTGGAGCCGGAGGGCGACCGTGTCCTCCACCCGCTTGCCGTCAAAATCCAGCCGCACGCCGCCCAGGCACTTTTCGTCCACCCGGTTGGTCAGCGCGATGGTTTTGCCGGTGATCTGCTCCAGCTTCCCGGTCAGCCGGGCGGACTGCTCCGCCGTCAGCGGTAGCGCCGTCACCGCCGTCACCGGCAGGATGCCGTGATCCTGGTTGTACCGCTCCCGGTAGGCCTCGCTGCACTGGGGGAACTGGCGGGCGTATCCCCTCTGCGTCAGAATTTTCAGGAAATTCAGCACATACGGGTGGATCTTCCCGGCAAAGCTGTCGTCCAGGATCTGGCAGCGCTCCGCCTTGCCCAAAGTGGGCACGGACAGGAGCCTGAGATAATCCGGCTCCCGGGCGAAGCCCTGCTCCAGCGCGGACATCTGGGCGAGGATGGTATCCCCCAGACCCTCCGAGGCCGCCAGCTCATACAGCGCGCCGCCGTAGACGCTTCCCAGCTCCGTCATGACTGCTCACCCAATTCGTTGATGAAATCCTCCACCAGCCGGGTCTGGTCGGCGCCGGTCAGCTCCCGGCCCACCACCTTCTCGGCGATGGCCAGCGCCATGCCGGAAATCTCATCCTTGGCGTCGTTGACCGCCTTCTTCTTCTCCTGGGCGATGTCCGCCGCCGCCTTATCCAGGATCGCGCCGGCCTCGGCGTTGGCCTTGCGGAGGATCTCCTCCTCCCGCGCCTGTCCCCGGGCGACCGCCTCCTTGACCATGCGCTCGCCGGTTTCGGATGCGGCGGAGAGCTTCTGTCGGTACTCGGATTCCATGGCCTTTGCCTGGTCCTTGGCGGCATTGGCCTCGGCGTACAGATCGTCGATTTCCTTCTGCCGGCTGTCGATCAGGTTTTTCACCGGGACGAACAGAAATTTTTTCGCAACGAACAGAAGCAGCAGGGTGTTCAGCAGAATAAACAGCGCGGTCCAGAAGTCCACGCCTATAAAGCTCTCAAACACTTACCTTCGCTCCTTCCTTACATCTTCTCGATTGGGTGCGCCTTACACATTGGTGGCGAACAGGATCAGGAAGGAGATCAGCAGGGCGTAGATGCCGGTGGTTTCGGTGATGGCGCAGCCCAGGATCATGTTGGTACGCAGGTTGCTGGCAGCCTCCGGCTGACGTGCCATGCCGTCCAGCGCCTTGCCCACCGCGTTGCCTTCACCAAGGGCGGGGCCGATGGCGCCGATGCCCATACAAAGTCCTGCGCCGATAGCGCACATTGCCTTCAGAAAATACTCGTTGAATTCCATAAATCGTTCCTCCTAAAAAGTTGAATGATAAATCTATTTCCATATAAATAATGGCTGACAAAAGGGGGATTCAGGCCTCCCCGGCCTCCTCCGGCGGGGGGCAGGAGCCGGAGATATACACCATGCTCAGCAGGGTGAACACCAGCGCCTGGACGAACCCGGAGAATACATCAAAATACACAGACAGCACGGCCGGGATGCCCAGCGACAGCACCGGCACGCCGGAAAGCGCACCCAGCGCCTGCAGCAGCCCGAACAGCCCCAGTGCGAAGCTGACCGCCGCCAGAATTTCCAGGCTCAGCTTGCCCTTCTTCCGACCCAGCAGGAAAAGCCCCGCGCCCAGCGCCATCAGCACCACGCCCATCAGCCACCCGCAGGAGGCGATGGCGTTGAGCACCATGCTGGACAGCAGCGCCAGCGCCGTGTAGATGATGGAGGTGATCACGCCGCCCCCGGCCACATTGCCGAAATGACGGAAGGCCATGGATACGGGCTGGGCGATCTCCGAAATGATGTTCATGGGGGTCATGACCACGATCGGCTCGGTGAAGCCCTTCAGCCAGCCCACGAAGCCGTTATGCTTAATGGAATTATACCAGATGATCACGCTGACCATGATGGCCCACACCAGCGTGCAGCTCAAGTCCGCGGTGACGGAGCGGAGGAAGCCGGTCATGCCGATCAGCGAGCCGCAGATGCTGCTCAGGAAAAGGGTGCCCATAAACGGCGCCCAGTGGGCGTTATGCTCCCCCATGGCGCTGATGGTCAGGTCATAGATCATGGACACGCCCTTCTCCACCAGCACCTGCACGCCGGTGGGACGCTTCTGCAGGTGCTTCCCCAGGTAAATGCAGGCAATAATCAGCAGCACCGTCACCACAAATGAGGAAACCGTGGTCTGGGTGATGGGAATGCCCCCGAAAATGGGAATGGTGAAGTAGACAAATGCACCTTCCACGTTGACATTCATTTGGTTTTCTCACCTGACTTTCTGAAAAATTCCGCAACGGTAATGGTCGGGCGGACGAACACCAGCGGCAGGACGATGGCGAATACATCGCACAGTCCGCTTTTCACAAACGCGAACAGCAGCAAAAACAGCACCGCCAGCCGCGCCAGATAGGAGATCTGGATGGTGGCGTTCCCGCCCTTGACGTTCTGCGCCTCGGCCTTGTCCGCCGCGATCATCGCGCCGACGGACATGAAAAAGAAGTTCGCAATGGCCAGCGCACCGCCCACGATGCCGCCCAGCAGCACCGTCCGGTTGAACCTGCCCAGCAGGGCGAATACGCCCAGCATAATGGCCACGCAGATCACCTGGCCGATGGCCACCACAGCGGTTTCCTTGAGTACGATTTTCCGGGAATCCATGGTTACCTCCCCGCTATTGATGGTCATTGAAGGAAACAGGAGGGGGATCCTCCTTTGGCTCCCCCGCCAGGCGGGACAGTGCCTTCAGGCTGACCCGGAGCCCGTCCACAGCGGACACGGCGCCCACCACGATGCCGACCCACAGCACCCAGTTCCCCAGGCCGAACCGCTCCCGCAGCCACACGGCCAGCAGGATAAAGCCCGCCAGGGGCAGCGCCACGGACAGCCCCAGCTGGGTCAGCCAGGCCAGCAGACTGAAATTTTTCATACCGCGCTCCTATGCGTAAAATGCCCATAATTCATGAGAAATAGTATACTCCCAAAAAAGCCGGAATGCAAGAATAAAATGTGAACAAACCGAAAACCGCCTGAAAACCCGGATTTCCCCGGCGCAGAACGGAAAAGTTTTTCGCTTTGCTCTTTCCATCCGGAAAAAAATATTGTAAAATAGGGGAGATCCCGCCGGAACCCCGGCGTGGGCCCCGGCATATCCTGTTTTGAGGTGGGGCGCATGGCTGGGTATCTTCTCATCGGCGCGCTGGCGGCCTTTGGCCTCGTCAGCGCGGGCTGGGCATTGTTCGGGTGGCTGCTCCCCGGGGGCAGCCTGACGGCGGTATGCTTCTGCCGCCCGGGCGGACGGGGGATCGCCGCAGCCAGGCGCTGGCGCTGGCTGCGGGACGCGGGGCTGCTGCAAGGAACGCTCCTGGCGGTGGACTGCGGGCTGACTGAGGCGGAGCAGCGTGAGCTGGAGCGCCTGGGTGCAGAATTATGTAAACCGGAGGCGCTGGCAGACCGGCTGGAATTGGAGCGGAATTGATTTGACGGAACAGGAATTGGAAATCATCCAGGGCGCGGTCAGCGCCGTGGTATACCAGAATTACGATAATGGCTACGCCGTCCTGCGGCTGGACACCGGGGGCGGCCAGACCGTCACGGTGGTGGGCACCATCCCCATGCCGGCGGTGGGCGAACGCCTGATGGTCACCGGGCGGTGGAGCACCCACTCCAGCTACGGGCGGCAATTTGAGGCGGAGTTCCTGGAGCGGCTCATGCCCCAGACCAGCGCGGAGATTCTCAATTATCTCTCCAGCCGGATCATCAAGGGCATCGGTCCGAAAACCGCCGCCCGGATCGTGGATAAATTCGGCGACCAGACCCTGCGGGTGCTGGAGCAGGAGCCGGAGCGGCTGGCGCAGGTCTCCGGCATCTCCCCGCAGAAGGCCCGGGCCATCGGCGAGGAATTCCGCCTGCGGGTGGGAATGCGGCAGCTGATGGAGTTTTTCGCCATGCACGCTCTGCCTGCCGACCTGGCGGTACGCGCCTATAAGCGCTGTGGGGAGCATACGGTGGAGCTGCTGTATGATGACCCCTATCTGCTGATGGAGCAGGGGCTGGACGCGCCCTTTGGGGCGGTGGACCGGTTCGCTATCGAGCTGGGCGTCGCCGGGGACGACCCCCGCCGCGTCCGGGCGGGCATCCTGTTTGAGCTGCACTACAATCTCACCGCGGGCCACAGCTTCCTGCCGGAGGACAAGCTCGTCGCCGCTTCGGCGGAGCTGCTGAGCGTGGAGGCGGACGCCATCCGGCAGGGGCTCCGGACGCTGGTGGAGGCGGAGCAGGTGGTCCCTGCGACACTGGCGGGCATTTCCGTGATTTATCTGCCGGAGCTGTACCAGGCGGAGGAATTTGTGGCGCAGCGGCTGCTTTCCGGCGCGGCGCTGCACTTCCCGGAGCCGGGGGATTTGGACCGCCTGATGGCCGCCGCCGCGCAGGAGAGCGGTATCTCCTACTCCCGGCAGCAGGCGCAGGCCATCCGCATGAGCGCCGTGTGCGGCGTGCTGCTGGTCACCGGCGGCCCCGGTACCGGCAAAACCACCATTCTGAAAGGGATCCTGTCCCTGCTGGGGCAGATGCAGCTGCGCTGCGTACTGGCAGCCCCCACCGGCCGGGCGGCAAAGCGGCTGACGGAGGTCACCGGTGAGGAGGCCTCCACCATCCACCGGCTGCTGGAGGCCGGCATTGACCCGGCCACCGGGGAAATGGTGTTCCTCCGGGATGAATCCAACCCCCTGAAGGCCGACGCGGTGATCGTGGACGAGATGTTCATGGTGGACGTGCTGCTGCTGCACAGCCTGCTGCGGGCGGTGGCGCCGGGGAAACGGCTGATCCTGGTGGGCGACCCGGACCAGCTGCCGCCGGTGGGGCCGGGCTTCCCCTTTGGGGATATGCTCCGCAGCGAAATGCTGCCCACCGTGCGTCTGACAGAAATTTTCCGCCAGGCACAGCAGAGCCTGATCGTCATGAACGCCCACCGGGTCAACAGCGGAGAAATGCCGGAGCTGAAAAATGTGAAAAGCGACTTCTTCTTCCTGCCCTGCCGGTCGGAGGAGGAGGTAAGGCAAACGGTCACCGGCCTGTGCACCACCCGCCTGCCGGGGAAAATGGGGATCCCCGCCGACCAGATCCAGGTGCTCTCCCCCACCCGCAAGGGCGGCGTGGGCACCGGGACCCTGAACACCGTGCTGCAGGCCGCACTGAATCCCCCCGCTCCCGAAAAAAAAGAGCGGAAATTCGGAGATTTTTCCTTCCGGGAGGGGGATCGGGTGATGCAAATCCGGAATAACTATGATATAATGTGGAAGAAGTGCGACGGCAGCGCCGTGGGCGCCGGGATCTTCAACGGGGACGTGGGCACCATCGCGTGCATTGACCCCCAGGCGGAAACGCTGACGGTGGTATTCGACGACCGGCAGGCGGAGTACGACTTCACCCAGCTCAACGAGCTGGAGCCGGCCTACGCCATCACCGTGCATAAAAGCCAGGGCAGCGAATACCGGGCGGTGATCCTGTGCGCCTGGGGCGGCTCGCCCTACCTGCTCAGCCGCAGCGTGCTGTACACCGCCATCACCCGCGCCCGGGAAATGCTGATCCTGGTGGGCCGGGCGGAAACCGTGGCGGCCATGACGGGCAACGCCAGGCGCGGGCGGCGCTACACCGGGCTGAAGCTCCGTCTGCAGGGGAAGGTACAATGAGGCTGCTTTCCAGGATCGGGCGGCTGCTGTTCCCGCCCAAATGCCTGCTGTGCGAGCAGATTCTGGCGCCGATGGAGCTGGATATTTGCCGGAATTGCCGGATCAACGCCCCGGAATGCCCCGTATCCGGGCAAAAGCTGCCATTTGTGGACAGCTGGGTGGCTTTGTGGTATTATGAAGGGGAGGTCCGGCGGAGCATCCTGCGCTTCAAGTTTCACGGGCGGCGGGGCCGGGCGAAGGGCTTCGGCCGGCTGCTGGCCATGAAGCTCCTGCAGACCTATCCGGAGGGATTCGACCTTCTGACCTGGGTGCCGACAGGGCGGCTCAGGACGCTGCGCCGGGGTTATGACCAGGTGGAGCTGCTTGCCCGCGCCGTAGGGCAGGAGCTGGGCATCGCGCCGACGCGCCTGCTGAAGAAGGTCCGCAACAATCCGCCCCAGTCCGGTATTTCCGGCAGGCCCCAGCGCCGCGCCAATGTGCTGGGCGCGTACCGGGCGGTTTCGCCGGAGCAGCTGGCAGGCAAACGCATCCTGCTGCTTGACGACATTATCACCACCGGCGCCACCGCGGGCGAATGCGCCCGGGTGCTGCTCACCGCCGGTGCAGAGGAAGTTCATTGCGGCGCAGTGGCATCTGCCCGGCGCCAAGCCAAAACGAAATAGGAGAAGCGTATGCAGTTGTTTTCGCATGACCTGGGCATTGACCTGGGCACAGCCAATGTGCTGATTTATGTGGATGGGAAGGGCGTTGTGATCCGGGAACCGTCGGTGGTCGCCGTGGATCGCAACACCGGAAAAATCATGCAGGTGGGCGCCGCCGCCCGGAATATGCTGGGCAGGACCCCCGGCAACGTGGTGGCCATGCATCCGCTGAAGGACGGGGTCATCTCCGACCATGAGATGACCGTGCGGATGCTCCAGGCGCTGCTGCGGGAAACCTCCAAGGCCACCCTGTTCACCCCCAAGCCCCGGGTGGTGGTCTGCGTCCCCAGCGGCGTGACCGAGGTGGAGGAGCGGACGGTGATCAACGCCGTCATCGAAGCCGGCGCCCGCCGGGTGTACCTGATCGAGGAGCCGCTGGCGGCGGCGCTGGGCGCGGGGCTGGACATCCGCGGCCCCAAAGGGCACATGGTCGTGGACATCGGCTGCGGCACCACCAATGTGGCGGTGCTGAGCCTGAACGGTGTGGCGGCCTCCTCCTCCCTGAAGGTGGCAGGCGGCGCATTTGACGAGGCCATTGGCCGCTATGTCCGCCGGAAGCACGGCGTGGTCATCGGGCAGGTGACCGCGGAGGACATCAAGATCCAGATCGGCAGCGTGTACCCCCGGCAGGAAACGGTGGGCATGGCCGTCAAGGGGCGGGACGCCCAGACCGGTATGCCCCGGGAGCTGACGCTGTACTCCTCGGAGGTTTTTGAGGTGCTGCGCCGCCCGGCCCGGCAGATCGCCGACGAGGTGCTGTCCGTGCTGGAGGCCACGTCCCCGGAGCTGGTCAGCGACATTTCCGAAAACGGCATCACCCTGACCGGCGGCGGTAGCCAGATCTGGGGCATGGACCGGCTGCTCACCGAGCGCACCGGCATCGTATGCACCCTGGCGGACGACCCGGACTCCTGCGTGGCCTACGGCTGCGGCAAGAGCCTATCCTGGATCAACCATATGTCCGAAGGGCCCATCAACATCGCCCGCAAGCGCGCCATGCGGGAAAGCATCTGAACAATTCGCCGCCGGGGAACCCCGGCGGCGGCTTTTTGCCTGTAAATTTTTCACAAAATGGAATAATTCCGGCGGCGGTGGCAAACAATACCTGCGGAAACCATTGATTAGGAGGTATTTTCATGTTCCGTAAGCGTATTCTTTGTATGCTGGCGGCGGTGGTCTGCCTGGCGGGGCTTTGCCTGAGCGCCGCGGCGCTGGAGGTGGACAGCGGCAGCACCTACTGCTTCAGCATCGGCGATTTCCAGGCGGAGGAAACCCTGTCCGGCATCTGCATCACCGGCCTGCCTGACCCGGATGCCGGCACGGTGATGCTGGGCAGCCGGGTCATCCGCACCGGTGACATCCTTACCGCAGGGCAGGTGGCGCAGATGACCTTCCTGCCGCTGGACACCCAGACGGATCAGACCGCTTCCGTGACCTATCTGCCCATCTATGAAAGCCGGGTGGCCCCCTCGGCCACCATGACCATTTCCATCCGGGGCAAGCAGAACCTGGCGCCGGTGGCGGAGGATTCGTCCCTGGAAACCTACAAAAATCTGCCCAACGAGGGGCAGCTGAAGGTGAGCGACCCAGAGGGCGGCGCTCTGGTTTACACCCTGGTGCGGCAGCCCAAGCGGGGTGAGGTGATCCTCCGGGAGGACGGCAGCTTCCTGTACACCCCGAAGAAGAATAAGGTGGGCGTGGACTCCTTCACCTATACCGCCACCGACGCGGAGGGGAACGTATCCCGGGAGGCCACGGTGACCATCCAGATCCTGAAGCCCACGGACGCCTCCACCTACACGGACACCGTTGGCACTACCTGCCGCTTCGCCGCGGAATGGATGAAGAACACCGGCATTTTCGTAGGCGAGCAGATCGGCGGCGCATACTGCTTCCAGCCGGATGCCGCGGTGACCAAGGGGGAATTCCTGACCATGATGGTGAAGACCCTGGGCATTCCCGTGGATGCGGATGCCGAATACTCCGGCTACACCGACGAAGCGCCCCAGTGGCTCCGGCCCTATCTGGCCGCGGCCATGCGCGCCGGGCTGACCGCCGGGCTGCCGGTGTCGGAGACCGGGGCGCTGGGCGTGAATGAGCCGGTCACCGGCGCGGAGGCCGCCGTCATGCTCCACAACGCAATGGATCTGCCGGTGACCACCTCCTCCATGGCGGAGGATACCGGCGAGGAGATCACGCCGGAATGGGCGCAGGTAGCGGTGGCGGCGATGCAGGCCAACGGCATCCAGGTGGACGCCGTCCAGGCCCTGACCCGCGGGCAGGTGGCTGTGATGCTCTACCAGGCAAGCCTGCTTGCCTCGGAAGCCCCCGGCCTGGCGCTCTACCAGTAAAGCGTTCCGGGCAAAGCAAAGGGGAGGGCGGTGCCCTCCCCTTTTTCACAAATTTGCCGGATCACAGCGTCTCCAGGAAGGCCGCCAGGCGGTCCATGCCCGTTTCCAGCTGCTCGTCAGCGCAGGCGCAGGAAATGCGGATATGCCCGCCGCAGCCGAAGCATTCGCCGGGGACGGTGGCCACCCGCCCCTGGGTGATCAGCCGGGTGCAGAACTCCTCGTCCGGTATGCCGAACCGGGAGATATCCGGGAAAACGTAGAACGCCCCCTCCGGCTCCGGGAACGGCAGCCCCATCTGCTTCAGGCGGCGGCAGACCATTTCCCGCCGCCGTTCGTACACCTGCGCCATGGGCGCCGGGTCGGTTCCCAGCGCGGCGACGCAGGCATCCTGCAAAAACGTGGGGATGGCTGCCACCTCCGCCGCGTGGAGCAGGAGCAGCCGCGCCATCACATCCGCCGGGCCGATCAGGTAGCCCACCCGCCAGCCGGTCATGGCGTAGGGCTTGGAAAAGCTCTGGCACAGCAAAATCTGATCGGAAAGCTCCCGGTCCAGGCTCAGGTCCGGCACGGGGCCGCGGCTGAGCCCCTGGTACACATTGTCGCACAGGACGAAAATCTCCCTGCCCAGCACGGCGCGTTTCACCGTGTCCAGGGATGCCCGGTCCAGCACGGCGCCGGTGGGATTATTGGGGGAATTGAGAATGATCGCCTTGGTCCGCGGCGACAGCACCCCCGCCAGCGCCGCCTCCGTGATCCGGAAGCCGTCCCGGGAGATGTCCAGCGCCACCGGCCGGCCGCCGGCGACGGTGACGATGCTCTCATACAGCGGGAACGCGGGGGTGGGGATCACCACCTCCTCGCCGGGGTTCAGGATGCCAAGCAAAGCGGTGAACAGCGCGCCGGTGGCGCCGGCAGTGATCAGCACCTGCTCCGGTGTACAGGCCATGCCCCTGGCTGTCTCCGCCTCCGCTACCGCCCGGCGCAGCCCGTCCACGCCCTGGTTGGGGGCATAATGGGTGCGGTTCCGGGCAAGGGCGGCCTGCGCCGCGTCCTTCACCGCCTGGGGCGTGTCGAAATCCGGCTCCCCGATGGTTAACATAATACACCCGGGCACCGTTTTCGCCAGGTTGGTGTAGCGGCGGATGCCGCTGCGCTGGAGCTGGGATAAATTGGAATTGAGTGGGATCATTGATATTTCTCCGCAAGCTGCTCGAAGAAATCCGCCCCCTTGGACAGGACCTCCTCGTTAAAATTGAAGTCACTGGCGTGGAGCGCCGGGGTGTCCCCCACCCCCAGGAAGAAGAACATTCCCGGCAGGTTCCGCTGGTACCAGGCAAAATCCTCGGTGATCATGCTGGGCGCGTCCAGCTGAGCAAAATCCACCTGGGCCTTCACCCGGTCGTACAGCGCGCCGGGGTTGATGACGGCGGGGTACCCGTCGTTCATATAAATATTCACGGTGCAGCCGGTGGCGCGCTCAATATCCTTCCCGGTGGAAACGATGCCCGCCCGCAGGCTGTAGAACACCTCGTCCTGGAAGGCGCGCAGGCTGCCCTCCAGCCGGGTATGGTCGGAGATGGCGTTGCAGACGGTGCCGCTCTCCATCTTCCCGAATTTCAGCAGCCGGAACACGGATTTCGGCAGCGCGCCCTCCATGGCGCAGACCCGGCGGTAGAATTCCACCCCGGCGGCCATGGCGTCTATGCCCTCGTGCGCCTTGGCGATGTGGGCAGATTTGCCGAAAATATCCACCTTCACCTCGCAGGAGCGGCTCATCATCTCCTCCCGGCGGCTGGCCACCACGCCCTCCGCCAGGTCCGGCCACAGGTGCAGGCCGAAAATCGCCTTCACGCAGTACTTCCGGAAGATGCCCGTGGCGCACAGGTCCCGCGCCCCGCCGGTGGTCTCCTCCGCCGGCTGGAACACCAGCAGCACATTGTGGGGCAGGGTATCCCGGCGGTCCAGCCGCCGCGCCAGCTCCAGCACGATGGCCATGTGGCCGTCATGCCCGCAGGCGTGCATTTTCCCCGGATGGCCGGAGGTATAGGTGGCGCGGGTGGTCTCCGCGATGGGCAGCGCGTCCGCGTCCGAGCGGAAGGCGATCGCCTCCTCCTGGCCAAAATCGAACCAGGCGCAGAGCGCCCCCTCCATCGGGGAGAACACCTGGCACTTCAGCGGCTCCAGCTGCCGTTTCAGGTAGTCCATAGTCTTGGGCAGTGCCCGGTCCAGCTCCGGGATCTGGTGCAGCGCCCGGCGGTCAGCGATGATCTGCTGCATACGCAACGCCTCCGTTTCACAGTCTGGCTCTATTATAGTTCATTTCCCGGCGGGTGTCAATTTGGTTCTTGTGTTTTTGCCGGAAAGGTGATACCATGGAGGAAATCTGAACCATCCGGGAGGACATTTTTATGAACGCACAGGAAATCATCGAGTACATCCGCACCTCGGAGAAGAAAACCCCGGTGAAGGTGTACGTATGGGAAAATACGCCGGTACCCTTCCCCAATTGCCGGGAATTCCCCGCGGGCGATGGCTGCAAGATCGTATTCGGCGACTGGAAGGACGTGGCGCCGGTGCTGGAGAGCCACGAATTCGCCCACCTGGAGATCGAAAACGGCTGCCGCAACTCCGCCATCCCCCTGCTGGACCTGAAGGACATCCCCGCCCGCATTGAGCCGGGCGCCATCCTGCGGGAGCAGGTGCAGATCGGCCAGAACGCGGTGATCATGATGGGCGCCATCCTGAACATCGGCGCGGTGGTCGGCGAGGGCACCATGATTGACATGGGCGCCGTGCTGGGCGGCCGCGCCACCGTGGGGAAAAACTGCCATGTGGGCGCAGGCGCCGTGCTGGCCGGGGTGATCGAGCCGGCCTCCGCCACGCCGGTGATTGTGGAGGACAATGTACTCATCGGCGCCAATGCCGTGGTCATCGAGGGCTGCCGCGTCGGGCACGATGCCGTGGTGGCCGCAGGCGCGGTGGTCGTGGAGGATGTGCCCCCGGAGACCGTGGTAGCCGGGTGCCCCGCCCGGGTCATCAAGCGTAAGGACGGGAAAACCGCCGGAAAAACCGCGCTGGTGGACGCCCTGCGGGAGCTTTGATATTATGTCAACCGTTTTGATCACCGGCGGCTCCCGGGGCATCGGCGCGGCTGCGGTGGAGCGATTTGCCCGCCGGGGGGACCGGGTGGTGTTCCTGTACGAGAAAAATCATGCCGCCGCCCGGGCGCTGACGGAAAAAACCGGCGCGCAGGCGATCTGCTGCGACGTGACCCAGGAGGCGGCGGTGGCCGACGCCATCCGGGGATCCGGCGCGCCGGATATCCTGATCTGCTGCGCCGGAGTCTGCCATTACGGGCTGATCCAGGACATGACTCAGGCGCAATGGGACCGGGTCTTTGACGTAAACGTCAAGGGGATCTTCCACTGCGTCAAGGCCGCCATGCCCGATTTCCTCCGGAAGCAGTCCGGGTGCATCCTTACCGTCAGCTCCATGTGGGGGCAGGTGGGGGCATCCTGCGAAGCGGCCTACGCCGCCTCCAAAGGGGCGGTGATCGCCCTGACCAAATCTCTGGCCAAAGAGCTGGGGCCCAGCGGCATCCGGGTCAACTGCGTGGCCCCCGGCGTGATCCTGACGGATATGTGCGCCTCCCTGGGCGCGCAGACGCTGGACGCGCTGGCGCAGGAGGCGGCGCTGGGGCGCTGCGGCCGGCCGGAGGATGTGGCGCAGGCGCTGGAATACCTGGCGGACGCGGAATTTGTCACCGGGCAGGTGCTGGGCGTCAACGGCGGTCTGGTCATTTAGGGCCGGGCACTGCTTTTTCCTTGCATTTTCCGGCGCCCCATGATAGAATATAGTGTTACATTCTTAATTTTCAGGAGCCGTCTATGCGTATTCTTTTCGACAGCAAGAATCCCGCGTTCAAGGAGCCGTTCGGGACCCTCGTCCCCGGCCAGAGCTGCACGCTGCGCATCCACATCCCCGTCTCTGTGCAGACCACCCAGGTGGAGTGCATCATCCACCACGCCGATGGTAGCCCCGCGCTGACCTTCTCCATGGGCTACCAGTTCAAGAAGGGCGCGTATGAAATCTGGGGCGGGAAATTTTCCTTCCCGGAGACCGGGCTTTACTTCTACCATTTTTACCTCACCACCCGCACCGGGGGCTTCCGCCTGTTCAAGGAGGGGGGCGGCACCAATATGGAGGCCGGGGACGACTGGCAGGTAAGCTGCATCCCCGCGGATTTCCAGACGCCGGAATGGTCCCGAGGCGCGGTGATTTACCAGATTTTCCCGGATCGGTTCTGCAGGTCCGGCCGGTGCGACCTGACCGGCAAGCTGGAGCCGTACACCGTCCACGAAAACTGGTACGATGAGGTGGGCTGGCAGCCCACCGCCGACGGCCACGTGCTGAACAATGACTTCTTCGGGGGGAATTTCCGGGGGATCATGGAAAAGCTGGACTATATCGCCTCCTTGGGCGTGACCATCCTCTACCTGAACCCCATCAGCAAGAGCTTCTCCTCCCACCGCTACGACACCGGCGATTATAAAACGCCTGACCCCATGCTGGGCACCGAGGCGGAGTTCACCGCGCTTTGCGACGCCGCCCATGCCAGGGGCATCCGGGTCATCCTGGACGGGGTCTACTCCCATACCGGCTCCAACAGCCTGTATTTTGACAAGGAGGGCGCGTTCGGCGGCCGGGGCGCCTACTGCTCGCAGCAATCCCCCTACTACCGCTGGTACGAGTTTTACCAGTGGCCGGATTCCTACCGCTCCTGGTGGAATTTCGACACTCTTCCCACTGTCAACAAGCTGGAGCCTTCCTATATCGACTACATCATCACCGGGGAGGACAGCGTGGTGGCCCACTGGCTGAAGGCCGGGTGCGACGGCTTCCGGCTGGATGTGGCCGACGAGCTGCCCAACGAATTCCTGGTGCTGCTGAAGCGGCGGGTCCGCCAGCTGAAGCCCGACGCGCTTGTCATAGGCGAAGTGTGGGAGGATGCCTCCAACAAATGCGCCTACGGCGTCCACCGCCGCTACTTTGCCGACGGCGAGCTGGACAGCGTGATGAACTACCCCTTCCGCACCGCGATCATCCAGTTCCTCCGGGACCGGGACGATGGCTCCGCCCTGCGGGACACGGTGATGACCATCGCGGAGAATTATCCGCCCCAGGTGCTGCTGAGCAACATGAACCTGCTGAGCAGCCACGACAGCCCCCGGATCCTCACCGCGCTGGTGGACGATTTCGACGGTAGCCGGGAGGAGAAGGCGCGCCGCCACTTCAGCCGCCAGCAGTACCTCACCGCGGTGGAGCGGCTGCTGATGGCCTCCTTCCTGCAGTACACCCTGCCGGGCTCGCCCAGCATCTACTATGCCGACGAAGCCGGTATGGAGGGGTACAAGGACCCCTTCAACCGCCGCCCCTATCCCTGGGGGCAAGAGGACCCGGAGCTTCTGGCGCATTTCCGCCACCTGGGTCAGCTCCGCCGGGATGAAGCGGCTCTGCGCCTGGGGGACATTCGGTTCTTCCAGGCCGGGGAGCAGAAGCTGGGCTTCACCCGGGAGTACCAGGGGCGGCAGCTCCGGGTATACCTGAACCGCAGCCTGGACACCTGGGAGGTTTCCGCCGGGAACGTGCTGCTGGGGCATAACCTGCACACCGTGGCGCCGGACTGGGTGACGCTGCTGCCCATGGGCTTCTGCATTACGGAGGCGCCATGATGGAGGCGGAGGAATTTCTCACCGGATACTGCCGTGCCGCCGACCAGAGCCGGATGGTCACCGTGGAGATTTCCGGGCGGAGCCTGCAGGCGGACTGCGGCTTCCGCCGCTGCCCCTACGCGGGGGAATGCCCGGTCGCCGGGCGCATCCGGGCGATCCTGGCGGAGCATCCGGGCATTACAACCGAATAGCGCACTGGACGGAGATACCGCAATTTGGGTTTCTCCGTCCTTTTTTCAACAAAAGTTGAGGCTGAATTGAGCTTGGCTTGTCATTTATCTGGTATGCTTGTGGTACATGTAAAATTAGGAGATGATACTATGTCCGGCGAACCCAGCGCCTCCAATAAAATTCTGACGATCCCGAACCTGCTCTCCCTGTTCCGGCTGTGCCTGATCCCGGTGATCGTGTGGCTGTACTGCGAGGTGGGAAACGTCCCCCTGACTGCCCTGGTTCTGGCGCTGTCCGCCCTGACGGACGTGGTGGACGGGCGCATCGCCCGGAAATTCCACATGGTCAGCCAGCTTGGCAAGGCGCTGGACCCGGTGGCCGACAAGCTGACGCAGGCCGCCGTGCTGATCTGCCTGGCCACCCGCTTCCCCAGGATGTGGGTGCTGGTGGCGTTTCTTGCGCTGAAGGAGATCCTTTCGGCGATCATAAACCTGCGCATCATCCGGAAAACCGGCACCGTTCTGGGCGCCCTGTGGCACGGGAAGATCGCCACCGTGCTGGTGTATGCCACCATGCTCATCCACCTGATCTGGAGCGGCATTCCGTCCTACCTCTCCGATTTCCTGATCTGTGCCGCCGGAGGGGTGCTGCTGCTGTCCGGAATCCTGTACGCCGTGCGCAACCACCGGGTCCTGTCCGGCGAGGGAGCACAGGAAGCGTCCCGGCTCCCTGACCGGAGCGCCGCCCGGCTGACCTGGATACTGCTGGGAGAATGCTTTGCGGTCTACACCATCGTCATGCTCTGCCGGTGGAAGATGTACAGCCGGCTGCCCCTGGCTGTGGCCACGCTCTTCCTGGCGCTGCTGCCGGAGATCGCCCAGCGGCTGCTCCGCCGCACCTTCCCTGCGCCGTTTTACTATTTTTCGCTTGCCTACTCCCTCTGCCCCATGCTGGGGCAGTGCCACAACTTTTACTATCTGTTCTCCTGGTGGGATAAGCTGCTGCACCTTTCCGGCGGCGTGATCTTCACCATTCTGGGCGTTTACCTTTTTGGCCGGATCTGCGGCAGGGAGCGCCGGAACCGGTACGCGGCGGCGCTGTTCGCCCTGATGTTCTCCATGTCCCTGGCCGTAGTATGGGAATTCTTCGAATTCGGCAGCGATCAGCTGATGGGATCCGATATGCAGCGGGACACGGTAGTCACCGCCCTGCACTCCTACGATCTGGGTACGGAGCTGGGCGTCACCGGGAGCATCGAGGATATTACGCTGGTCACAGTGAACGGGACGGCGCTGCCCGCCGCAGGCTACCTGGACATCGGCCTGATCGACACCATGTACGACCTGCTGATGGGCACGCTGGGGGCGCTGGCCGGCAGCGGCGCATGGCTCCTCAGCCGGAAGCGGCAGGACAGCGGGGAATGCCCCCGGGCCTGAAAGCCGCCGCAGGCGGAAAACACGAAAGTAAGGGCAGGCTGGGACCTGCCCTTGTTTTTTCCCGGGAAGTTGTGCTATAATAAATGGGTTGTGGCATTTGGCCAGACATTTCATTTAATATTTGTTCAAATTATGTTTACAATAGGTTCGTCTTTTTTCAGTAAATTAGGTTTGGGATTTTGTATTGTGGAAAATTGGGAGGATACCGCGATGGCAGAGAAAAAGAATACCGCATCCTATGAGCGCTTTCTCCACGCCGCGCGGATCGGATGCCTCCTGCTGATCTGCGCCGTGCTGGCGCTCTTATTCGTGATCAGTCGGGACAAGCTGACGGTGGAGCAGCTGCTGCTCTACACGCCCTCCGCCCCGCTGGCTGCCGCCGCGGTCATGCTGGGGCTGTTCGGGCTGAAAAGCTTCTGCATGTTCCTCTACTGCGGGCTGCTCTATGCGGCCTGCGGCGTGCTGTTCCCCCTGCCCGGCGCGCTGGCGGTCAACCTTGCGGGCACGGTGATCATGATCACGCTGCCCTACCTGCTTGGGCGGCGCTCCGGCGGCGCCGCGCTGGAGCGGATGGTTGAGAAGCACCCGAAGCTCTCCCTTTTCATGGAATTCAAGGACGAAAACCCTTGGTTCCTGAGCCTGTTTATGCGGCTGGCCAGCGTCCTGCCCAGCGACCTGATCAGCATTTTCCTGGGCGCAGGCGGCATTCCCTATGGGAAATACCTCCTGGGCTCGGTGCTGGGAATGCTGCCCACCATCGTGGCGTTCACTGTGATGGGCATGAGCGTGCGGGACGTGACATCCCCGGCGTTCCTCATTGCCCTGGGGGCGGAGGCGGCGCTGGTGGTCCTGTCCGCCGCGCTGTACGCGCTCCTGCACCGGCGGAAGCAAAGACGCACCGCCTGCCTGCGGCCTGCCGCAGACTGACAAGCAGAACTGACATACAACCGTCCTGGGGAGCGGGCTCCCCGGGGCGTCCAATACCGGAGGTTAACACAGATGCAAACATATCGCGCCGGCATTGACATTGGCTCCACCACGGTCAAGCTGGTAATCCTGGACGAGAAGGATGACCTTCTCTACGGCAAATACCGCCGCCACCAGGCGGACACCCAGGCCACCCTGGCACAGCTGCTGAAGGAGGCGGAGGACGCGGTGGGCGCCTGCGACCTGCAGGTGAAGATCACCGGCTCCGGCTCCATCAATCTGGCCAAGGCGCTGGGCATCGACTTTATCCAGGAGGTGGTGGCTGTGGCCACCGCCCTGCAGAAAACCGCGCCCCAGACCGATGTGGCCATCGAGCTGGGAGGTGAGGACGCGAAGATCATCTACTTCACCGGCGGGCTGGAGGAGCGGATGAACGGCGTCTGCGCCGGAGGCACCGGCGCTTTCATCGACCAGATGGCCGCCCTGCTGCAAACCGACGCCGCCGGTCTGAACGAGGCCGCCGCGGACTACCAGCAGATCCACCCCATCGCCGCCCGCTGCGGCGTATTCGCCAAGACGGACATCCAGCCCCTGATCAACGAGGGCGCCACCAAGGCGGACATCTCCGCCTCCATCTTCCAGGCGGTGGTCAACCAGACCATATCCGGCCTGGCCTGCGGCAAGCCCATCCGGGGCTGCGTGGCGTTCCTGGGCGGGCCGCTGCATTTCCTGCCGGAGCTGAAGAAGGCCTTCATCCGCACGCTGAAGCTGACGCCGGAGAATATCGTGGACCCGGACAACTCCCACCTGTTCGCCGCCATGGGCGCGGCGCTGGAGGCGGCGCAGTGCGCCCCCGTCCCCATGGCACAGCTGATCGCCCGGCTGGAGCAGGGCGTGGCCGTCACCTTTGAAATGCCCCGGCTGGAGCCGCTGTTTGAAAATCAGCAGGCCTATGACGATTTCCGCGCCCGCCACAAAAAGGCTGTCACCCGGAAGGCCGATCTGGCGGCCTATTCCGGCAACTGCTTCCTGGGCATCGACGCCGGCTCCACCACCACCAAGCTGGTGGTGATCGGGCAGGAGGGGGAGCTGCTGTTCTCCTTCTACGCCAACAATCAGGGCAGCCCCATCGAAACGGCGAAAAACGCCATCCGGGCGCTGCAGTCCATCCTTCCCCCCACGGCGAAAATCGTCCGCTCCTGCTCCACCGGCTACGGGGAGGACCTGCTGAAATCCGCCTTCTCCCTGGACGACGGGGAGGTGGAAACCATCGCCCACTGCACCGCCGCCGCGTTCTTTGACCCGGAGGTGGACTGCGTGCTGGACATCGGCGGCCAGGACATGAAGTGCATCAAGCTGAAAAACGGCGCGGTGGACTCCATCATGCTCAATGAGGCCTGCTCCTCCGGCTGCGGCTCCTTTATCGAAAATTTTGCCAATTCCCTGGGCTATTCCGCCGAGGGCTTCGCCCAGAAAGCGCTGTTCGCCAAAAATCCGGTGGACCTGGGCACCCGCTGCACGGTCTTCATGAATTCCAACGTGAAGCAGGCGCAGAAGGAGGGCGCGGAGGTTTCTGATATTTCCGCGGGACTGGCCTACTCCGTCATCAAAAACGCCCTGTTCAAGGTCATCAAGCTGGCCAGTGCCCAGGAGCTGGGGAAGCACATCGTGGTGCAGGGCGGCACATTCTATAACCAGGCGGTGCTGCGCGCCTTTGAGAAGATCGCCGATGTGGAGGCTACCTGCCCGGATATCGCCGGCCTGATGGGCGCCTTCGGTGCGGCGCTGATCGCCCGCGCCAACTACACCGGCCAGGACACTACCATGCTGCCCCTGCAGGAGATGATCGACCTGCGCTACACCTCGAAAAGCCGCCGCTGTGGCGGCTGCGCCAACAACTGCATGCTCACCGTCAACCGCTTCTCCGGCAACCGTATCCACATCACCGGCAACCGCTGCGAGAAGGGCGCGGGCGGCAGGAAGCTGACCAACCCGCCCCCCAACCTGTTCGAATACAAGCGCCAGCGGCTGTTTGACTACCCGCCCCTGGAGGAGGCGGACGCGCCCCGGGGCACGCTGGGCATCCCCAGGGTGCTGAATATGTACGAGAATTACCCGTTCTGGGCGACCTTCTTCAAGGCGCTGGGGTTCCGGGTGGTCCTCTCCCCCTTCTCCAGCCGGAAAATCTACGAGCTGGGCATGGAGAGCATCCCCTCCGAATCCGAATGCTACCCTGCCAAGCTGGCCCACGGCCATGTGCAGTGGCTCATCAATCAGGGCATCCGGACCATTTTCCACCCCTGCGTGTTCTATGAGCATCAGGAAACGCCCAACGCAAAGAACCATTTCAACTGCCCCATCGTCGTATCCTACCCCGAAAATCTGAAGAACAATGTGGAGGCCGTGGCCGACGGCTCCGTAAAATATCTGCGCCCGTTCCTGGCCTTTACCAGCGAGAAGGTGACCGCGGACCGGCTGTGCCGCCTGTGCCGGGAGGAATGGGACATCCCCGAATCCCAGGTGCGCAAGGCGGTCCACCAGGCCTGGGAGGAGCAGTGCAGGGCCAAGGCCGACATCCGCGCCAAGGGAAAGCAGGTCCTGGAGCAGATGGAGGCATCCGGCGGCAGCGGCATCGTCCTGGCCGGGCGGCCTTACCACATCGACCCGGAGATCAACCATGGCATCCCGGAGCTGATCGCCTCCTACGGCCTGACGGTGTTCACGGAGGATTCCCTGCCCGTCCAGCCGGATGCGGACCGCAGCCTGCGGGTGGTGGACCAATGGGTGTACCACTCCCGGCTGTACTCCGCGGCGGAATTCGTGCGCATGCGGGACGACCTGGAGCTGATCCAGCTCAATTCCTTCGGCTGCGGCCTGGACGCGGTGACCACCGACCAGGTGAGCGAAATTCTGGAGGGCAGCAACAAGCTCTACACCCTGCTGAAAATCGACGAGGTGAACAATCTGGGGGCGGTGCGCATCCGCATCCGCAGCCTGATCGCCGCTATGAAAATGCGGAAAAAGGAAAATATCCGCCCCATTCCCCAGAAAATCGCCTACCACCGCACGGAATTTGACACGAAAATGCGGCAGGAGGGCTACACCATCCTGGCCCCGCAGATGAGCCCCATCCATTTCGCCATTCTCGAGCCGGTGTTCCGCAAGCACGGCTACAACGCGGTGATCCTGGATAACGACAACCGCACCGCCATCAACACCGGCCTGAAATACGTGAATAACGACGCATGCTACCCCTCCATCACCGTGGTGGGGCAGATCATGGAGGCCGTGCTCTCCGGCCGGTACGACACGGACCGTCTGGCCATCGCCATGACCCAGACCGGCGGCTGCTGCCGCGCCAGCAACTATGTCAGCTTCATCCGCCGGGCGCTGGATAAGGCCGGGCTGTCCCATATCCCGGTGATCTCCCTGAACGCCAACGGCATGGAGAAGAATTCCGGCTTCAAGCTGTCCCCGGGGCTGATCATGGATGCCGCCCACGCCATGGTATACGGCGACCTGTTCATGCGCTGCCTGTACCGGGTGCGCCCGTATGAGCTGGAGCCCGGCTCCGCCAACGCCCTGCACCAGAAATGGCAGGCCATCGCCAGCGACTCCCTGCCCAATCCCCACAGCGCCTACTCCTACAAGGC
>JAJQHS010000050.1 GCA_021199635.1 Bacillota bacterium
TCCACAAACACATCGGCGTAAACCATGATGGTGCCGGTATAAGTGCCGTCCGCCTGCAGGGTGGAATTCGCCATGATCTCCTGGGCCTCAGACAGCAGAATGGACACCGCGGGCGCCGTATATTCATAGTCGGTCAGGTCCATGCCGAAGGCACCGGTGGTATTGTTATAAACGATCAGCGCCACCGCACCCGCAGCCATAGCATTGTTTGCCTTCGTGGCAAAATTCAGGGTGCCGCGCTGTACAAATACGATCTTCCCCTCCAGGTCCAGGCCCTGCAGGTCCTCCTCTGTACCGGTCAGGCCTTCGGGAAGCATCACGTATTCGTATTCGGTCCCATCGCCGTTGGTATCCAGCGTAGTGAACAGAGCATTGCCATAGCCGGTGCTTTCCGTATACTGTACGCCCACGCCGGCAGCCACGAACTGGTAGGAGATCGAGCCCACATTGTCCGCGCTGGCCACGGACAGAGAGTTGGGGAAGGTAGACGGCGCGGACACAGTCGCGGTGCCGGACTCGCTGGCATAGGTCATGCCGTAAGCCTCATCGTTCACAGCCCACGCACCGGAGTTGCCCGCCGCAACGCTGACCACCGTATCCGTATACTCCAGGCCAGTCATAATAGCCACAAGCTCATCATCGCCCAGGACATAGTTCGCGTCCGTGAAGCCAGAGGCGGAGCCAAGGGACATATTCACCACATCGCAGCCCAGAAGCACAGCGTCCTCCACCGCGGCAATGTAGTCGCTGGGATACGCGCCGCCATCCGCGCCGAACACCTTCATTGTGATCAGCTGCGCGCTGGACGCCACGCCGGTGACCGACACGGCCTCCTGTGCGGATACGTAAACGCTGCCGGTCTGCTCGTAGTAACCGATCTGAAGCAGGAGCAGATAAACATCATAGCTGGAAACCGCGCCGCTGTTATCCAGGTCAGCCGCGTCCTCGTCCAGCTCGGCCACAAGGCCGGTGACGTAATCCATCACGTACTGGGCATCGTCCCGATCCAGGTCGCCGTCCCCATCAAAATCCAGGGCGGCGACTGCCTCGTCCCCGCCGTCAATGTACTCGTTGGCAGCGGCAATGCCGGCGACATGGGAGCCATGCTCGCCCTGGTCGTCATTGTCGTGGGTGACGTCCAGGTTGCAGTCGATATAGTTAAAGTTATAGGGAAGCTTGCTGCTCAGGTACAGGTCCTCAGCCGTCAGGTTCTCGTACCGGCTGCTGACATTCAGCTGGCTGAGAACGCTGTCGATCTCCTCCACCGTCAGCAGGTTCAGGGAAGCCACATACTCCTCGTAGCTCATGCCGCTGAGGGCCGCCTCCAGGTACAGCGCGTACTCAAAGCCCGCCTCAGAGAAGGACTGATGGTCCGTATCCGTACCGGTGTCGATCACAGCGATCCGCGTGCCCGCGCCGGTATAGCCGGAGTCGTTCTTCACGGTGGATACACCGGTGGTCGTCTGGGCGATGATATTTTCCGTGGATTCCATCGGCTCATATGCCAGCTCCACGTAGACATTCTGGACGCCGTCCAGCGCCAGGATCTGCTCCACTGTACCATAGGGAACGTACAGGGATACGGCGTTGATCAGCAGGGTCAGGTTCCATGCCACCTGCGCCTCCTCGCCGTCGAGGACCTCTTCCGAGATGGTCTGCACCACCTGCTCCTGGGTGCTCAGCAGAACCTCCTGCTGCGCCTCCACGGCCAGGCTCTCGGCAACGGTTTCACCCTCTGCACAAGCGGAGATTGCCGGTTCGTCCTCCAGAACGACTATGACACGGACAGTGTCTGTATCCTGGTAAGTTTCCAGCGCGCCGGATTCCTCCGCCTCGCCGCCGTCCTGGACCAGACTCACGTCCACAGCGTCCGGGTCAAGCTGCTCCCAGGTGAGGGACGCGTCATCCTCGTCCGTCTCCACGCCAAAAGCACTGACAGACATGAGGCTCATAGTCATAGTCAGTGCCAGTAGCAGTGCAAGCGCACACTTCCATCTTTGTTTCATGTAGTGGTTTCCTCCTAATTGGTATGTGCTTATGTTCGTTTTGCCCAATTTTGTTTCCGGTGTGGGCGCACCCCGCTGCAGCCACGATCGGGGCAACAGCGGGATACACCCACGCGGGCATAACGCCCGCGTGGGCAAGGTTACGCTGTAATATTCAGGGAAATCCCGCGATTATCCGATGCGCTTCTTCCGATCGTCGACCAGGACAACCAGCAGCGCAGCCAGGCAGGCAGCGCCCAGGGCAAGAGCAGCGGTCAGCGCAATGGGATCGCTGGTGTCACTGGGTTCATCATCGCCGGTGTCACCGGTATTCCCAGTGTCGCCGGTATCCCCAGTGTCGCCGGTATCCCCAGTGTCACCCGTGTCACCCGTGGCGGGGATGGTTTCGGTGTAGGTCTCGCCGCACTCGGTGCAGGTGTAGGTGATCTCGCCGTCCTCGGTCGCCGTGGCTTCCTTGGTGATGGTGCCCTCGTCCCAGCTATGGCCGGTGGCCGCAATGGTCACAACCACAGTGTCGGTGTACTCAGTGCCGTCGGTCCAGGTGTCGATGAAGGTGGCGGTGTAGGTGATGCAGCCGTCCTCTGTGCAGGTGGCGTCCACAGTCTCCGTGGTCACGGTAGCCGCGCAGGAGCGCTGGTCGCCGCAGCCGTTGGCACACTTCAGGATGAAGTAGCAGGTCTCATGGGCATCGTCCCAGTACACGTAATCCAGCTCCCAGCTGTGGCCGGTGGCGGGAATGGTGACGGTGGTAACGTTGGCATAAACCTTGTTGCCGTCCCAGGTGTCTGTCCAGACAGCGGTGTAGGTGATGCAGCCGTCCTCTTCACAGGTAGCTTCCACGGTCTCGCTGGT
>JAJQHS010000014.1 GCA_021199635.1 Bacillota bacterium
TGACCACGGAGACTGTGGACGCTACCTGTGAAGAGGATGGATACATCACCTACACCGCCACCTTCATCGACACCTGGACCGACGGCACTGAGTACACCGACACTGTGGTTGTGACCATTGCGGCCACCGGCCATAGCTGGGACGAGGGCACCATCACCAAAGAAGCCACGGCGACGGAAGACGGCGAGATCACCTACACCTGCACTGAGTGCGGCGAGACCTACACCGAAACCATCCCCGCCACTGGTGACACCGGCGATACCGGAGATACTGGCAACACTGGTGATACCGGCGACACCGGCGACGATGATCCCAGCGACACCGGCGACTCCTTCAGCACCCTGTGGGTGCTTGGGCTGATTGCTTCCACAATGGGCATCTGCGCATTGGTGGTCAGCCGCAAGAAGTGGCTTGCCAGATAAGGCAGCCTGACACCTTCCTAAAAGCGCCCGGCAGAGCTTTTCTGCCGGGCGTGTTTTTTTGTGCGATGACGTTAGGGGGGAAAACTGGTATTTACAGTGCAGCGAGAGTCCTTTCGGCGGATGAAAGCACAAGGCGGAGCGGTGCAAGGACCGCTCATCCACGGATTCCGGCAAGATAATCGGATAAAACCGCGCAGTCGCGTTCCACTTGATCGTCCCCCACATACGCCCCATCTGCAATGGCGTTCAGGTTGTATAACAGGGATTCTGCTGCCAGATGAATCAGCACATTGTATAATTGCTCGGAAGGGTCTGCCGGATTAACCGCGTCAAAGGACCTGCACAATGGCGCAATTTGCTCCGCAGCTTCCCGGGCCGTGCATTTCCCAGCCAGATACTGCTGCGCAATCCCCAGAACGCTGGCACCCAGTGCATATGTTTCCTGTGCTACGCCTGCTGGGGCGGATGTCGGCTCCGGGCCGCAGGCACATAGCGCAGCCAGTATGACCGCGCACAGAAGCAATAGCAACATTCGCTTCATTGATTCACACCCTTCCGCATGATGTCACAGTCGCATTCATTTCAATGCGTTTTCCATTTGGATCCTGTCAAAATCGTTCCGGAAAAAATAGGCACACAGGTAAAAGAGAGATGCGAAGCCACAGGTCAGCCAAAGCCAGAAGAGGATATACTGGATCTCTGTGGCTGCCAGACTCAGCGCCAGCGGCAGGATCCAAATAAGCGCCACCAAAAGGCTATGGGGGATATGCAGCCGGAACAGAGCCATGGCGTTTTTTATGTGCCCCACATCAGTATTCTGAAAGCGCGCCTGCAAGGGAAACAGCCAGATGCTCTCACAGAGCAGCAGCAGCCCTAAGGCAACACCCGCAATCAGCACAAGCAATCCCACGGCGGTGGTGATTTTCTGGAATCCGAACCACAGGTCCACGCCGATCACTGCCGCCGCTGCCAACTCCATCAGCCATAGCCTGGTTGCCTGCGCCCCATTCATCCGAAAACCATGGAAATAGGTTCGCAGGATACTGCCCTCTTCCTGCCCATGCATTTTCATCGCGGTATAATAGAGGGCGGATGTGGCCGCACCAGCCGTCACAATGGGAAGGCAGCAAGCCATCCAAATTAAGTTCAAAATAATCAGATCGCACAGCCGCGTCAGAAAGCGAGTGAGCATTCCCTCATCATTCAGTATGGGGCTGCGTTCTTTTTGCCTTTTATCCATAGAGACTCCTTTCACAGAGAATGGGTCACTCCTTAACACCGCCCAGTGTCACGCCTGACACGATATACTTTGAAAGCAGGAAATAGACAATAAACAGGGGCAGCACTGTGACGGCCAGGCCAATGTAGACTACGCCGTAATCCGTCTTGAACTGATCGGTAGTCAGCATTTGCACAAACAGTGGCAGCGTCTTTTTCGTGTCCGAGGTCAGAATCATCGTAGGCATAAACAGGTTGTTCCAGGAAGCCACAAATTGGAAAATGGCCTGGGTCGCCAGGGCGGGCTTCATCAGCGGCAATACGATGGAATTGAAGGTGCGGAACTCGCCGCAGCCGTCCATGCGTGCCGCCTCACTCATTTCAATGGACAGGGTCGCCTCCATATACTGTCGCATAAAAAATACTACGGAGGGCGTCGCCGCTGCCGACAGAATCAGGGGCCAGAAGGTATCCACCAGATTGATCTGCAGCATGAACTGGTAGAAGCCGATGGCGGAAATGGTGGTGGGCACCAGCATAATGGCCATAATGAACGCCCAGACAGCGTTCCGCAGACGGAACCGGTAGGCATGGATGCCATATGCAGTCATGGAGGCAATGTAAACTGACAGGGCAGTGGAGGGGACAGCAATGCAGAATGAGTTGAGCATCGCCTGGAATACCCCGATTTGCAGACCGCTGCATTGCTCCACGAAACTGGCCCAGTTCTTCAGCAGATAATCGCCGGGGATCAGCGACAGCCCCGCCTTGATCGCGCTGGATGGACGGGTGCAGTTGATGAACATCAGCAGAAAGGGGAACAATGACAGCAGACACAGCAGCAGACAGACCAATTCTTTCGCGCCGCGCTCCAGCAAGAGTTTGCGGCGATAGTGGCCATCGATCTGAGAAGAATCTTTACGCATTCCTTGGACACCCCCTCTTAGTTGCTTTTCCGGGCGGCCTTTGCGTCAAGTTTGCGGGCCTTCCGTTCATGTCTTTTCTCCTTGTTACCCATGCTGAAGAAGAAAATCAGGCTGACACACAGCGTCACAATGAACAGCAGGATGCAGGTGGCCGCTGCCTTGCCTACGTCGCTGGAATACAATCGCATAATGTACATGGTAACGGTGGTGGTGCTGTCGGCAGGCTTGCCCTGATAGCCAGACTTGGTGCTGTTGAACAGCGCCGGGATATCGTACATCTGGAAGCCGCCGATGGCTGAGGTGACAAGCACATAAAGCAGGACGGGCCTGAGCAACGGCAGGGTGATCCGGAAGAAGCTCTGCCGTCCGGAAGCACCATCGATTTCCGCAGCCTCATACAGGTGGGGATTGATGCCGATCATACCGGAGATCAGCAGCAGCGTGGTGTTGCCGTACCACATCCAGAACAGGATGAAGGAAATCAGCCCGCGGGTGCCGGAAATGTTTTGCATAAAGTCGAAGTTGGAGGCGAGGACGCCCAGCTTTTTCAGTGTCACGGTTATAGGGCCATATTGTGAGAATAAGGCCCCGAAGAGGACGGAGATTGAGGACGCGGCGATAATATTCGGCATGTAGGTCATCACCTTGATTACGCTCCGCCCCCGCAGCTTGATGCGATTATTGGTCAGCCAGGCCGCCAGCAGGAGGGACAGCAAGATCTGCGGGATAAACCCACAAAGCCACATGATGACGGTGTTTTTCAGGTAAGTAAAGAAATAGGCGGTTTCCCCCGGGGTGATCCCCAGAACGTTCAGATAGTTCTGGAAGCCGCAGAATTCAATTGTAACTTGCAGATTGCGCTTAATGTAGGAGAAAAAGCTCCAATAGAAGGTGTTGAGCAGGGGATATAATTGAAACACAAGATATAGGATGAAAAACGGCGCGATGAAAAAGTATCCGCATCTTCTGTAGGAAACTGATTTGCGTTTTTTATTTGCCGGTGCAGGCTTACGAGCCATTGAAATGCCCTCCCTTTCTGGCTTTACGAATGCTGATTGCAAACAGGGGTGTTGGAATCCAACACCCCTGTTTTGGTTCCTTTCCTTGATCGTGAAGACGTGGTCCAAGAGAAATTGGACGGCGCTTCTTACTCAACTTTCAGGTAACCGTAGGTATCATGCATGGCGGAGATGAACTCGCTGATGGCAGTTTCATAGTCCACGCCGCCCTGGACGTACATATCCACATAGGTGGCAAGGGAATCGTTAAAGGTTTTGTCCTCAGCGGTGCAGATGCTGGTGTCGATGGTCATGCCTTCCAGAAGGTCGTTGTAGAAGCCCAAGTAATCCTGACCGTCAATGATCATGGAAGAGGTGATTTCGCCAGCCTCCAGCAGCTGCGCGTTGGCCTCTGCGTTGTTCAGATAGTCGGAGTTCATATTGGCGATCTTGATCATGGATGCGGTATCGCAGGTGATGTAGCGAATCAGCTTAGCTGCCAGGGCAGTGTCAGAGCAGCCAACCGTGACAGCCAGACCCGTGCCGCCCCAGTAGAAGGACTGCGGTCCAGCGATCAGGATGGTATTGCCGTTTTGCCAGGCATCCCCGGTCAGGCACCAATAGGTGAACCAGGGGCAGCCTGTGTAAGCCAGCGCTGCGTTGGCAGTTTCGCCATCACCTTCCATGTTGGCATACCAGTCCGCGCTCCACTGGGAGGTTGCATAGGTCCAGCCGTTGTCATAGAAAGTCTTGGCTTCCTCGAAGTAAGCGGTGATCTGCTCGTCGATCTGGATGACATCGTCCTCGTCATACCAGCCGGTAGTACGGGCATTGGAGTAGACGCGGAACAGATCGTCATAGCCGCTCAGCAGCTCGCAAGACCCGCCGGAGGCTTCATGGAGCTTGGCGGCAGTGGCTTCCACATCCGCCCATGTGGCGAACATAGCCTGCAGCTCGCCCGGATCGGTGGTGCCCAGGTACTTCTCGCACAGGTCAGCGCGGAGCTGCCAGCAGCCAGGTGTTGCCTGCCAGAAGGAAGCATATTGCAGGCCGTCGCCTTGGTTGGTGCAAACGACCTTGTTGAACGTGTACTGGTTGGACAGGTCTTCGTCCGTGATACCGATGGCGTCCAGGCTCAGAAGATATCCAGACTGGACATACTTCTGCACATAGTCGATTTCCAGGCCCATCATATCAGGGTACAGCTCGTTGTCGGTGTCTGCCAGAATCTCATCCAGCTTCTGCTGATAGTAGTCCGATCCGCCGGTGTTGACGAAAACGATACGGCTATAGTCGTCGGGATGGTCCTCAGCAAAGCAGTTGTCCAGGATGTTCTGGATGTCGGTGTTCCAACCCCAGACGACAAAAGCATCGTCGGCGACGCTGTCGCCGGTGACTGTGCCGTCATTGGTGGGATCTTCCGCAATTTGGGAATCCGTGGCAGGTGACGCGCTTGCAGCAGTGCTTGGGGTTTCCTCGTCAGAGCTATTGCATGCCGCAAAAGAGAGAACCAGGATCATTGCCAGGATCAGGGATAACCATTTTTTCATTTTTACCTCCTATTAAACGGTTTCCGTCACAGACACTGCATATCGCTGCGTCTGCTGTCATCTCAAAACCAAAGCTGTCCAAATGCGCGGGGAAACGGCATGACGCCTCTCTTCGCTGCTACAAACACATGCTCTGATTTTACTCGGTTGAATGGGTTTCTCGTGTGTTTTGTTGTGGCTTGTGCTTTCCGTTGAGAGACGTTGTGTGTGTTTTTTGAGATGGGCGAGCGGAAATCCCGGCTCTTCTGTGATGGATGGCTGCGATCCGTGCGAAAAATCGTTCTGCTTACGCCGCACCTGCCAGTGCGGCCCCTTAGGATGGCGGACATATTGGCATGTCCATGCTTCCGTTTTGTGATATCTCCCGGCCTTGCCCCCTCTCTTTTCTGCGGCGCCATCTGAAACAGGTCGCCTTCCTGTTTACCGAATTTATCAAAAAAACATCCAAATGATCCTGGCACAGGCGATCAGCGGCGTTGCTTTGCGGGCGCGCCGACCGAGTTCCCAATCAGCAGCTGACCGGAAACCACGATCTGCTCCGCCAGGGTGCTTCTGGGGTGTTCGATCAGGTCGATCAGCTTTTGGGCAGCTACTTGCCCCAAGGCTTTGGTGTTCTGCTGGTAGGTGGTCAGCGCTGGGTGCAAAAGACGGGATAAATAAATGCCGTCATAGCCAACCGCTGAGATTTCATCCGGAACCTTAAGCCCCGCTTCTTCAATAGCGGACAGGCCGCCAATATAGGAATAATCATCCGGGAACAGGATGCAGGTCGGACGGTCCGGCAGATCCAAAATGTGCTTCGTCAGCTGCTTGCATCCCAAGCCGTCATGATATGGGCTTTCCAGAACATATGCATCCGGCACATCGACGCCCAAGGCTTCGCAGGTCCGATAGAAGCTGGAGAGCCGCTTTTCCGTGACGGAGGTTCGCTCCCCATGGATAAACGCAATTTTCCGGTGCCCCTGAGCGTATACATAGCGCACCAGAGCATCAACCCCCTCCACGTTGTCGGACAGCACCGCCATCCGGTTATTGAAGACATGGTCTATGGTCACTACCGGAATGCTGCTGTTCACCAGATCCTGCACCTGTGGCGCGCAGAAATCCACACAGGCGATCATGACGCCGTCCACGCCCCGGTAGAGGCAATGCTGCAGGTAAGTCCTGGCCCGGCCGCCGGTATTATGGCTGATAAAGGTAATGTCATAGCCGTGGACCTCGGCCTCCACCTTGAAACTATCCAGCACGGCGGAGAAGAACTCATGCGTCAGGCCGCTTTGCTGCTCGTCCACAAACAGGACCCCGAGATTGTAACTTCGGTCGGTCTTTAGCGCCCGTGCGGCGGAATTGGGCAGATAGCCCATTTCATCTGCTGCCTTTTGGATGCGCATCCTGGTGGATTCCCCAATGTCCGGATGGCCGTTCAGCGCTTTGCTCACCGTTGCTGTGGACACGCCGCACAGATGCGCGATGTCTTTTAAAGCTACCATATTGCTTGCTTCCTTCACTTCCAGTATAGCCGCCACAGGTCAAACTGCGCGGCAGTAAAATGCATTGGATAGATGCGATTTCTTAAACGTTTTCGTATACATCATATACCATATTTTGCCCACAAAAGCAAGAGCTTTTTTAATTTTTTAGGCATAAAACGCAAAAATTTATGTTGCATACAAAAACCCCCAGCAGCTTTTGTGCATATAGACAATGGCTGACTTGCTATGCTACTCAGGAGACCACGATCCCGCGTCTGCAAGACAGTACTCTTTTTACCGAAATTCTTTTGATTTTTCCAAAAAATATGTTGCATTTCCTGACGTTTTCCGTTATCTTAAGAGTAAGGGTGAGGTGTCTGATTTTGGAAGCGAAATCGTTTTCGAATACCAGGGCAGACAAGGCATTCTGTACTTTCTATGAAGAGGAGCAAACGCAATGCGCTATGGCTATTTTGACGATGCTGCACGGGAATATGTGATCGAAACACCATGTACGCCTCTCCCTTGGATCAACTACCTTGGCAACGAGGATTTCTTCAGCCTCATCTCCAATACAGCCGGAGGCTACAGTTTCTTTCGTGACGCACGGCTGCGCCGGCTGACCCGATACCGCTATAACGGGTCCCCTCTGGATGCAGATGGGCACCGGCTCTATATTAAGGATGGCGACGTGATTTGGAATCCCGGTTGGCAGCCAATGCAAACGCCATTGGATCATTACCGCTGCCATCATGGTCTGGGTTATACCGTCATCGAGGCAGTCAAGGACCAGATTTTCGCCCGGCAGGAGCTGTTTGTCCCGATGGGCGATGCCTGCGAAATTAACCGGCTTACCCTGAGAAATGACTCTGCAAATTGCAAAACCCTGGATCTGTTCAGCTACGTGGAATTCTGCCTTTGGGACGCCGTGGACGACGCTTCTAACTTCCAACGCAATTATAGCACTGGCGAAGTGGAGGTCGATGGGTCCGTAATTTACCACAAAACGGAATATCGGGAGCGGCGCGATCATTTTGCGATCTTCTGGGTCAATGCCCCCGTTACCAGCTTTGATACGTCCAGGGACGCCTTTTGCGGAGTCTACGGCGGCCCCTCCAATCCTGCGGCAGTCAAGGCGGGCTGCTGCTCCGGCAGCATCGCCCATGGCTGGGCCCCCGTAGGCGCGCACCATGTCCACCTGAAGCTGCGGCCCAACGAAACCCGTTCCTTCATCTTTGGCCTAGGTTATATCGAGAACCCCCGCGCGGAAAAGTGGGCTGCCCCCGGCATGATCAACAAGACACAGGCGCAGGCAATGGTGGCGCGGTATGCGGTGGATGCGCAGGTGGACGCCGCCCGCAAGGCACTCCATGCGCACTGGGAGCAGCTGCTGGGCCGCTGGCAGGTGCAGACCGGGATCGCGCAGCTGGATCGCATGGTCAACACCTGGAACCAGTACCAATGTATGGTCACCTTTAACTTGGGCCGCAGTGCTAGCTATTACGAAAGCGGTATGGGGCGTGGGATCGGCTTCCGGGACTCCTGCCAGGATCTGCTGGGCTTCGTGCATATGGTTCCGGAACGGGCCAGGGAACGCATTCTGGACATTGCTGCCACCCAGTTTGAAGATGGTAGCGCATACCATCAGTATCAACCCCTGACCGGGAGGGGCAACAGCGATATTGGAACGGGGTTCAATGACGATCCGCTGTGGTTAATCGCCGGGGTCTGCGCCTACCTGCGGGAAACCGGGGACTGGAGCATTCTGGAGGAGTCAGTCGCTTTTGACAACGACCTGACCAAGGCAAAGTCCCTGATGGAGCATCTGCGGCGCAGCTTTTATTTTACGGTCAAGCACCTTGGCCCGCATAAGCTGCCGCTGATTGGGCGCGCAGACTGGAATGATTGCCTCAATCTGAACTGCTTCTCTGCCGAACCGGGAGAGAGCTTCCAGACCGTTGGCTCCGGCGAAGGGCCTGTGGCGGAGAGCGTTTTTATCGGCGGGATGTTTGTCAAATATGGCCGGGAGTACGCACAGCTGTGCGAGGCTCGAAATCTGCAAGATGAGGCGGAGGAGGCCCGCAGCTATGCTGCGCAGATGGAGCAGGCCGTGCTGGAGGCCGGCTGGGATGGCAAGTGGTTCCGCCGTGCCTATGACGCTTTCGGCCAGCCTGTGGGCAGCGCGTCCTGTGAGGAAGGAAAAATCTACATCGAGCCGCAGGGAATGTGCGTAATGGCCGGAATCGGCGCGGAATGCGGCAAGGCTGCCCAGGCGCTGGAGAGCGTGCGGCAGTATCTGGATACCCCGTATGGCATTATGCTGCTGCAGCCGGCCTATCAGACTTATCATCTGAAACTGGGTGAGATTTCCAGCTATCCTCCCGGTTATAAGGAAAATGCCGGAATCTTCTGCCACAATAACCCCTGGATTTCCTGCGCCGAAACGGTGTTGGGCCATGGCGACCGGGCCTTTGAGATTTATCGCAGAATCAGTCCTGCTTACCTGGAGGGGGTCGGCGAGGTCCATCGCACAGAGCCCTATGTTTACAGCCAGATGGTGGCAGGAGGCGATGCGGCCACCTTTGGCGAGGCAAAGAACAGCTGGCTGACCGGCACCGCCGCATGGGCCTTTGTGGATATAAGCCAGTATATCCTGGGCGTGCAGCCTACCTTAAACGGTCTGATGCTGAACCCCTGCGTCCCATCCTGGCTTGGCGACTTCCGGATCATCCGACAATACCGCGGCGCGACCTATCACATTACCGTGGAAAACCCCGCAGGTGTGCAGAAGGGCGTCGCTCGGGTGGAGGTGGACGGTGTTGCACTGGATGGGAACGTGATTCCGCCGGCGCCCGCCGGAGCGACAGTCAATGTGCAGGTAACCATGGGCACGGGGACATAAGCAACATCAGCGGTCACACGTATTGCGCGGCTTTAAATTGACTCTCTGCTCAGGGGATGTATGGGAGCCGGCACGGGACGAAATTTTCTCGGTCTCGCGGGGTTATGCCTCTATGCTTCCTTCTTTCCGCACTTACGCCAGAACTTTCGCTCGCTGCGGGCAAATCACTCCTAAAATTCCGGAAATCAACGCCCTTGCCCCGGGAAATCCCCATTGACAGATGGCAGAATTCACGTTAAACTGGGGGGAGAAGAAACCGCGTGTCGCTTTCGGGAGGTGGCCTGAATGACCTTTGAAGAATATTTTCCGGTGTGGAAGGAGCTGACAGCTGCGCAGCAGAGCCGCATTTCCGCAGCTGTGTTTTATCGGGAAGTGCCCAGGGGCACACTGCTGCACAATGGCTCGGAGGACTGCACCGGGGTGATGCTCCTGCGCGCCGGGCAGCTCCGGGCGTACATCCTCTCGGAGGAGGGGCGAGAGATCACTGTGTACCGGCTCCTGGAGCGGGATGTGTGCCTGTTTTCCGCCTCCTGCATGATGCGCTCCCTACGGTTCGACATTACCATCGAGGCGGAAAAGGATTCCAAGCTCTGGGTGGTGCCGGTGGATGTGTACCAGCAGGTCATGCGGGAATCCGCGCCCCTGGCCAACTTCACCAACGAGCTGATGGCCAGCCGCCTGTCGGACACCATGTGGCTGATCGAACAGATCCTGTGGAAAAGCCAGGATAAGCGCCTGGCGGCGTTTCTGCTGGAGGAAACCGCGCTGGAGGGGAGCGACACGCTGAAAATCACCCACGAGGCCATCGGCAACCACCTGGGCACTGCCCGGGAGGTGATCACCCGGATGCTCCGCTATTTCCAAAGCGAGGGCATGGTCCGGCTGTCCCGGGGCACCGTGGAGGTAACGGACCGGCGCGCCCTGGAACTTCTCAGCCGGTAAGTGCTCCCGGAAAAAAGCGTTGACGGATGCCCCGCACTCTGCTATAATGGCGGAAACGCTTGAGCAGACCGGGGCCACCTTCCCCGGAGTCGGGTCACAGAAGTGGCAGTGGTGTGTATTCCCACGGGACAGTAAGCACAATCACTGGTTTCGTGGGCTTTTTCTATCCTGGGAGGGAGCTGGTATGACAAAATTTTTGCTCAGACGGTTCGTGAAGAACAGTCAGCATCCGGAAACACCGGCGGTCCGCAGTGCCATCGGCACTATGGCGGGTGTGACCGGAATGGTGTGCAATATTCTGCTGTTTCTGGGCAAGCTCCTGGCGGGGCTGCTCACCGGCTCTGTGGCCGTAGTGGCGGATGCGGTGAACAATCTGTCGGACGCGGCTTCCTCCGTGGCGGCCTGGCTGGGCTTCCGGCTGGCGCGGCGCCCGGCGGATGCGGATCATCCCTATGGCCACGCCCGGTACGAATATCTGTCCGGCCTGGCGGTGGCGGCGATGATCCTGCTGATCGGGGCGGAACTGGTAAAAACCTCGGTTGGGAAGATACTGGACCCGGAGCCGATCGATTTTTCCCTGGTGACCCTGGGGGTGCTGGCGGCCTCCATCGCCGTGAAGCTGTGGATGGCGGGATTTTACAGGAAGCTGGGGGACATGATCGCCTCCACGACCCTGCTTGCTGCGGCTGTGGACAGCCGCAACGATGTGATCGCCACCTCCGCCGTGCTGCTGGGGTGCCTGGCAAGCCGGTTTTTCCAGGTGGACGTTGATGGATATGTGGGCCTGGCGGTGGCCATTCTGATCCTCTGCTCCGGGGTAAAGCTGGGGAAGGAAACGATTTCCCCCTTGCTTGGCAAGCAGCCGGATGCGGCGCTGGTGAAGGCGCTGACGGATATGGTGCTGGCGCATGAGAAGATCCTGGGTATCCATGACCTGCTGGTCCATGATTACGGCCCCGGGCAGTGTTTTGCCTCGGTGCACGCCGAGATGCCCGCCGGGGAGGATACGCTGACCTGCCACGAGATCATCGACCAGATCGAGCGGGAGGCGCTGACGCAGCTGAATGTCCACCTGGTGATCCATTTTGACCCGGTGACCACGGACGACGCCCTCTGGACGCAGATGTATGGCGCTGTGCGGCGGATCGTGGGGACGCTGGATCCCAGATTATCCGTTCACGATTTCCGCCTGGAGCGGGGCGAGGCGGATACGCTGGTGTTCGACCTGGAGATGCCCTTCGATATGCAGGGGCAGGAAAACCGCATCCGGCAGGCCATTGCGCAGGCACTGGAGCAGGAAAATACGCCCTATGCCCTCCAGATCCGCTTCGACGGGAAGCCGTAAGCGAAAAATCCCTGGCTGCGACGGCTTTCGCCGGGTTTTGCGGGGCGGATGTGGTAACCTAGCCTTACCATTCGACAGAAAGAGAGGCGGTTATCCATGATAGGGCATAAAATCGCGCAGCTGCGGCGCTCATCGGGCATGAGCCAGGCGGAGCTGGCCAGTCGCCTGCATATCAGCCCCAGCACCGTGGGCATGTACGAGCAGGGGCGCAGGGAGCCATCCATCGAAACGCTGGTGGCGCTGTCCCACATTTTTGGCGTGACGGTGGATGCCATTGTGTCCGGCGGTGCTTCCGGGATGCTTCCGGTGGCGGCGGAGAAAAGCCAGGTGCTGCGCATATTGACCCGGGAAGAGCTGGCGGTGTGGCTGCTGATGCTGCTGCTGGACAGACCGGCGCAGCCGGAAATGCGCCCGGATCCTCAACAATCGTTGAACCAGGGTTGAAATTTTATTGAGAAAAATAGAATAAAATCTTAATATCGGTGGCCTGGCAAGATGGCGGGGAATGTGTTACAATATGGCTGTTCCCCGCCTCTTTATACTGCAAATCAGGGAGGAAAGCGCATGTTTCTGAAGCTGGCGTTTTTGTTTTTCATCGGATCGGTGGCCGGTTGGCTGCTGGAGGTGGTGTTCCGCCGCTTCTTTTCCAGGGCAAATCCGGAGCACAAGTGGATCAACCCCGGATTCTGCACCGGCCCGTATGTGCCGCTGTACGGCGTGGGGCTGTGCATCCTGTACCTGATCGCGCTGCTGGAGGGCGAGGGGTGGATATCCGACCCCGTCTGGAACCGGGTCGTCCTGTTCGCGGCGATGGCGGTAGCAATGACGGCGATCGAGTACATCGCCGGGATCCTGGTGCTGAAAATCGCAAAGGTCCGGCTGTGGGATTACAGCCGGGAATGGGGGAACTTTCAGGGCATTATCTGCCCAAGGTTCTCCTTCTTCTGGGCGGTTCTGGGCGCGGTTTACTATTTCCTGATTCATCCGTATATTCTGGAGGCGCTGGACTGGCTGGCCCGGAACCTGGCGTTCTCGTTTGTAATTGGTATGTTTTTCGGCATTTTCATCCTGGATGTGGCGCATTCGGTACAGCTGGTGAACCGGCTGAAGCAATTTGCCGAGGAGAATGACGTCATCGTTCGCTTTGAGAATATCAAGACCGATATCCGCAGCCGCGCCGAGCTCCAGGCGGAGAAATACCACTTCTTCCGCCCGTTCCACTCCAAGCGCTCCGTTACGGAGAGCCTGCGGGAAATGACGGATACCTTCGAGCGGCGCATCCGGAAAAGCAACCGGAAAAAGGAAGGCTAAGGCCGCTGCGGCACGACGGCATGTTCCCTGAAAAGAGAGAGAGGGAGAATCGTACATGGAATTCTGGAAATGTTTCATCTATCTGGCGATCACGGGAGCCGCGGGCTTCCTGCTGGGAAGACTTCTGCCCAAGGAATGGTTCCATTGGGACCAGCTTCCCTTTCAGAGCCTGCCGTTTGAGCGGGACGGGGAGCTCTACGAGGCGCTGCACATGCGCCGCTGGCAGAACCTGATGCCGGACATGAGCCGGATTTTTCCCGGCCTGATGCCGCCCAAAAACCTGACCGGGCAATATTGCCAGCGGCTGCCCCGGATGCTCCAGGAAACCTGCGTGGCGGAGATGACCCACAGCCTGCTGTGCATTACCGGGCTGTACGTGCTGAAGCTGTGGCGGGGGATCGGCGGCGTGATCGTGTACCTGCTGTATGCCGGGCTGATGAATCTGCCGTATATCATCATTCAGCGCTATAACCGGCCGCGGCTGCGCAGGCTCTACCATCGGCTGGCACAGAATGAGGGGGTTGCGAGAAATGCGGGCTATGATTCTGACCTGCAATACCGGCCAGGGACATAATTCCTGCGCAAAGGCGATCCAGGAGGTATATGACGCGGAGGGCGTGGAATGCCGGATCGTGGATGCACTGAGCTTCGTTTCCAAGGGATTCTCAAAATTGACTGCCTGGGGTCACGTGGCGATTTATCGCCATATTCCCGGGCTGTTTTGCTGGGGCTACGATTTTACGGCGCGACACCCCCGCATTTTCCTGAAGAATTCCCCATTTTATATGCTGCTGGCCAGCGGGGCGGAACGGCTGCGCTGTGCCCTGGTGGACGGGCAGTACGACACGGTGATCTGCGTGCATGTATTTTCCGGCCTGATGGTGAAGGCCATGCTGGAAAAGCATCCCATGCCGCTGAAAACCTGCTTTGTGGACACAGATTATACCAGCTCGCCAGGGGCGCAGCAAAATGGGCTCGCCCACTATTTCCTCGCGGACGAAGCCCTGAAGCCGGAGTGCCAGGCGCTGGGTGTGGACATGGCCCGGGTCATTTGCTCCGGGATCCCCATACGGCAGGCGTTCTATGCCCGCCAGGACCAATCTGAAGCGAAGGAAGCAATGGGAATTCCCCCGGGGCACCTGCACCTTTTGATGATGTGCGGCAGCATGGGCTGCGGGCCGATGGAGAAGCTCCTGGCGCTTGTCAGCCGGGGGATGGACGAAAATTGGGTCGTTACCGTAGTCTGCGGCACCAATATTCGCCTGCGCAGGCGATTGGAGCGCAGGTACGCCCAGAATCCCGCCATTCGCATCTGCGGCTATGAGGAGTGCATGGCGCAGCTGATGTACAGCGCCGACCTGTACCTGACCAAGCCGGGCGGGATCAGCGTGTCCGAGGCGGCGGCTGTGGGGCTGCCCATGGTGTATATCAATGCGGTGGCGGGCTGCGAAGCCCATAACTGCCGGTTCTTCACCCAGCTGGGCGGCGGGGCGACGGAGCCGGATGTTCCAGGCCTTGCCAGGCTCTGCCTGGCGCTGATGGAGGATGAATCCCGCCGGGACCGGATGCGCCAGGCGCTGCAGGCGCGGCCGCGGATCAATTCCGCCCGGATGATTTACCGCATGATGGCGGAAACGCCGGTTTCCGCAGGGTAGATCCTTCTGCTCTGCACGATTCCCGCGCCGCCCGGCGCTCTGCACCGGCGGGGCAGGGGAGAATCCTGGATACAAAAAGGCTGGGCGCCATTTTCGGCGCCCAGCCTGATTTTTGTATATCCGGGAAGGGGGAATTACTTGCCGGCACCGGCGATCTGCGCCGCTACCTCGTCCGCAAAGTTTTCTTCCTTCTTCTCGATGCCCTCGCCCTTGGTGTAGTGGACGGCGTCCACGAACCGGACGGAGCCGCCCAGCTTCTTCGCGGCGTCGGCGATATAGCCCTCCACGCTGCCGGAGAACAGGTCGGAGCGGACGAAGTCCTGCTGGAGCAGGCAGTTCTCCTTATAGAAGGCGTTGAGCTTGCCAGCGGCGATCTTCTCCTTGATCTGAGCAGGCTTGCTGGCCATCTTGGGATCGTTGTCCATCAGCGCCACCTGCACGGCCATCTCGTGGTCCACGTCAGCCTGGGGCACCAGGCTCTTATCCCAATACTTGGCGTTCATAGCGGCGATCTGCATGGCCACATTCTTGCCGATCTCGGTAACGTCGATGCCGCCCTCCACGGCCAGGTTCACCAGGACACCGTGGGTGCCGCCTGCGTGCACATAGGCCACGCTGGTGTTCTCCGCAAAGCGGGCGAAACGGCGGATCTGCATATTCTCACCGATGGACATGACCTTCTCCTGCATGATTTCGGAAACGGTCAGGTTGGAGTTGGGATAGGTGCAGCCCTTCAGCGCTTCCACATCCGCGGGAGCGGCGGTGGCCACGACCTGCGCCAGATTCTTCACCAGGTCCAGGAACGCATCGGTCTTGGCGGCGAAGTCGGTTTCGGAGTTGACCTCGATCACAACGCCTACACCGTCGATCACAGCGGCATAAGCGACGCCTTCCGCGGCGACGCGGCTGGCTTTCTTCGCGGCCTTGGCCAGACCCTTTTCCCGGAGCCAGTCCACAGCCTTGTCCATATCCCCGTCGGTGGCCTGCAAAGCCTTCTTGCAGTCCATCATGCCGACGTTGGTCATTTCACGGAGCTTCTTTACATCCTGTGCGGTAAAAGCCATTTTCGTAACCTCCTAAAATCTGTGTTCCGATTATTCGGCAGCGGGCGCCTCAGGCGCTTCCGGAGCGGCCTCGGCCTGCGCCTCAGCGTCCTCACCCTGCCGGCCCTCAATGGCAGCGTTGGCCATGGTGGCGGCAATCAGGCGGATGGCGCGGATGGCATCGTCGTTGCCGGGGATCACATAGTCGATCTCATCCGGATCGCAGTTGGTGTCCACGATGGCGACGATGGGGATATTCAGCTTGCGCGCCTCGGCAATGGCGTTGCGCTCCTTCCGGGGGTCAACGATAAACAGCGCGGCGGGAATCTTCTTCATTTCCTTCACGCCGCCCAGGTACTTTTCCAGCTTGGCGATCTCGCCCTGGTGCTTGATAACTTCCTTCTTGGGCAGCATGGCGAAGGTGCCGTCCTCCTCCATCTTCCGCAGCTGCGCCAGACGATCGATCCGGGTGCGCATGGTGCGGAAGTTGGTCAGCATGCCGCCCAGCCAGCGGGCGTTGACATAGTAACCGCCGCAGCGGGTGGCTTCCTCGCGGATGGCGTCCTGCGCCTGCTTCTTGGTGCCGACGAACAGGATATTGCCGCCCTCAGCGGTGGTGTCACGGACGAAATTGTAGGCCTCCTCCAGCTTCTTCACGGTCTTCTGCAGGTCGATAATGTAGATACCGTTCCGCTCCGTGTAGATGTAGGGAGCCATTTTGGGGTTCCAGCGGCGGGTCTGATGACCAAAATGCACGCCGGCCTCCAGCAGTTGCTTCATAGATACGACAGCCATTTTTGAAAATCTCCTTTTGTTAGTTCCTCCACCCCGATCCCCTCGGAAAGCCCGCCTGAAATCAGGCACTGGGGCGTCCGATCACCGAGTGTGTGGTTTGAAATGTCATGGGGAAAGCCCATGCCGAAATATTATACGGCATGGGGCTTAGTTTTGCAAGTATTTTTTCCAGTTTTTTTCGGGAATAATCAGGGAATCCATATAATTTTCTTCCTGGGATGGCGGCATTCGTCCGGGCGGACGTCCACCAGCACAATGTCCGGCCCGATCCGCCGGATGCAGCTCCAGGGGATGATGAAGTCGTCCTTTCGGCCGAATAGCCCCAGGAACCGGCAGGGGCCGGGCACGACGATGGCCAGCACCTGCCCGTCCGGGACCTCCAGCTCCACGTCGCTGATGAACCCCAGTCGCTGTCCGTCCGCAATGCAGATGACCTCCTTGCAGTGCAGCTCTGTTACTCTGGTTCCCATGAAATGCGCCCCCTGTTCCGGTTTGGTACAGAGTATGCTGCCCGGCGCGGGAATATGCCGAGCGCCGCCGGGGCACGTGGGGCGATGCATGGGCTAGGAGATGCTGATGTTTTTCCGCATGGCGCTGATAGCGCCCTTCTCCAGCCGGGAAACCTGCGCCTGGGAGATGCCCACCAAATTGGCGACCTCCATCTGGGTCTTCCCATCGTAAAACCGCAGGGACAGGATCTGCTGCTCCCGTTCCCCCAGCAGCCGGAAAGCGCTTTGCAGGGTGATATGCTCCATCCAGTTGCCCTCGGTATTCTTGTGGTCCCGCACCTGATCCATCACCGTCAGCGGGTCGCCGCCGTCAGAGTAAACCGGGTCGTACAGGCTCACCGGGGCGCACACTGCGTCCAGCGCCTCGCTGACCTGCTCCGGGGGGAGGGATAGCTCCCGGGCGATCTCCTCCAGCGTAGGCTCCCGGCTGAGCCGTGCGAGCATGGCCTCCTTGCACTGCAGCACCCGGTAGGCCACGTCCCGGATGGAGCGGGACACCCGGATGGCGCTGTTGTCCCGCAGGTAGCGCCGGACCTCCCCGGCGATCATGGGCACGCCGTAGGTGGAGAACCGGACGTTTTTCTCCGGGTCAAAATTGGAAATGGCTTTGATCAGGCCAATGCAGCCCACCTGGAACAGATCGTCCGGACTTTCCCCCCGCTTGTCAAAGCGCTGGATCACGGAAAGCACCAGGCGCAGATTTCCCTCGATCAGGGTCTGGCGGGCGCTTTCGTCCCCGGCTTTGGATTTGATCAGAAGCGCATCCATCTGGGCAGGGGACAATGTCTTCAGATGGGCGGTGTTGACGCCGCAGATCTCTACTTTACCCTGCATGGTATCCTCCTGTGGTTGGATTTGGCTGGTAAGAGTATTTCCATTCCCGGCGAAATGATACCCCGGCGGCGTTTGGGGGATTTCCACAAAGTTTTTCCGGCGATTTGGGAATTATCCCGATAAAAAAGGACGGATTTTTGGGAAAATCAAACATTTTCGCCTGAAAATGCCCGGAAGAAAATGGAAAAGACCGTTTCCGTAACACGGCGGCAGCGATGTTACCGAAACCGCTTTTTCCGCAAAAAAATCCGGATGTTCCCGGGCTCCGACCCGGCGGAAAAAGCGGAAATAGCTGTTGATAAATCAGACTTTTCCACAATCTCCACAGG
>JAJQHS010000042.1 GCA_021199635.1 Bacillota bacterium
AATTTTAAGGGCATCGTAGGCAAGGAGCGCTATCCGGTGACCCGGAAGGCCGGGGAGGTTCTGCGCAGATTGGTGCTTCTGGGTGTGGACCGGCTGAAAAATCTGTTTCGGGGTAATCAAAGCCGCTCGGAGATCGTCGCTACATTCCTCTCAGTGCTGGAGCTGTGCAAAACCGGCTCCGTAGCGCTGGAGGAGGACAGCACCGGCGAGAATCCCAACGTCCGGCTGCTGGATGCGGCCAAAGCCAAGGTGGAGGAGGTAAGCTGATGGATACAGAGGAGCTGCAAAGGGCCATTGAGGCCGTCCTGTTTGCGGCAGGGGAGCGGATCGAGCTTTCCCGGCTTGCCTTCGCCCTGGATGCGGATGCTGCGGAGGTGGCTGCCGCCGCGGATTCGCTGGCGGACCGCCTGGCCTTTGACCGGCGGGGCATCCGCATCCTGCGCCTGGATTCCGGATATCAGATGGTATCCTCCGGAGAGATGGCGGATTACATTACCAAAGCACTGGAAACCCGGAAGCCCCCCAAGCTGTCCGGCTCCCAGCTGGAAACGCTGACCATCATCGCTTATTATCAGCCGGCGACCAAGGCGATGGTGGAGCAGATTCGCGGCGTGGACAGCGCCTATTCCATCTCCGCACTGCTGAATAAAAAGCTGATCGAGGAGGCGGGGCGGCTGAATGTGCCCGGCCGGCCGATCCAATACCGGACTACGCCGGATTTCTTGCGCATATTCGGTATTACATCCCTGGAGGAGCTTCCGCCCATTGAGCGTGTCAGCTTCGGCGAACCGCCTGCGGACGCTCCTGCTGCGGAGGAAGGCTGATGGGCTGGCTGATTGCGCTGGCGGTCCTTGTAGGGCTGGCCGTGCTTCCTCTGGGCGTCAGCGCGGTGTACGGGGAAGCGGGGGCACAGTTGGCGATCATCGCCGGGCCGGTCCATATCCGGCTTTTCCCTAAGAATAAGAAGAAAAAGCCGGAAAAGCCCAAGGAAAAGAAGGAGAAACCGGCAAAACCCGCGAAATCCGCGCCCCCGGCGGAGAAGAAGGAAACCGGCGGCAGCATAACGGACTTTCTCCCACTGGTGCGGACGGCACTGGATTTTGTGGGGGAATTCCGCCGGAAGCTCCGCGTGAACGATTTGCAGCTGCGGCTGACCATGGCGGGGGACGACCCCTGCGACCTGGGTGTCAATTACGGCAGAGCCTGGGCGGCTGTGGGGAACCTGATGCCCCGGCTGGAGCGGCTTTTTATCATCAAAAAGCGGGACATCCGGGTGGATTGTGACTTTACGGCGGAAAAAACGACAATTTTTGCCCGCTTGGATCTGACGATCACCCTGGGGCGGCTGCTGTCGCTGGCGGTTCGCTACGGCTTGCGGGCATTGCGGGAATTCCTAGCGATTCAAAAACAACGAAAAGGTGGTACAGCAAAATGAGCCAGAACATCCCCAACATGATGGAAAATACCATTGCGAAGATCCGCGAGATGATGGATGTGAATACCGTCGTCGGCGACCCGATCACCACGCCGGACGGCGTGACCATTATCCCGGTGTCCAAGGTCAGCGTCGGCTTTGGCGGCGGCGGGGCGGATTATGTGTCCAAGAACCTGAACAAGCAGGACAATCCCTTCGGCGGTGGCCTGGGCGGCGGTGTGAAGGTTTCCCCTGTGGCCTTCCTGGTCGTCAAGGAGGGAAATGTGCGCATGCTTCCGGTTGCGGCTCCGGCCAATACCACGGCGGACCGCCTGGTGGAGCAGGTGCCGGATGTGCTGGATAAGCTGTCCGCCTTTATTGATTCCCGAACCAAGAAGACGGAGGAATAAATATTTCCGCCCCGGCCAAACTATCCGTGGGTGAGGAAGATGAAACGTTTGTTTTTGCGGACGGCAGCCGCGCTTCTGGCTGCCGTCCTGTTTTTGCCGTGCCATGCCGGGGCGATCTCCGCGCAGAAGGCGATCCTTGTGGACGCGCAGACCGGGCGCGTCCTGTATGAAAAGGACGCGGACAGCCGAAGCCTGATTGCCAGCACCACCAAAATCATGACGGCGCTGGTGGTCTGCGAGCAGTGCAATGTGCTGGACCGGGTGAAGATCCCTAAGGAAGCGGTGGGCATTGAAGGCTCCTCCATGTATTTGCAGGCGGGAGAGGTACTGACCGTGCAGGAGCTTCTGTATGGGCTGATGCTCCACAGTGGGAATGATGCGGCAGTGGCGCTGGCGATTTATTGCGCCGGAACGGTGGAGCTGTTCGCACAGCGCATGAACGATAAGGCTTCCCAGCTCGGCCTTACGGGGACCCATTTTGAAAATCCCAACGGGCTGGATAGCCCGGGGCATTACTCCACCGCACGGGACCTGGCGACGCTGACAGCGTATGCGATGAAAAATCCCATTTTCGCCCAGACGGTGGGCACGAAAACCGTCCGCGTAGGCGATCGGAACCTGCAGAACCACAATAAGCTTCTGTGGCGGGTAGAGGGCGCCGACGGCGTAAAAACCGGCTACACAAAGGCCTCCGGCAGGATTTTGGTTTCCACCGCCATCCGGGAGGGGCGCAGGCTGATCTGCGTTACGATCAACGATGGCAACGACTGGGAAGACCATGCCGCGCTGCTGGAGGAGGGCTTTGCCCGGTACGAAATGCGCCAGATCGTGACCGAGGGCGAATGCCTGGGCACGGTGCAGATCTTCAGTGGCGAGGCGCCGCAGGTGCAGCTTCTGGCGGCGGAAGGCTTTTCGTTCCCACTGGCGCAGGGCGAGCAGCCGTCGCTCCTGCTTTCCGGCCCCGGTTTTGCCTATGCGCCGGTGG
>JAJQHS010000021.1 GCA_021199635.1 Bacillota bacterium
CCCCCCTTTCCGCGCTTTGGGGGGGGGCGCGGCGGCTTCCCGGGGCTTCATGGGGGCAAGGGTGGAGATGGCGTGCTTGTAGATCATCTGCTGCTTGCCGTCCGTCACCAGCACCACCACGAAGCTGTCGTAGCCGGTGATGGTCCCCCTCAGCTGAAAGCCGTTCATCAGGAACAGCGTCACTGGGACCCGTTCCCGGCGCACCTCATTCAAAATGGCTTCCTGTAAATTGATGGTATCTGACATATGTATTCCTTCTTTCTTTGAAGTCCTTGGGATACATACATCTTAGCACCTTTTATTTGTCGGTTTCTTGCAGAAGCTGTCGGGCGGCGGCAAGAATTTCCGCGTCGGTGCGGTATCCGTCCCGCATCAGCCAGTGGATGGCGGGATTCCGCCGGAACCAGGTCAGCTGCCGCTTGGCGTACCGGCGGGAGGCCTGCTGCACCCGGGCGCCGGCCTGGGCGACGGTTTCCTCGCCGGACAGCGCCCGGACGAACTCCTTATAGCCGATGGCCTGCAGGGCGGTGGCCTTCGGCGGGATGCCCTCGTCCAGCAGCGCCTGGATTTCCGCCATCAGCCCAAGCTCCAGCATTTGCTCCACCCGCAGGTCGATCCGGGCGTACAGCGTTTCCCGCCGGGCAAAGTCCAGCCCGATCCACACGGGGGAAAATTTCGGGGGCACGGCCTGGGTCCTGCGGTTGTGCTCTGTGATGGTAGCGCCGGTTTCCCGGTACACCTCCAGCGCCCGGAGAATGCGCTTCCGGTCCGCGGGGTGGAGCCGGGCGGCGGATTCCGGGTCCACCTGGCGCAGCTGCTCCAGCATGGCGTCCATGCCCACCGCGTCTGCCTGACGCTCCAGCGCCTCCCGCACGCCGGTGGCGGGGAAGGGGGCAAAGCCGCCGCCCCGGACCAGGCTGTCCATGTACAGCCCGGTGCCTCCGGCGATGATCGCGGTTTTCCCCCGGGCGAGGATATCCTCCACGATGGGGGTGGCCATGGCGCAGTAGCGGCTGACGGAGAAATCCTCCCATGGCTCCGCCACGTCCAGCATATGGTGGACGACGCCCTGCATTTCCGCCGGGGTGGGCTTGGCGGTGCCGATATTCATGCGGCGGTAGACCTGCATGGAGTCGCAGGATACCACCTCGCCGTCCAGCCCCCTGGCCAGGGAGACCGCCAGGGCGGTTTTCCCGGAGGCGGTTGGCCCGGCAATGCATACGAGCTTATTCACAGCCTTGCCCTCCTGTGCATACGATCAGCGGGATCTCCAGCTCCTGCCGCGTCAGCCCGGCATGGACGCCGATAAAGGCGTCGGCCTCCTCCCGGCTGCGGTAGATCGCCAGATCTCCGGTGGCCACCGCCAGGAAATCCCCCAGCATCCCGGCAAATTCCGGATGGGGCGTATCCCGGCCGAACAGGCCGTTTTCCTGCACCTGCTGCCGGGAAAGCAGCCAGAAGGAATCCCCAAACTCCCGGAGGAAAAGGGTGCGGAAGCGCTCCGCCATCCCCGCCTTCACGTACAGGTTCAGGGCGCGGGGCTCAATGCTGGGCATCCGCTCCAGGCATTCTGCCAGAGCCGGATAATCCGTCAGGACGGCGCCCCGGGCATTCCGCTGGCCATGGTCGGCGGTGACGATGAGCAGGGTATCCTCCAGGGAAGCGGACAGAAGCGCCGCCTTCTCCTCCAGCTCGGACAGCACCGCCTTGGTTTCCGGGCTGGTGACACCGGTGCGGTGCATGGTTCCGTCCGGCTCCGGCCAGTAGGCATACACGAATTTCCGGCCAGGGAGGGCGCAAACCTCCCGGATTCGGCGGAAGAGCGCGTCCGCAGTCCTGGGGTTCGGCGCGGCGAACGGGGAAACCTCGAAGGCCTGCCCGCCGTGCTGCCGGATCTGCTCCAGGATGGAGGTATAGCCGCAGAAGGTCTGCGCCACATTGTAGGGCGCGGCGGGGGCAGTGGTACCCTGAAGCGTGTTGCGGAACACCGTCACATTCTCGCCGATGGCGGGATAGTAGCAGTCCCAGCCCAGCCAGCTGTGGGCGACCGGCTCCAGGCCGGACAGGATGGACGTGGTAGCAGCCACGGTGGTGGGCGGGAAGACGGAGCTGTAGCTGCGCAGATAATGGCGGCGGAAGAACCCGCCGGGGGACAGATTCTGCTCCACGATGGCGGTCCCCATACCGTCCAGCAGCAGAACCACCACATTGCGGTAGGGCTTCTCCATCATGGCGGTGCAGTCCGGGATGCCCCCGCGCCCCTCTGTCCGGACGCCAAAGGCGTTCAGGATGGAGACGGCGAAATTGGCAAGGCAATCGGAATAATCCGGGCGGGGAACGGTCATGGCTTCTACCTTCTTTTCCGGCGGGCGCGCCGCCATCATGTTCTGCGGAATTGCTTTTCCAGCAGCTTTTTGCTTAAACTGACGCAGATGGGGCGGCCATGGGGGCAGTATTTCAGCTCCGGGCGGCGCATCACCTGCTGGACGATGGCCAAAAGCTCTTTCTCGTCACTGACCCAGCCCGCCTTGATCGCCGCCTTGCAGGCCACCGTGTGCAGCAGGGTGTCCCGGACGGTGTCCGGGCTTTCCTGGCGCCCGGCCAGCAGGTCGGCGGAAAGGGTTTCCGCTGCTTCCGCCGCGGCCTCCGGGGCAAGGTCCATGGGGATCTGCCGCAGAAGCACGGTATTATCCCCGAATTCGTCGATTTCAAAGCCCAGCCGGGACAGCATTTCCCGGTGGCTCAGCAGCTCCGCCGCAGCCTCCGGGCTCAGGCGGACGGGGATGGGCGACAGAAGCATCTGGGAACTGATGGCCTCCTGATTGGCCTTCAGCCTGTCGAACAGGATGCGCTCGTGGGCGGCGTGCTTGTCGATGAGGAAGGCGTCCTCCCCCTGCTCCACCAGGATATAGGTCCGGTACAGCTCGCCCACCATCCGCCAGGGCGCCTCCTCCGGCATGGGCAGGGTCTGCTGCGCCTGGGGCGCGGCAGCCGGTTCGGGGGCAGCCGGCGGCGCAGATGTCTGCGGCAGGGGGGTGACGCTGGGGGTCATGACAGGCTCCCGCAGCAGGCTTTCCCGCTGCTCTGTCACCAGTCGGGCGGCAGATTGGGCGGCCTCCTTCCGGGGCTGGGGCGCGTCCGCCGCGGCGGCGGAGAAATTCCGGTATTCCTGGGCGGTCATGGAGCGGAAGAAGCTCTGCTGCTTCCCCTCCGGCGGGGCTTTCGGCGCGGGAGCGGGGGGAACCGGCGCGCTCTGGGGCTTGAACTGCACCGCAGGGCGATCCGGCTGCTGATTCAGCGCCGCCAGCACGCCGTAATGCACGCAGTCATACACGGCCTTTTCCGACAGGAATTTTACCTCCGTCTTCGCCGGATGCACGTTTACATCCACGGTGTTGGCCGGGAGCGTCAGATGCAGCACGCAGGCGGGGAATTTCCCTACCATGATCTGGTTGCGGTAGGCCTCCTCCAGCGCGGACACCAGCAGCTTGGATCGCACCGGCCGGCCGTTGACGAAGAACGCTTGCAGGTTCCGGCTGGGGCGGGCGTCCGTGGGCAGGCTGACGAAGCCGGTCAGGCGGCAGCGCTCCCACCGGCTGTCCACCGGGGCCATCCGGGCGCATTCCCGGCCGTAGACGCAGTATACCGCGTCCTGCAGTGAGCCGGAGCCGGGGGTGGACAGGATCTGCCTGCCGTCCCGCAGGTAGGTGAAGGCGACCTCCGGATGCGCCAGTGCCTGCAGCTGCAGGCTGGCGGTGACCCGGCTGCCCTCCACCGTGTCGGATTTCATAAATTTCATCCGGGCTGGCGTGTTGTAGAACAGGTCCCGGACGATGATAGTGGTGCCGTCCGGGCAGCCGGCCTCGGACTCCTCCGTGACCGCGCCCGCCTCCAGGCGCAGGCTGACGCCGGATAAGCTGCCCGGGGTTTTCGTCAGCAGGTCGATGCGGCTGACGGATGCAATGGCCGCCAGCGCTTCCCCGCGGAAGCCCATGGTGCCGATGGCGGACAGGTCCTCCGCGGTGCGCAGCTTGGAGGTGGCGTGGCGGAGGAAGGCGGTTTTCGCGTCCTCCGCGGCCATGCCGCAGCCGTTGTCCGTGACCCGCAGGAAGGTCATGCCGCCGTCCTTGATCTCCAGAGTGACCTTGGACGCACCGGCGTCCACGGCATTCTCCAGCAGCTCCTTGACTACGGAGGCCGGGCGCTCCACCACCTCACCGGCGGCGATCAGATTGGCGACGTGCTGGGATAATTGCAGGATCTTGGGCATAGCGTTCACCTCAGGGAGAGCATGCCGAGGCAGTTCACCCCGGCGTGGATCAGAATGGGGCAGAGCAGCGAGCCGGAGAGCCGGTAAGCGCCTGCCAGGATCAGACCGGCGGGGACATACTGCACGAAGCAGAGCAGCAGCAGCGTCCGGTCAAAGTAGCCGATATAGTTCATCACGTGAATGCCGGCAAACAGCACCACGGAGAGCACCCAGGCCAGCGCCGGGGAGCGGTCGTACAGCCCCCGGAAGACCAGCGCCCGATGGAAGCATTCCTCTGCTACCGGCACCAGCAGCACCGTGCCCAGGAAGGTCAGCGGATAATTCCCCGCCGCCAGGGAGCCGACGGACAGGTCGTTGACATTGGCAAACCCGGGATAAACGGCGGTGAACACCTGCGCCAGCGCAATGCCGGCGGCATAGTACAGCGCCAGCCCCGCCAGGGCGATTCCCAGAATTTTCCATATCAGCCGGGGGACATCCCGCAGCGTATCCAGAAGGAGCTGCCGGAAAATCCCCACCGCCGCCGCAGCGTTGGCGGCGAAGTACACGAAATTCAGCGCCGCCGCGTCCAGATTCAGGGACAGGAGCGCATTCCCCGCCGACAGGATGGACGGGAGAAAAATGATTTCGAACAGCAGGTACCGCCAGCCCCACCGCTGCTGGGAGAAGGTCAGGCGGTGCTTTTGGAAGTCGGAAAGGCTCATGGTTCCTCCAGCATTTTCTTCAGCTTGTACAGCGTGTTCATCGCCTCGATGGGCGTCAGGGTTTCCGGAGAAACGGCGGCCAGAGCCTCACAGACCCGGGCCTGCTTCATATCCTGCAGGCTCACCTGATCATCCGGCTCCGCCGCGGGCGCGGGCGCGGGGGCGGGCGTCGTGCCCGACTCCAGCTCCTTCAGAATTTCCCGGGCGCGGCTGACCACCGCGGCGGGCAGACCGGCCAGCTTTGCCACCTCCACGCCATAGCTGTCATCCGTGGCGCCGGGGACGATCTTCCGCAGGAAAATCATCTGGTCGCCCCGCTTTTTCACGGCGATGTTGTAATTTTTCACATTGGGCAGACGGGTTTCCAGGGAGGCAAGCTCATGGTAATGGGTGGCGAACAGGGTCTTCGCCCCCAGCTTCTTGGGATTGGCGGCATATTCCAGCACCGCCCGGGCGATGGCCATGCCATCGTAAGTGGAGGTGCCCCGGCCGATCTCGTCCAGGATCAGCAGGCTTTTCGGCGTGGCGTATTTCAGGATGGAGGCCACCTCGGACATTTCCACCATGAAGGTGGAGCGTCCGGAGGCCAAATCGTCGCTGGCGCCGATGCGGGTGAAGATCCGGTCCACAATGCCGATCCGGGCGGAGCGGGCGGGGACGAAGGAGCCGATCTGCGCCATCAGCACGATCAGCGCCACCTGGCGCATGTAAGTGGATTTACCGGCCATGTTGGGGCCGGTGATGATGGAGACCAGATTGTCGCTGCGCCCCAGCGCCGTATCGTTGGGGACGAACAGGGAATCGGTGAGCATCCGCTCCACCACCGGGTGGCGGCCGTCGGTAATGGAAATTTCCCCGCCCAGGGTGATCTCCGGGCGGCAGTAGCCCCGCTGCGCCGCTACGCTGGCCAGGGAGCAAAGGCAGTCCGCCGCCGCCACCGCCGCAGCCGTCTGCTGCACCCGGGCGGCCTGCTGGGACAGTTCGTCCCGCAGCTGGGTGAAGATCTGGTATTCCAGCGCCGTCAGCCGCTCCTTGGCGGTCAGCACCTGGTTCTCCAGCTCCTTCAGCTCCTGGGTGATGTAGCGCTCGCAGTTGGCCAGGGTCTGCTTGCGGATATAGGTGTCCGGCACCTGGTTCATAAAGGATTTGGATACCTCAATATAATAGCCAAATACCCGGTTGTAGCTGACCTTCAGGGTGCGGATGCCGGTTTTCTCCCGCTCCCGCGCCTCGATCTCCAGCAGGATGCCCTTTCCGCCGTCCATAATGTCCCGCAGGCGGTCCGCCTCCGGGTCCGCGCCCTTGCGGATGATGCCGCCCTCCCGGATGGTCAGGGGCGGGTCCTCCACGATGGTAGATTCAATGCGGTCGGCCCATTCGGACATGGGGTCGATGGACTGGGCCAGCCGGCGCAGCAGGGGGGACTCCAGGCGGGAAAGCTGGGCCTTCACCTCCGGCAGCGCCCTCAGGCTCCGGGCAAGCCCCAGAAGCTCCCGGCAGTTCACCGAGCCGGTGACGGTCCGGGACATGATCCGCTCCAGGTCGGCGATGTCCTTCAGCGCATTCTCCAGCTCGCCCCGGCGGACGGTGGCGTTTACCAGCTCCTCCACGGCGGTGTGCCTGCGGCCGATCTCCACCGGGTCCAGCAGGGGCTTCTCCAGCCAGCTGCGCAGCATCCGCCCGCCCATGGCGGTGTGAGTGTTATCCAGCACCCAGAGCAGGGAGCCTTTCTTCTCCTGGCCGTGGAGGGATTGGGTCAGCTCCAGGTTCCGCCGGGTGTCCAGGTCCAGCTCCATGAACCGGCCGGTGGTGTAGTATTGCAGCTGCCGGATGTGGGACAGGTCATTTTTCTGCAGGGCGGTCAGGGTCTGCAGCAGCGCGCCGCTGGCAATCACGGCGTCATCCAGGCCGTTCAGCCCCAGCTCCGCCAGGGATGCGCCGAAATGCCGCTCCAGCAGCGCCTGGGCGCTGTCCGGGTCGAATTGCCCCGCCGCGCCCTCGTTGATGCAGCAGCTCAGCCGGCGGGACAGAGCGTCCTCCAGCACGGCGTCCTGGACGCCATCGCCATAGCGGAGGATTTCCGCAGGGGAGAAGCGCCCCAGCTCGGATACGACGGTGGGGATGTCGTCGCAGGTGGTGGTGAAAAACGCCCCGGTGGAAATGTCGCAGAAGGCCATGCCGAATTTTCCGCCCCCGCCGTACAGGCAGGCGTAATAGTTATTCTTCCGCTCCTCCAGCATGCAGCTTTCGGTGACGGTGCCGGGGGTGACGATGCGGGTGACGTCCCGCTCCACCAGCCCCTTGGCGGTGGCGGGGTCCTGCATCTGCTCGCAGACGGCGACCCGGTAGCCCTTCTGCACCAGCCGGGCGATGTAGGCGTCCACGCTGTGGTAGGGCACGCCGCACATGGGGGTCTGCTCCTCCTTGGCCTTGCCCCGGTCCCGGGTGGTCAGGGTCAGGTCCAGCTCCTGGGAGGCAATGCGGGCGTCTTCGTCAAACATTTCGTAAAAATCCCCCAGGCGGAAAAATAGGATGCAGTCCCGGTTGCGCTCCTTCATCAGCTTGTACTGCCGCTTCATGGGGGTCAGCTCGCTATCTGCTGCCATGGTCATTCCTCCGTTTCTGCAAATTGGCCGGTCAGGCTCCAGGTGGTGGCGCCGGTGATGGTAATGGGGGCAAAGCTGCCGATGGACGCTGGGTCACCCGGCAGCCGCACCAGGCGGCCCCCTTCCGTCCGGGCAGTGAGCAGCCCGTTCTCGCAGCCGTCCACCAGGCAGCGCAGGGTCTGCCCGATGTAGCCGCTGTGGATCTGCTGGGAAATCTCGTTCTGTACGGTGCAGAGCCGGTCAAAGCGGCGGCTTTTCTCCGCTTTCGGCGTGGGGTCATCCATGGACGCGGCGGGCGTCCCGGCTCTGGGGGAAAAGATAAAGGTAAACAGGGAATCGTAATGCACCTGCCGGATCAGGGAAACGGTTTCCTCAAATTCGGACTCGGTTTCGCCAGGAAAGCCCACGATCACGTCGGACGTCAGCACCAGCTGGGGCATGACGGATTTGGCGTAGTCCACCAGCGCCAGGTATCCCTCCCGGTCATAGTGGCGGTTCATGGCCTTCAGTACCCGGGAGGAGCCGGACTGGAAGGGCAGATGCAGCTGCTTGGCGATTTTGGGGGAGGAGGCCATGGTGTCGAACAGCTTTTTCCCCGCGTCCCGGGGGTGGCTGGTCATAAACCGGATCCAGAAATCTCCGTCGATGGCGGCAATGTCCGCCAGCAGGTCGGAAAAATCCCCGTTCCCCGGCAGATCCTTGCCGTAGGAGTTCACATTCTGCCCCAGCAGGGTGATCTCCTTGCAGCCGCTTTCGATCAGGCTGCGGCACTCCGCCAGGATGTCCGCCTTTTTCCGGCTCCGCTCCCGCCCCCGGACATAGGGCACGATGCAGTAGGTGCAGAAATTGTTGCAGCCGTACATGATGGAGACCCAGCTTTTCAGCGTGCTGTCCCGCAGCTGGGGGATGCCCTCTGCGATGGAGCCGGGCTCATCTGCGATGTAGAACTGGCGCGTGCCCTGGTGCAGCACGTTCCACAGAATTTCCGGGAACTGCCAGAGGTGGTGGGTAGAGAATACACCGTCCACATAGGGGTAGCTTTTCTGGATGCGCTGTGCGGTCTGCGGCTCCCCGGCCATGCAGCCGCACAGGAAAATTTTCTGCTCCGGATGGCGGCGCTTGGTGTGGGTCAGCGCGCCCAGGTTGCCAAATACCTGCTGCTCCGCGTGCTCCCGGATGGCACAGGTGTTCATCACCACCACGTCCGCGCCCTCCGCGTCCGGTACCATGGTATAGCCGCACTGCGCCAGGTAGCCCCGGAGCTTCTCCGAGTCGGCCTCGTTCTGCTGGCAGCCGTAGGTTTCCACGTAGGCCGTGGGCGTCCGCCCGGCGCTGTGCCAGTAGGCACTGATCCGGTCGCAGCAGGCAAACTGCGCGGCCAGCGCAGACGGGGCGATGACGGTGGTTTTGGTGTCCATACGATTTCCTCCGGAAAAATACTTTCTCGATCATATATAGTAGCATTTTTACCGTATTTTTTCAAGTATCGGTGGGGGCAAATTTGCCCCGCGGTAGGCAATTGCGGCAAAAAATGCCCGCATGAGGGATTTTCCCTTGCTTTTCTCCGGGAGGCGTGGTAAAATTTCAGTATTATTTGCCCGTATCCGGGAGAAAAGAGGAAATTATGATCTGTAAATATTGCGGGGAACTGCTGGAGGAAGGCCAGAACGTCTGCCCCAGCTGCGGCCGGGAGCAATCGGAAGACCAGCCGTCCGGCCAGAAGAAGCTGTCGCCTGCGAAGCTGACGCTGATTATCGTCGCGGTGGTGGTGCTGGTGGCGGTGCTGGCCGTGGTGGTGTACCTGGGCGTTAACGGCAGCTTCACACCGAAGGAGAATGACATTTATTATAAGGATTCCTATACCCTGTCCGGCAGCAAGCTCAGCGCCAGCCAGGATAAGGTGGTGGCCACCCTGGGGGATTATTCCCTGACCAACCGGCAGCTGCAGGTGTTCTACTGGATGCAGGTGTTTGATTTTGTGGACTACTACAGCAGCTATATCTACTATTTCGGCCTGGACATCACCTCACCCCTGGACGAGCAGTACTATGACGAGGATTCCGGCACCACCTGGCAGCACTTCTTCCTGGACAGCGCCCTGACCGCCTGGCGGCAGTACAAGATGCTTTCCATCGAGGCAGAGAACGCGGGCTACGAAATGCCGGAGGCTTACCAGACCTTCTTCGACAGCCTGGAAAGCTCCATGCAGGAATCCGCGGATTCCAATGGCTACGAATCCATTGACGCCATGCTCCAGGCGGAGATGGGCGAGGGCGTGACCTACGCGGAATACCTGGAGTACCTGCGGCTTTACTATGTGGGCAACCTGTACTTCTCCGAGGTGATCAACAGCATTGAGGTCACGGACCAGGAGCTGGAGGATTACTATCTGGAGAACGCGGAGACCCTGGAATCCAGCTACGGCGTCACCAAGGACAGCGGCATGCTGGTGGATGTGCGCCACATCCTGATCATGCCCGAGGGCGGCACCACCGTGGAAAATGAGGACGGCACCACCTCCACCGAGTATTCCGATGAGGAGTGGGAGGCCTGCCGGGAGAAGGCGCAGGAGATTTACGACCTGTGGCTCTCCGGCGATATGACGGAGGACAGCTTCGCTGAGCTGGCTGTGGAATATTCCGAGGACGGCTCCGCTTCTGACGGCGGCCTGCTGGATACCTTCGGCGCGGGCACCATGGTAGAGGCGTTTGAGGACTGGTGCCTGAACCAGACGCATGTTTCCGGCGACACCGGCCTGGTGCAGACGGAGTACGGCTACCACATCATCTACTATGTGGACGGCGAGGAGGCCTGGATCCTCTACGCTAAGAGCGGCGTGCTGAATGAGAAGGCCGTCGAGCTGCTGGCGGAGTATGTGGATAAGTATGCCTACGAGGTCAATTACAAGGCCATCGGCTTTGGCGCCGCCGACCTGACCACCACCTCGTAACCGGGAAAAGCATATGGGACGGTTCCAAAGCGAACCGTCCCATTTTTTTGCGGATCATTGCTTTCTTGCCAGGGTGTAATCGTCCCCCTGGCGGTAGTACGGGCAGCGGTTGCGCCCGGAGGAGAAGAATCGGTACACCTCATCCTCGTCCAGGTCCATGCTGCACAGGTATTCGTCGTACTCCTCGTCGTAGTCAAAATACCAGCAGGTGTCGCATTCCTGTGAATCCATAAGCTTCCCTCCTCAGCCAAGACAGGTGTGCAGGTAGGCTTCCATGTCAAAGGGCTTCAGCGCCTCGTCCCTGCGCAGGTACAGCGGATGGTGGGGGTGGCCCTTTTTGGTCACCGCCCCGGCGCAGTACCACCGGGCACCGTAGGACTGCCCGATGGAGGCCATGTCCCGCAGGCAGTCCGCCAGGTAATCCCGCTTCTCCACCACCGCGCCCCAGGCCGCCCACACCGCAGGCGCGGCTGACAGCGACAGCACATGGGCAAACGCCGCCATATTCTCCTTGTGCAGCAGCGGATTGCACGTGCGCTCCATAGCGTCCGGGTCGGTGGCCCGCTGGGCGTAGACGTTGAACATCAGGAAGCTGTCGAACCCATTGCCCAGGGCGATGCGCTCCACGGATTTCAGGGTATTGTCCAGATGCTCCGGCTCCGCCGTGGACGGGTTGATGCCGATGCAGATCAGGGGCTTTTGCCCCCGGGTGCCCAGGATGTACCGGTATTCGGAATAGAAGTTGGGCGCGTACAGCCATTTGCCGATGTCGTAATCCGGCGATGGGGTTTCGGCTGCGGCCAGCGCCTCGGCAAAGGTGACCAGCGTCAGCTGGGCGGTATCTCCGCTTGGTACGTGCATCATTGCGCCTCCGGGCCGGGGAACCAGCAGCTGTTATCCGGGTCGTGGAAGGGGCAGTCCTGCTCCGTCAGACCCTTCTGGCGGCACCATCCGGCAAACGCCGTGTCCAGGAAGGGGTACGCGTCGGCCATGGTGGACTGGAGCTGGACGGTCCTGCCGTCGGCCATCACCAGCTCAATGACCGTGCTGCCGTAGGTGGCGTAAAGCTGCTGGCAGCGGATGTCCTGGTAGCGGTAGAGGGTGCTCCTCCTGCCGAAGGTGGTCAGCAGGAAGCTGTCCTCGTCATAGAAGATGCCAAAGGTCATATAGTATACGATCAGGGCGACCCCCAGCACTGCCACCACGATGCCGCCGCACAGCAGCACCCGGCTGTCCCCCAGGCCGGTGAAAATGGCGGCGATCCCCACCACCGCCAGCACGATGCCAGCCGCGCCGTAGCGCTTGCTCAGGCGGACGCTGCGGCCGGAGCGGTGCTGCGCTGTGCCCCGGAAAATGCGGGTAAAGCCCTTATCCAGCAGGTAGCACAGCCCAAAGGAGCCGGCTGCCACCAGTAAAACAAGAATCCATTCCATATTGGTACTCCTATGCCCAGATCACAAGATCCACGGGGATGTCAAACGCCTCAGTCTCCAGACGGGGCAGAACCTGAAATGTGTAGCACAGGGCGACGGTGGGGTGCCCCGGCTCCTCCGCCAGGAACCGGTCATAAAATCCGCCGCCGTAGCCAATGCGGTGCCCCTGCGGGTCAAAGGCCAGCCCCGGCATCAGCACCAGGGCGGTCGGGTCGTCGGCGACAGGACCGTCGGCGATCGGCTCCGGGATCCCGGCGTAGCCCCGCTCTACCTGTGTAAGATCAGGCAGGCAGATGAACCGCATCCGATCGCCGGACACCTTGGGCACGGCGACCTGCTTGCCGTCGGAGAGCGCCTGGCGCAGGATGGGCGCGGTGCGCACCTCCTGGTTGTAGGACAGGTAGCCGTAAATCGTGCGGGCGTCCCGGTAGGCCCGGGTAGCCAGAAAGCGGGATGCCAGACGCGCGCTGGCACTGTCGATCTCTGCCGGGGTCATGGCGCGCTTCCGCTCCCGGATGTAGCTGCGCAGCGCCTGCTTATCCATTGCCGTCCTCCTTGCGCTTTGCGGGGCGGAACAGCCGGAACCACAGCAAAATCGCCGCCTGGCCGGGAATGCCCAGCAGGAAGATCTTCCAGGCGTTAAAATCCAGCAAAATCAGGAATGTGACAAAAAGCGCCAGCAGGAACCCCCACATGATCACGCTGATCAGCGCCCGGTTCCAGCGGAAATCCCGCCAGGCGGAGCGCAGGCTCAGCAGAACGATGGCGTTGATGGGAACGGCGTAGAAAAACGCCAGCTCGCTGTAGGGGATGCTCAGGGTGGACAGCACCACAAAGATCAGCAGCGCCACGAACCAGACCAGCACCGAGGAAAGCCCCAGGATGATATTCTTGTTGGCCTTGCGCTTCAGGGTCTTCTCCACCACCTGACCCATGGCCTGCTGCACCACGCCAGTCCGCTCCGGCAGCGCCTCCGGGTCCCGGAGCAGGTCGTTCACGGTCACATTCAGCTGCTCTGCCAGGCTGACCAGGGTCATTACGTCCGGCACGGACTCCCCCCGCTCCCATTTGGACACGGCCTTGTCCGAGTAATTCAGCTTTGCCGCCAGGCCGGCCTGTGTCAGCCCCGCCCGCTTGCGGTAGATGGCGATGTTGGCACCGATTTGATTTTTCAGCTTTTCGTCGTCCATGATGTCCCTCCCGGTAAATTCCGCTTCATTATATCAGAGAAACCGCCCCAATGCAACCGAAAAATCGCCTTTGGGAACGCTCAGCGCCCGCCAGGTTCGGCGGGCGCTGGTGCTGCGGCTGTGCATTTTCGCGGGGCGTGGCCTGCTATGTACCGCCGGGTCAATCCTCCGGGAACAGGCGTTGGGAGCAATACTTGATGATGGCGCTGCGGGTGATGATGCCGATGAAGGCGTTCTTATCGTCTACCACGGGGACGAAATTCTGCCTGCCGGCCCGCTCCACCAGGTCGTGCATAGAGGCGGTGACCCGGACGGGTAAATTGTCCCTGCGGCGGGTGATCTCCATGATGCGGTGCGCCTCTGCCTGGCGGATATCCATGTAGCACATATTCTTGATGCCCCAGAGCAGGTCGCCCTCCGTCAGCGTGCCCCGGTATTCCCCCCGCCGGTTCAGGATGGGCAGGGCGGCGAAGCCGGCGGTTTCCATTTTCTCCAGTGCCTGGCGCATGGTATAGTCGTCGTATAGGTAGGCGCACATTGCCTTCGGTGTCAGGAAAAATAAAACGTTGTTATTCATAAACACTCCTTCTCCGCACTGCGGTGGCGGCTTTGCTTCCACCCATTTCATTATAGCACAGATTTGGCAAAGGAGAATAAAAACTTATTGTTAAATATGGAATGCAGATGCCGAATTTTTCAGCCGCATTTTGTGCATTTTCAACAAATCATAAGGAAAAATGGAAGTCCGAGCCGTCCAAAGTGGCGAAGTAGTCCGCCGGGGTTTCAGCCCTGCGGATTTTCTGGAAGCTGCCGTCGGGATGCAGCAGGACCTCCGCGGAGCGCAGCTTGCCATTGTAATTGTAGCCCATGGAGTGGCAGTGGGCGCCGGTGTCGTGGATGGCCACGATGTCCCCCACCTCGATGGCGGGCAGGCTCCGCTCGATGGCGAACTTATCGTTATTCTCGCACAGGCCGCCGGTGACGTCGTAGACGTGGTCCAGGATGGCGTTCTCCTTGCCCAGCACGGTGATGTGGTGGTACGCCCCGTACATGGCCGGGCGGATCAGATCCGCGGCGCAGGCGTCCAGGCCCACATATTCCCGGTAAATGTGCTTCTGGTGGAGGACGGTGGCGATCAGATGGCCGTAAGGCGCGGTCATGAACCGCCCCAGCTCGGTGAAGATCGCCACATCGCCCATCCCCTGGGGGACCAGGATCTGCTCGTACCGCTCCCGCACGCCCTGGCCGATCAGGGAAATGTCGCATTTTGGCTGCTCCGGGCGGTAGTCCACGCCGATGCCGCCGGACAGGTTCACAAAGGTGATGTGGCAGCCGGTGGCATTGCGCAGCCGCACCGCCAGGCGGAACAGATTGGCCGCCAGCTCCGGATAGTATTCGTTGGTGGTGGTATTGGAGGCCAGGAAGGCGTGGACGCCGAAGTGCTTCACCCCCAGCGCCGACAGGCGCAGGATCGCCCCAGCCATCTGGTCCTCGGTCATGCCGTATTTGGCGTCCCGGGGCATATCCATAATGGTGTTGCCCAGGCTGAAGCTGCCGCCGGGATTGTAGCGCAGGCAGACGGTGTCGGGCATGGGGTCGGCCAGCCGGGCCAGGAATTCCACATGTGTTGCGTCGTCCAGATTGATGTACGCCCCCAGGGACAGCGCCTTGCGCATATCCAGCTCCGGTGTCACGTTGGAGGAGAACATGATCTCCCGCCCAGTGATGCCCGCCGCCTCGGACAGCAGCAGCTCCGTATAGGTGGAGCAGTCGCAGCCGCAGCCCTCCTGCTGGAGAATCTGCAGGATGTAGGGGTTGGGGGTGGCCTTCACGGCGAAATATTCCTTGAACCCGGGGTTCCAGGCAAAGGCGTCCTTTAGCGCCCGGGCGTTCTGGCGGATGCCCGCCTCGTCATAGATGTGGAAGGGCGTGGGAACCTCGCGGATGATCTGCCGGGCGGTTTCCAGCGTCAGGAAGGGGACTTTTCTCATAACAGACAAACCTCACATTTTTCAAAAAATTACTGCCCCATGTCAAAGTGACACAGGGCAGAAAGGTCTGTCTTGCCCCAGGTCAGCGCTCCATCCGGAAGGATGACAGTCCTGCGCATATTCTGCGCAGACCCAGGCAAGCGCTGCTCGGCGGCGGACGCTTCCCTTCGGCGGTGGCTCCTTTCCCACTCCGGCAATTGCCGGAACCGGAGGGGTACTCTTAGACACCGCAACCTCAGCCATGGTTCTGCCACGCATTCTAGCGGAAACGGCGGCGTTTGTCAACCTTTTTCTTGCTCTACCGTGGGTGGAATTGCGGCTCTACCAGCCGTCGAGGCCGCGGGATGGGGCAGTAGGGCGCGTATAGCGGGATCTGTGGTATAATCAGCGCAGAAAGGAAGGTACCATTTATGAACCGAATCAAACTGTGTGATCGCAGTCTGCCGGCCTACACCGCCGGGGAGGAGATCATGAATATGGTGACCCACATCGTGGGCGGCGCGCTGGGGATCGGCGCGCTGGTGGGCTGCGTGCTCCGCGCCGCTCTGCGGGGCAACGGCTTTGGCGTGGTGTGCGCCGCGGTTTACGGCGCGTGCATGATCGGCCTGTACACCATTTCCAGCGTGTACCATGGCCTCCGGCCGGGGATGGGCAAGAAGGTCATGCAGGTCCTGGACCACTGCACCATCTACCTGCTTATCGCGGGCAGCTATACGCCGGTGGCCCTGGCGGCGCTGCGGCCGGTGTATCCGGCCATTGGCTGGGGGCTGTTCGCCTTTGAATGGGCGATGGCGGCGCTGGCCATCACGCTGACGGCCATCGACCTGCATAAATTCCGGGTGTTCTCCATGGTCTGCTACATCGGCATGGGCTGGGCAGTGCTGCTGTTCCTGCCCCAGACCATGGGCGTGCTGACCGCAGCGGGATTTGCCTACCTGCTGGCCGGGGGGATCGCCTACACAGTGGGCGCGGTGCTGTACGGCATTGGGTCGAAGCGGCGGTGGTTCCATCCGGTGTTCCACATTTTTGTGGTGCTGGGGAGCCTGCTCCAGCTGGTGAGCATCCTGTTCTATGCCCTGTAAACAGGAAAGAAAGCTCCGGGAGGGACGCGCCCTTCCGGAGCTTTTTATGCGTGTGGGAGCGGATTCAGCGGAGGTCGGGGGAGGCCTCCTGCTGCGCCTCCCTGCGCTGGTCAATGTATTGCAGCAGGCGGTAGAGCAGCGCCATCTCCTCCTCGGAGTAGCCCTCCACGCGCAGGGTGCAGGCATTATCCAGCCCCAGGATATAGTCCGACGAAACGTGGAACAGCCGCGCCATAGCCACAATGAACTGGGTCGTGGGCGCGGAAAGTCCCATTTCCCAGGCGTTCACCGCGCTCCTGGAAACATCCAGCTTCTTTGCCAGCTGCGACTGTGAATATCCGGCGCTTTCCCGCAGGTCGCGGATACGGTTGCCGATCATGCCATCACCCCCATGCTGCAATCATATTGCACTTTTTCAGATATTTAATTATCATTATGTGTAGTCTTTACTTGACAAATTGGGGCAGGCATGATAAAATGCAGAACAGGGTAATCTTTTTCCGGATGCCCTCACTCTGCATTCACGGCGGTGAGGCTTGGAATTGCCGGGTGAAATTTGGAAAATATTTACATTTTGGAGGGATTCTGATGAAAATGAAACACGGCATGCTGTCGCTCCTGGTGGCGCTTTGCCTGGTGATCGGGCTTTTGCCCGGAATGGCACTGGCGGCGGAGGAAGTGGCCAGCGGCACCTGCGGGGAGAACCTGACCTGGGTGCTGGACAGCGACGGCATCCTCACCATCTCCGGCACGGGGGAGATGACGGACTACTCCTATACGGAACGTAGCCCCTGGGATGCATATGGTAGCCAAATCACAGCTGTTATAATTGAGGATGGCGTTACCACGATTGGCGTGGATGCGTTTCTCTACTGCACCAGCCTGACGAGCGTGATAATCGGTAATGGCGTCATTATGATTGGCGATTATGCGTTTGACGGATGCGAAAGCTTAACCAACGTTACCATCCCGGACAGCGTTATTACGATTGGCGATTATGCGTTTGCCGACTGCACCAGTTTGGCAAGCGTAACGATCGGGAGCGGCGTTACTACAATTGGCGGTTATGCGTTTTTGCGCTGCACCAGCTTGACGAGCGTGATGATTGGCAGTAGTGTCACCGATATTAACTGGGGAGCGTTTTGCTACTGTGACAGCCTAACGAGCGTGGAACTTCCGGACAGCGTTACCACCATCGGCAGTTATGCGTTTTATGATTGCTCAAGCTTGGCAAGCGTAACGATTCCAGACAGTGTCACTACAATCGGAAATAATGCGTTCCGCAACTGTTACGGCTTGACGAGCGTGACGATTGGGAGCGGCGTTACCACAATTGGCGAGTTGGCATTTTCCGGATGTTACGGACTGTTATCCATCGAAGTAGACCCGGACAATGCAAGCTACTGCTCCCAGGACGGCGTCTTGTTTAACAAGGACATGACGGAATTGATTACTTGCCCTGCAGGAAAGACTGGGGAATATGTCATTCCGGGTAGCGTCATCACGATTGGCAATTCTGCGTTTCAAAGCTGCCACAGCCTGATAAGCGTGACGATTCCGGCCAGCGTCACTTCGATTGGTGATTATGCGTTTCAGTACTGCACCCACCCGACCACGATCATAACGATCATATTTGATGGCAATGCGCCTGAGATTGCATACAACGCATTTTCTAGCGTCACCGCCACCGCTTATTACCCCGCCGGGAATGAAACCTGGACGGAGGATGTGATGCAGGACTACGGCGGAACCATCACCTGGGTGGCCTACACCGCCACGGAGCCGGAACCCACCGACCCGGAGACCACGGAACCCGAAACGACCGAGCCGGAAGTTACCGAACCCGAAACGACCGAACCGGAGACAACCGAACCCGAACCCACCGCGCCCCAGCCCACCGCACCGGACACCCCCGAACCGGACACCACCCAGCCCCAGCACCCCCA
>JAJQHS010000115.1 GCA_021199635.1 Bacillota bacterium
TTTGCTGGTGCGTATCGGTGTGGCTCTTGTGTCGGACGTGCCGCGTCCGTTGACGGGGCTGCTTCCGGGGCCGGTTCTTCCTCCGGGGCAGGCTCCTCCGCCGGAGCGGCAGCGGCCTGGGCCATGGCGGCCACTTGGTTTACATAAAGTTTCTCCGCCGGATGCTCCCGGACGGACTGGACGATCAGCGCCACCACAGCGGCCACGCAGCTCACCGCAGCCAGCAGCTGACTGACCCGGAAATTGCCCAGGTACAGGCTGTCCGTCCGCAGCCCCTCGATGAAGGCTCTGCCCAGGCCGTACCAGGCCACGTATCCCAGGGCGATCTGGCCATCGTACTTCCGCCGCTTGGACAGGAAATGCAGCAGCAGGAAGCCCGCGAAATTCCACAGGGACTCATACAGGAATGTGGGATGGTGGTACTCCACCTCCCCGGTGGCGGTGTTCAGCAGCCCCATGCGCAGGAAACTGTCCGTCTCCGCGCCGAAGGCCTCCCGGTTGAAGAAGTTGCCCCACCGGCCGATGAACTGCCCGATGAGAAAGCCCAGCGCCACCAGGTCCAGCAGCGCCGTGACCTTGATTTTTTTGACCCGGCAGAACACGGCAATGCCCAGCGCCGCGCCCAGCACGCCGCCGTAGATGGCCAGGCCGCCGTTCCAGATGTACAGCACGGACACCGGGTTGGAAGCGTAGCTGTCCCAGCTGAACACGCAGTAGTACGCCCGGGCGCAGATGATGGCAAAGGGCACGATCCACAGCACGCCGTCGGTGATATCGTCCGCCCGGAGGCCGAATTCCTTGCTCCGGCGCCAGGCGTATACCACTGCCAGCACCAGCCCCACGGCAATGATCAGGCCGTAGTAGTGGATGGTCAGCGAGCCGATCTGGAAGTACCGGCCGGGGTTCCACTCGATCCCCAGGCTGGGGAAGGAGATCACAGTGTAAGAATTGTTCATTGCATATCCTCCTCGGTGTCCAGCGGGTCGATGACGGAGAGCGCGCAACGCTCCGGCGTCACCACACGCCGCAAAAATTCCTGGATCTCCGCCTGGGTCACCTGGGTGTAGATCCGGGGAAAATCCAAATAGTCATAGCCGCCAAAATAATAGGCGCAGATGCGGACGCACGTGGAATCGAAGCTGTCCAGCTCCCGGACCCGGCGGCCCATGGCACTGCGCTTCATCCGCAGGAAATCCGCCTCCGGCAGCCCGTCCCGGGCAATTTCCGCTGCGGCGGACAGCACCGCGTCCCGCACGGCCTCCGGCTCCCAGCTGTCGCCGCCGCAGGTCAGCATGGCGCAGCCGTCCACGGAGTCAAATCCGCCGCCGAAGGAGCCGTCGATCTTCCCCTGGCTGTACAGCGCCAGGTACAAAGCGGATGCCTCCCCGAACAGCGCCTCCGCGGCCAGGTCGCCGACGATCTCCCGGCGGATGGCCGCCTCTCCCGTGCCCGTCGGCTCGCATTTGCAGGCCATCTGGAAGGTGGGCATGGGCACCTCCATTTTCTGCCGGCGCAGCGCGGTGACAGCGGCCATAGGCTCCTGCCAGCGGCGCAGCTTCTCCCCCGCCGGGCGGCGGCAGGTGAGGAGCACCTCGTCCACCAGCGCCGTCACCTGCGCCGGGTCCACGTCCCCCGCCACGCACAGGATCATATTCTCCGGGGTGTAGAACGCCCGGTGGCAGCATTCCAGCGACGCCGGGGTCAGCTGCCGGATGCTCTCCCGGCTGCCCAGGATTGGCTCCCGGATGGGATGGACGGTGTAGATCTGCCGCATCAGATCGTCGAACACCCGGGACTCCGGCACGTCTTCGTTCATGCCGATCTCCTGGTCGATAATGCCCATCTCCCGCCGGACGCTCTCCGCCGGGAAGCAGGGCGTGGACACAAATTCCAGCAGCAGCCGCAGATTTTCCCCGAAATGGTCGCAGCAGGAGAAATAGTAGGCGGTCATGTCGTAGCTGGTGAAGGCGTTGACATTCGCCCCCAGGGCGGCAAATTCCCCGGATACGTCCCGCCCCGGCAGCTCGAACATTTTATGCTCCAGGAAATGGGCGGTGCCCGCCGGGACGTGGTATTCCCGCCCATCCAGCCGGAAATCCCGGTGGATGGAGCCAAAATCCGTGGCAAAATAGGCGACCTTCCGGCTGAAGCCCGGCCGGAGCAGCACGCGGATGGGCAGACCGCACCGGGCGGTGCAGGTATACACCCGCTCCGCCAGCATGGGATATTCCAGGATCATGACGGATCGCCTCCTGTCAGAAAGAAGCTGGCCTGCAGCGTCAGACTTTCCGCGGCGCGGGCCGCCTGCTCCGCCGTCACCGCCGCAATGTCGGCCATGCGCGCCTGGGGCGATCTGGGAAACCCGCTGAGCGCGGCAGTGGCATAGTAGCCCTCGATCGCCCCGGGGGAATCGTGGACCGCCCGCAGCCCGGAGATCCGCGCCTCCTTGGCGGCGTCCAGCTCCTGGCCGGAAATTTCCCCCCGGCGGCAGGCGTCCAGCTGCCCGGCGATCTCCGCCCGGACGGTCTGCTCCTGCTGCGGGTCGATACCGGCGGAAATCGTCATGATTCCCTTGGAGCCGTAGTATCCGGAGCCGATGGCATAGCAAAGCGACTGCTTCTCCCGCACGTTCAGGAACAGCTTGCTGGTCATCCCGCCGCCGAGAATGGTGTCCAGTACCTGCATGGCGGGGTATTCCGGGTCGGCGATGGTGATGGGTGTCACATATCCCAGACACAGCTTCCCCTGGGTCACATCCATCCGCTCCACCTTATGGGCGGGCGGG
>JAJQHS010000029.1 GCA_021199635.1 Bacillota bacterium
CTCCCGCCGCCCGGTGGTCATCGACGGGCTGATTTCCGCTGTGGCTGCGCTTTGTGCTGTCCGGCTGTGCCCTAATGTGCGGGATTATCTGGTCCCCAGCCACGCCTCCTATGAGATCGGCTACCGGCTGGCCATGGAAGCGATGGATCTCCAGCCCCTTTTCCTGCTGGAAATGCGGCTTGGGGAAGGCAGCGGCTGCCCACTGGCCTTTGAAATTCTGGACGCCGCCTGCGCTATCCTGAACGACATGGCCACCTTTGACCAGGCGGGCATTGACGACGGCTACCTGGAGGAGATTCGCCAGGGCGATTCGTTCACCGTGGAGGGCAGGCAATGACCTTCTTCATCTCCGGCGGGGCAAAAAACGGGAAATCCTCCCTGGCACAGCGGCTGGCAGTGTCCCTGAGTGGGGACGGGCGCCGCTATTACGTGGCCACCATGCTCTCCACCGGCGCGGAGGATGACGCCCGCATCCGCCGGCATATTGCGGACCGGGCGGGTCTGGGCTTTGAAACGGTGGAATGCGCGAAAAATATTCTCTCCGTCCTGGACCGGGCGGAGCCGAGCGGCACCTTCCTGGTGGACTCCGTAACGGCGCTGCTGCAAAACGCCATGTTCCCCGCGGAGCGGGATTATGCACTGGACCTTCCGGCCGCGGAACGCTGCGGGTCGGAGCTTGTCACCTTTGCCGGTTTGGCGGGGAACGTGGTTTTCGTCAGCGATTTCATCGCGTCCGATTGCGAGCGCTACTCTGAAACCACCGAGGCCTACCGCAAACAGCTGGCGGAAATTGACCGCCGCCTGGCTGCGGTCTGCGGAACAGTGGTGGAGGTATCTGCCGGGATCCCCATCGTACACAAAGGAGCGCTGCCGATATGAAATCCTGCCTTCACGCATTCGCTATGTGCCAGAGCATGTTCTGTGCCATTCCCCTCCCCGGCAACATCTGGGATGAGAAAGCGCGGGATAAAATGCTGCTGTTCCTGCCCCTGGTCGGTCTGGAGATCGGCCTGATCTGGGCGGGGCTTGCCTGGCTGGCGGGGGTACTGCAGCTCCCGCCGCTGGTATCCGGGCTGATCCTGTGCGCCCACCCTTACTTGATCACCGGCTTTCTCCACCTGGACGGCTACATGGATGTGACCGATGCCGTAAAATCCTGGCGGGATCTGGAGCGGCGGCGGGAGATTCTGAAGGATTCCCATGTGGGCAGCTTCGCCGTGATCGGCGTGGCGCTGCTGCTGCTTGCCCAATTTGCGCTGCTCTCCTCAGTGCCGGACACGGCGCCATACGGCATCCTGTGCCTGATTCCCGTGGTAAGCCGATGCGGTTCTGCCTTGGCGGTGACGGTGCTGCCGCCTATGGCGACCAGCCAATACGCCGGGAAAACCAAATCCACCTGGCAAATCGCCTTGCTCTGCGCCCAGGCGCTGATCTCGGTAGCTGCCGGGTTCCTGCTCTGCGGGCGCTATGGCCTGGTGCTGCTCGGCGGACTGGCCGGGTATGGCCTGGCGCTGCTGCGTGCCTACCGCAGCCTGCAGGGCATGAACGGGGACATTGCCGGCTACGCCCTGACCGTTTCCGAGCTGTGCGCCGTGGCGGTCTATGCTCTGCTATAGGAGGTAACTATGATTCTGATAATCGGCGGCGCGTACCAGGGGAAGCTGGATTACGCGAGGGCCGCCTTTGGCCTGACGGATGACGACATTTTTACCTGCCGGGGGGATCGCATCGACTTTTCCCGCCGGTGCATATACGCGCTGGAGGAATTCACCGCCCATTGCCCGGAGAGTGTGGCCTATTTCCAGGCGCACCGGGCACAATGGCAAAACAGCGTCCTGATTTGCCGGGATATTTTCTGTGGCGTGGTGCCCATGGATGCCCAGGCGCGCGCCTGGCGGCAGAACACGGGGCTGCTGTGCCAGTACCTGTCCGGGGAAGCCAGCCAGGTCATCCGGATTTTCTGCGGATTGGAGCAGCGATTAAAATGATTTACCTGATTCGACACGGCGAGACGGAGGCAAATGCCCGCCGCCTCTACTGCGGCAGCACCGATTTGCCCCTGTCGGCCCAGGGGCGGGCGGCGCTGGTCGGGCTGCACTATTCCGTTGCAGCGAAGCACTTCGTCACCAGCGGCATGAAGCGGACGGAGGAAACGCTGGCGCTCCTGTTCGGGGATGTGCCCCACGCCCAGGAGCCGGCCTTCCGGGAAATGGACTTCGGCGCTTTCGAAATGCGCAGCTATGCCCAACTGAAGTCGGACCCGGATTACCAAGCGTGGCTCACCGGGGACAATGAGGCAAACTGCACCCCCGGTGGGGAAAGCGGGCAGCAGATGACCGCGCGGGCGCTGGCCGCCTTCGCCCAGCTTCCGGATAGCACGGTTCTGGTCACCCATGGCGGCGTGATCGCCGCGATCATGGCACACCGCTTCCCGGAGAAGGGGAAGAACCGCTACCAGTGGCAGCCCCGCCCCGGGCATGGCTACGCCCTGGGCGAAACGGATTATTATGAAATTCCATAAATAAGGAGGCAAATCCCCATGCAAACCTACACCAATCTGGATGGCCGGCAGGAGCTGCTGGACGCCATCACCGCCCTGGAAAAAGAGCTTTCCGCCAAAACCGGGAAGGAGGTGGCTGTGGTGGCCTACAGCCCGGTTTCCTACGCCGCCCTGGACGATGACCCGGACGCGCTGGCCAAAATCACCGAGCTGGAGCAAATCCTTTCCAAAAAAACCGGCAAGGACATTGCCCTAGTCGCCTTTTCCCTGTAAAAGATAAGCTGCATCCGGAACCTTCCGGGTGCAGCTTATTTTGGTTCATACGATGGATTCGCGTGCTCCTCCCAGGCTTACTGGCAAATATATACCACAAGTCCATCGTCGGTGTCATATCCGATCAACCCATACGTCAATATTTCCTCGTCAAAAAAAGTCTGTATTTCGATCGTTCTGTCTTCGGGTCCGCTGATTCCGACCCAGATCGCCGCGTCATTCGCATCCTCAGTGGAGACATTCCCGAGTTTTTTATATTGGCCGCTGGCATAAATTTCGCATCCGTCCGGCAGGACGAACGTTTCCATGGTGCGCGAATCGATCAGATGGATATCCGCCAGGTGGATCCCGTCGGTGCTTTCGTTCAAGGCATAAAGCTCAGCGCCGATCGCGCAATAATATGTTCCGTCTTTCGTTCCGCCGGATACGCCTGCGGTGGAGCCCATCAGATAATAGGCGCCCTCCTCGCAGATGAGCGGCCCTTCGATCGCGAATGCTGGGTTGACCGGCAGCTCCTCAATCGTGGCATTGACCGTCAATACATTTTCCTCTTTGGAATACTGTAAATTTCCGTCAGCGTCTTTATATTGGATATTCGAAGATGTCAGATAGAAATCGTCCGTATCCACCTGCGAGGATACCTCATATCGGCAAACCAGTACCGGCGTTGCCCCGGACTTAGTCGAGTAAGCCACGCCGCCCGGCTCTTGCGTTTGTAATGCGCTGGTGATGCTGTCATACCATCCCGTTTCGCCGGGGTCCACATAATATCCATCCAAGTCACAGCGGCCAAAGGTAACATCCCCGGAAGATGTATGCAGCGTGAGATGATCGACCGTCGTTACCGACGAATCGAACGCGATCGCCAGAGAAATAAAGCTGCTGTTCGACTCAATAATGGCCATTTTGTAGTCCGGAAGCACAAAATCGCTGCTTACATCCTCGTCTTCCACGGGCACGATCCCGGTGTCCTCCACCTCGGTCTCTTCCACTGCGGCATCCGTTTCCGGTATACTCTCCGTGGTATTGGCGGCAGAACCGTTTGTCTCAGTGGGATCTCCTGCGCAGGCAGATAGCGTGATGAGCATCATTGCCGCCAGGAGGATGGCGAACACTTGCTTTTCCCTTTTCATAATTTCTCTCCCCTTCTGATGATTTTCCATTTTGGTGTTTTCAGCGGCGAATGCCGTAAACATTCCGGGTCCCCCGGTTCATCCGGACTTTGTAGCCGCCGGAACGGACGGATACGCTTCCCGAACCATTCATTCCCGTAATAATTATACATCTTCCATTTTCCGTTGTACAGATGGAAATCTGACAAAATGCAGAAGAAGCGCAGGGTAAAACCTTCCCTGCACTTCTTAGCGTCTATGGCGGAGAGTGTGAGATTCGAACTCACGGTGGGTCGCCCCATCACCAGTTTTCAGGACTGGCTCCTTAAACCCCTCGGACAACTCTCCATCTTGCAAAACTATATCACCTCAGGAGAAAAAAGTCAAGCCTGCCTTCGGCTGGGCGCGGCGAATCTACTCCACGCCCAGCATTGCCTCCAGCGCCGCTTGCTGCTGGGCAAGCACTGCGTTGGCCTCGGTCAGGGTGTCCCCCAGGATGGTTTCCGTCCGCGCCAGGGAAGCCAGGCAGTCTGACAGCTGGCTGTCCGTCAGGGAATACGCGCTCTGCCATTCCGCCGAGTCGCCGTCCAGGGGGATCAGCGGGAACAGGTAACGGTCATCGCTGGTGTATCGGTTTACATAAAACGGAAGAATGTCCGTACTCTCCACCACCACGCTGCCATCGGAATACTTGGCGAACGTAAAGGTGAAGAACAGCCCATCCTCGCACTCCGCAGGGCGGGTGCTGCTCAGGCGGATGTTGGACACGCAGTTGCCCATGGAGTACAGGCAAACGGTGGTATGCGAGGGATCTGCCTCGCTGGTCAGGGTGGCCATGGGCTGGATGACATGGGGATGCCCGCCGACGATCACATCCACGCCCATTTCGCACAGCTGCTGGGCGATCTTCTTCTCATAGCTGTTCGGGCTGGTCTGATACTCGTCGCCCCAGTGGATAAACACCACGATGGCCTCCGCGCCCTCAGCGTACATCTGCTCGATCTCTCCGCCAAGCTGGTCATAAAACGCAGTCAGATCGTCATAGGAGAAGGTATTGATCAGCATGGAATTCTCCAGCGTCAGCGGGATCCCGTTCAGGGAGACCGAGCCGTCGCTGTCCGTGCCGGTATTGTAGGTGTAGCAGGTCATGCCGATGGAGATGCCGTTGATCTCCCGGATGATGTAATTGGCATCCTCCACAGACTCGCGGGTGCCGATGTAATCCAGGAGCCGCTCCCGGATCACCTCCTGGGTGCGGTGGAAGCCTACGCTGCGGGTATCGTAGGAATGGTTATTGGCGGTCAGGAGCAGGTCGAACCCGGCATTTTTTGCCGCATCCACGATAGCATCCGGGCAGTTGAACTGGGGATAGCCGGAGTAGGCATAGCCATTCTCGTCGCCGCAGAGCGTGACCTCCAGATTGGCCACGGCATAGTCCACCTGGGAGATATAGCCGGTAAGGTACTGGAAAATGTAGTTGAAATCGTAGGTGCCGGTTCCCGCGTCGTATCCGCTTTTTATCACGTTATCGTGCATCAGCAGATCGCCGGTGGCGCCCACGGTGGCCGTGGCGATTTTCGTGACCGCAGGCTCCGTCGGCTCTGTGGTGGGCGTCTGCGTCACCTCGGTGGAGGGAGCGGTGGACGGCACGGTGGACGGCGCCTGTGTGGTGGAAATCTGCGCCTGAGACGGCTCGGTTTGCGCGGACAGGGACAGGAACCGGGAACCAGTAAGCAGGATGCTCGCCGTCAGCGCCAGTGCCAGCAGTGCCAGCAGGATTCCCAGGGCGACCCGTTTCGCTTGCTTCATAGCGTTCCCCCCTTAGCTGTCCAGAAGATAATGCACCGCGCCCACGTTCTCCCCGCCCTGATAATAGTAACGGGGCACGCGGCGGCTGATGCCGCAGACGAATTCATAGTTAAAGGAGTCCGCAGCGGCAGAAATTTCCTCCATGGTGATCTGCGCGTCCCCATCCCTGCCCACCAGGGTGACCCGGTCCCCCAGGGCCACATCCGGGATTTGCGTCACATCCACCATCATCTGATCCATGCAGACCCGCCCCAGGATAGGCGCTTTTTCCCCATGGATCAGCACGTAAAACCGATTGGAGAGGCTCCTGCGGTAGCCGTCCGCATAGCCCACAGGGATCGTCGCCACCACGGTGGGGCGCTGGGTGACGTAGGTTCCGCCGTAGCTGATCTCCCGCCCGGCGGGCAGCGTTTTCACATGGGTCACCCGGCTGACCCATGTCAGCGCGGGGCGGATGGACAGGAGCGCCTGATCGACCTCGCCGCTGGGGTACATCCCGTAGGTGACGATGCCGGAGCGCGCCATTTCATAGTGGCAGGGGAAATTCATCAGCCCAGCGGAGTTATCCAGGTGGCGGATGGGGATAGTCACGCCCCGCTCCCGCAGCATGCCGTCGAATTCGGCGAACCGCTGCGCCTGGGCCGCGGAACGGCTGAGATCCGCGCAGTCCGCTGTGGCAAAATGGCTGAACAGTCCCTCCGCCATCAGCCCGGGCAGCTCGGAAATCCGGGCGCACAGGTCCGCGGACTCCGCAGTAGCCTGAAACCCAATGCGGCTCATGCCGGTGTCCACTGCGAAATGGAATGGCGCGGTGGCATGCTGCGCCTGGGCCGCCTGGGACAGGGCCAGCGCGTCCTCATAATGGAAAATAGCGGGGCGGATTCCCTCCCGGATGGCGGTGGGGAACGCGGAAACTGGGGTCTGCCCAAGGATCAGGATCGGCTCGCGGATATCCGCCCGCCGCAGCTCCATTGCCTCCAGCATGGAGGAAACCCCGAAAAACGCGCATTTTCCCTGGAGCAGCCGGGCGATCTGCACCGCCCCATGGCCATAGGCGTCAGCCTTCACGATGGCCATCACCGGCACGCCGGCCTTCCGGCGGACATTTTCAAAATTCTGGTCAATGGCGTCCAGATCGATCTTCAAATAGGTATTGTCGAAATTCAAGAAATCAACTCCAATGCTTCATTGCCCTCCATTCTACCACGAAAGGCCGGAAAAGTAAACCGCGGAGGGCTGGAAAATCGGATTATTTTGCCGTTGTTCATATGGCGTTCAAACAGGGCGAATATAATTCTGGATGATGATTTGGTGCTTGGCTTTCGGCGGCACGGCGCTGCTGATCTCCGCCTCCACCATGCTGGTCAAGCAGCATTCGGCGGTGGATGTCTTCTGGGCATACGTGCTGTGCGGCGCAGCGTATCTTGCCGTGTATGTGCTGCCGGAGAAGATCCAAAAAAGAGGGGGACGCAGGCAATGGAAAAAGGCAGAAATTATCTGACGCAGGCGGAAAATGCCAAGGCGCGGTTCCTGACCTACGATCAGTCGGCGCTGATCCGGAAGTTGGGCGCAAAGTCTGACGCAGAGTACATTTATGTAAACTTCTTATGTAAACCATACCGCATTTCCCGTACCACCGGCGCACCGGAATACTGGGACAATGGCGCATGGCAGGACGGTGGAAGCTTTGAGGAAGTGATGACGCTGCTGGACCTGGTGTGCGACAGCCAGGAGGACAGGCACCCCGCCGGGCAGTGGGTCAGCATGGAATCCCTTGGGCGGCATTTCCACCGGAACCTGGTGGAGCGCGGTGTTAACCCCGTCGCCCGCCAGATCGAAGCAGACCCCGAGGCGTTCCGCGCCGCCTGCCTCTCTATGGGCGGCGAGCGTGTCCCCGGGGCGGATATCGGCTACAGTGTGGAGCTGTTCGAAGGGCTGCGTGTCGCCGTCCAATTCTGGTTCGGGGACGATGAATTCCCCGCCCGGGTCCGCTACCTTTGGGACGCCAACGCGCTGCAATACCTGCGCTACGAAACCACCTATTTTGCCGTGAACCTTCTGGTCCGGCGGATTTTCCAGGCGGCCGCACGACTTTCGTCCAGCGCCCCGTCCGGGGCCGTGCCGCCGTCCACCGCCTGGTGATCCTGCGCGGGGCGGGAGCCGGTTTACTTGCGCTGCTTGCAGGCGTAGGTATAGGCCTGCTTATAGTCCTCCATGGCACGGTAGCATTCCTCCAGCCGGGGGTAGCAGCTTTCCGGCTCTCTCTGCTCCGCCCGGTGGAAATACCCCGCAGCCTCGGCATACGCCTTTCGCCCCAGCGCTGCGTCGCCCCGCAGGATGCACCACTGGGCGCTGTCGCGGTCCCGGCAGGCATCCAGGAACACGGCTGCCGTATCCGGCTGCGCATCTGCCAGCGCCTGCCTGGCGCGCAGAAGCAGCTCCGAATCCTCGCCGGGGAGCCTGCGCAGGATCTCCCCGCCCAGCTCCGGCTGCACCTGCGCCAGGAGCAGCAGCCTGCGCCGCTCCAGTTCCTGGGTATAGTAAATCGCGCCCGCCGAATCCCGGCGCACCGCCTCCAGCAGCGCCCGGGCATAGGGGCGCTGATTTTTTGCCAGCGCATCCTCCGCCAGCGCCAGCCGGGACAGAGTCAGCAGCAGGGAATGCTCCTCATCAAACACCAAGTCCGGCGGCTGGTAGGCTGCCAGGCATTCGATAGCCTGCGGATAGTTCCCCTCCCGGTAGGCGCGCCTGCCTTCCGCCATAATGCTCTGGTTCGGAGAGGTCACCGCTGTCTCCTCCAGAAAATAGCTGACCGGCTTATCCAGCCGGGCGGCCAGGCGCTTCAGCGTGTCCATGGACGGCTGGGCGCTGCCGTTTTCGATCAGGGAGAGCATGTTCCGTGTGATAATTTCTCCGCACAGCTGCCGCTGGGACAATCCCGCCTCCAGCCGTGCCTGCCGCAGCTTTTCGCCAAGCTCCATTTCCCCGCCTCCCCGGTAATTGTAATTTACCTCTTGATTATAGCACAGGAGCGGGGAAATTTCCACCGTTACAAAAATTTCATTTGCTATTTTTTCCCGTTTGGTTTACCATATAGGAAACAAAACAAAGGAGGCCTTTCTATGGCTCTTCCGAATTGCCGGACGCTGAAGAATTCCGCCCGCCAATCTCTGAAAAATGCATCCTGCGACCCCAGGCAGGTCGTGCTGATATACGCCGGTGCTATGGCGCTGCTGACCCTGGCGGTGACGGCGCTGGACTACCTGCTGGAGCAGCAGATCAGCAGCACCGGCGGCCTGAGCGGCGTGGGCACCCGCTCCATCCTCTCCACCGCCCAGTCCGTGCTGGGGGTGTTGCAGCTGGTGATCCTCCCCTTCTGGCAGATGGGGTATCTCTTCTTTGTCATCCGGATCACCCAGAAGCAGGAAACCGGCCCCAACGCACTGGCGGAAGGCTTCCGCCGGTTCGGGCCGGTGGTGCGTCTTCTCCTGCTCCAGGCCGTGATCTACGTTGTCATCGCGTTGCTGTGCATCAATCTGAGCAGCTTCCTGTTCATGATGACCCCCTGGGCCAGCAGCTTCGTCCAGACTGCCGCCGTTTCCATAGCCGAAGACGGCTCGTTTACGGACACCGCCGCCCTGGAAGCCGCCGTAGCGGATGCGTATCTGCCCATTATCGGCATTTTCCTGGTCACCTTCCTGCTGGCCAGCGCGCCGGTTTTCTACCGGCTGCGTTTCTCCAAATTCTGGCTGATGGACCATCCGGATTCCGGCGCGTTCGCCTCCGTCCGCGCCAGCCGCACCATTACCAAGGGCAAATGCCTGTCGCTATTCAAACTGGACCTGAGCTTCTGGTGGTTCTATGCGCTCACCGTGCTGGTAGCTGCGGTCAGCTATGGGGATGTGATCGGCGCGGCGCTGGGCGTTTCCTTCCCCTGGTCCGATGAGGCCGGATATTTTCTGTTCCTGCTGCTTTACCTGGTGCTGGACCTGGCGCTGGCAGTATGGCAGAGCAACCCTGTAAACGTCACTTACGCCCAGGCCTATATTGCGCTGCAATCCCCGGAAGCGGCCCGCCCCGCTCCCAAGCAGCCGAATTTCCCCTGGAATTATGAATAAACGCGGCCTTTCGCCGCGATCCTTGCCGCGAACCGGGACGGTCAGCAGCCGCTGCGCCCTGGCTCGCGGCATGTTTATCCGGCGATGATCCGGAGAAGTCCCGCGTTTATACTCTTTTTAACGGTTTCCCCTTGCTATTTTCCGAAATGGAAGGTATAATGTTATCAGGAGTAGTTTAGGCATTTCCCCCACTGCTCCACCAACTGTGAACGAAAGCGGAGGCTATTCTCCATGAATCCAAAAAAGCGGATCCTTTTGCTGACCACCGGAGGTACCATTGCCTCCCTGGCAGGCTCCGACGGCTTGGAGCCCCACCGCTCCGACGTGATGGAGCGGGAGCTGAACCAGCTGCGAACCTATTACGAAATTTCCGTGCGGGATGTCATGTGCCTGGACTCCTCCAACATCCGCCCGTCGGAATGGCAGCTCATTGCCCGGCATATTTATGAGGATCGGGTTGGGTTCGACGGGGTCGTGGTCTCCCACGGCACGGATACCATGGCCTATACCGCTTCCGCGGTATCCTTTATGCTGCCGGATATCGATCTGCCGGTGGTGTTCACCGGCTCCCAGCTTCCTCTGGCGGATATGCTGTCCGACGGGCCGGACAATCTCCGCGCCGCCTTCTCCATGGCTGCCTCCGGCCGCCCCGGTGTTTTCCTGGCGTTTGACCGGAAGGTGATGCTTGGGTGCCGCGCCGTGAAGGTGCGTGCCTCCGGCTTCTCCGCCTTTGAAAGTGTCAACGCCCGTTACGCCGGACGCGTCAGCAATCTGGGCCTGGTCCTGGACGAGAGCGTCCTGCCCCATCCCAGCGGTCCGCCCCGGTTCTGCCCCGCGCTGAACGAGAACGTGTTCCTGCTGAAGCTGACCCCGGGGCTGAATCCCGCGATTTTCGGCACTCTGGCCGCCATGGGCTACCGGGGCATCGTCATTGAAGCCTTTGGTCTGGGCGGCGTGAACGTACTGCACCAGGGGCTGGAGGGCATCCGCACCGCGGTGCACAGCGGCATCAGCGTGGTGGTCACCACCCAGTGCCTGTACGACAGCTCCGACCTGGGCGTCTACCAGGTGGGCAAGAAGCTGCTGGAGCTGGGCGTGATCCAGGGGCGGGACATGACCACCGAGGCCGCCATAACCAAGCTGATGTGGGCGCTGGGGCAGGGATTCTCCCCGGAGGAGATCCACGCCCTGTTTGCCCGGAGCCTTGCCGGAGAAATCACCGAAGCCAACCAGGAATAGGAGGAAACGTTTATGGACACCATTTTTGTCACCGGTCACCGGAACCCGGATACCGACTCGATCGTCGCTGCCATGGCCTATACCGCCCTGCGCAACGCGCTGGGTGACCGGGAATACGAAGCTGCCTGCCTGGGCCCTGTTTCCGATGAGACGCAGATCGTGCTGGACCGTTTCGGCTTTCAGCCGCCCAAGCGCATCACCAGCATGTACACTCAGGTCAAGGACCTGGACTTTGACAAGCCTCCCATTTTCAGCGCTGCCGTTACCATCGGGCGAGCATGGAGCATTCTGGAGGAGCTGTCCGGCACCACTGCCATCCCCGTCGCCAATGAGGACGGCACGCTCTACGGCATGCTCTCCCGGGAGGACGTGGCCGATTACAATATGAGCCTGGTGTCCGTGGCCAAGCTGGAGGCCGTTCCCCTGTTCAATGTGCTGTCCGTTCTGGAGGGCAAGATCCTCAATGACGCCGGGGAATCGATCGACGAAATCTCCGGAGAGGTGACCATTGCCCTGCCCCAAAGCCGGGAGAACCTGATGTTCAATCAGGCGGAATCCGTGGTCATCTGCGGAAACCAGCCGGATGTCATCCGCCGGGCGCTGGAGATGAACGTGAACTGCCTGGTGCTCTGCCAGGCGGAGCTGGACGAATCCCTGCGGAAAATGCCCACAAAAACCTGCATTATCTCCACCCCCTGCGACGCCTATCGGGCGGTGCGGCTGATTTTCCAGTCCACACCCATTGGCCGCATTTGCCGCACAGACAATCTGATCTGCTTCCACCTGGAGGACCGGGTGGACGATGTGCGGGAGCAAATGCTCAAGCACCGGGATTCCTGCTACCCCATTCTGGACGAGGACGACCACGTGGCCGGTATCCTGACCCGGTACCATCTGCTGCGCCCACGCAGAAAGCGGGTGGTCCTGGTGGATCACAACGAGGCCGCCCAGTCCGTACCCGGCTTGGAGGAGGCGGAAATCCTGGAGATCATCGACCACCATCGCCTGGCAGATATCCAGACCAGCAACCCCATCTACGTGCGCAATGAGCCGGTCGGCTCTACCAATACCATCATCGCCAGCATGTTCCAGGATCGGGGCCTGATGCCCTCGGAGAAAATGGCAGGCATGATGGCGGCAGCCATCCTGTCGGATACGGTCATGTTCAAATCCCCCACCTGCACGGAGCGGGATCGCCGGACAGCGGAGCGTATGGCGCGGATCGCCAACGTATCCCTGGAGGAGCTGGGGCAGGAGATCTTCTCCGCCTCCATGGATTCCAAGGAGGCCAAAGACCTGCTGCTGACAGATTACAAGGAATTCCACATGGCCGGGCACAATCTGGCCGTGGCGCAGATCACCTGCGTGGACAGCCCCAAAATTCTGGAACGGAAGGCCGAATTCCAGGCGCTTATGGGCCAGATCGCCCAGGAGAAGGATTTCGACCTGTTCATCCTGATGCTCACCGACGTGCTGAAGGAAGGCTCTCAGCTGCTCTACATTGGCGACGATGAGGTCATCCAGCAGGCGTTCAATGCCGTTCCCAAGGACGGCACGGTGTTCCTGCCCCATGTCATGAGCCGGAAAAAGCAGGTGATCCCCATGCTGTCCGCGCTGTGGGGCTGATGTTGCACCCGATACAAAATTAAGGAGGCAAATATGGGCTTTGACGGCTTGCTTGGCAATGAACAGCTGAAGAAGAATCTGGGCAACAGCCTGAAAAACGGCCATATTTCCCATTTTTACCTGATTTCCGGGCCGGAAGGCTCCGGCAAGCACACCCTGGCGCGTCTTCTGGCCGCCGGGATCCTGTGCGGGAAGCCTGGCGCCCCCTGCCTGCAATGCAGCGTCTGCCGCAAAGTGATGGGCGACACACACCCGGACCTGATCACGGTGGACGACCCGGAGAAGAAGACCGTCAGCGTGGAGCTGGTGCGGCAGGCGCGGGCGGAGGTGTTCATCCGCCCCAATGAGTCCGCCCATAAAATCTATCTGTTCCCCCGCGGGCAGGATATGGGCATTCCCGCGCAGAACGCCCTGCTGAAGGTGCTGGAGGAGCCGCCGGAATATGCGGTTTTCCTCCTGCTCTCCGACAATCCGGAGAAACTCCTGCCCACCATCCGCTCCCGGGGCACATTGCTGTCCCTGCGTCCGCTTCCGGATCATATCCTCCGCCCTGCCCTGTCAAGGGAATTTCCTGACGCCGGCGCGGAGGCTGTGGACGCGGCCATCGACCGCAGCGGCGGATACCTGGGACAGGCCAAAGCGCTGCTGGCGCAGGCGCTCTCCCTCCCCCCGCAGACGGAGCAGTTCGCCCGCAGCTTCGCCGCCCGGGACTCCCTGGGCCTGGTGCAGACGCTGGTGCCCATGGAAAAGTGGAAGCGGGATCAGCTGATCCCTATCCTGGAGCAGTGGGCGGCGCTGCTGGAGCAGGCGCTGGCCTGTTCCAGCGGGACGGGCTCCCTCTCCGCCATCGGCAGGCAGATCGCCGCCGGGCGCAGCCCCGGGGAACTGATGCAGGCCATTGCCCACCTGCAAAAGGCGGCAATATACGCCCAGGGCAACGTATCCCCCGCAGCCGTGTGTGGGTACCTTTCCTGGGCGCTGAGATGAAATGCAAACGGTTTTTACCGAAAATATAAGGAGTTTTACCATGGATGAAAGAAATACCCCCATTGTGGAGGTGGTAGATGTTCAGTTCCGCCCGGGGCAGAAAATCTACTTTTTTGCGCCTGACGGCATTGCCTGCAAGGCCGGTGACCATGTGATCATCGACACCGCCAGAGGCCCCGAGTTCGGCATCTGCACCAGTGGGAACCACCGGATCCCTGAGCGGGACGTGGTTTCCCCCCTGCGCAGCGTCCTGCGGCTGACCACGCCCCAGGATGAACGGACCATCGCCGAGAACCGTGCGAAGGAAAAGCGGGCGTATGACGTCTGCCAGCAGAAGATTGCTGAGCACGGGCTGGATATGCAGCTGGTGTCCGCGGAATGCGCCTTTGATGGCAGCAAGATCCTGTTCTTCTTCACCGCAGACGAGCGTGTGGATTTCCGGGAGCTGGTAAAGAATCTGGCCTCCACCTTCCACACCCGCATTGAGCTGCGGCAGATCGGCGTGCGGGACAAGGCGAAGATGGTCGGCGGCCTGGGAATCTGCGGGCGCCCCTTCTGCTGCACCAGCTTCCTGGAGAATTTCCAGCCTGTTTCCATCAAAATGGCCAAGACGCAGAACCTGAGCCTGAATCCCACCAAGATTTCCGGCACCTGCGGGCGGCTGATGTGCTGCCTGAAATACGAGCAGGACACCTATGAGGATTTGATCCGCACCTCCCCGAAGCCGGAGTCCTTTGTGGATACGCCTGAGGGGCGGGGAACGGTGACCGAGGTGGACCTCCTTCGCCAGCGGGTAAAGGTGCGCATGGAGGAGCAGCCGGATACCGTCAGTGTCTTTACCAATGAGGAGATCGCCGTCCTGCGCAGCGGCAAGGCGAAGAAAAATGACCCGCCCATCCCCGCCGATTTGGCGCCCATCTCCGGCTCCGGTAAGCGGGTGCGGAAAGAAGAGCCCGCCCAGCCGGTGCTGGACCCCATTCGCTTCCGCTACAGCAGCGAATCCGTTGTGGATACGCCTGAGGCGCCGGACCCCGGCGAAGCTTCCCCGGAGGAATCCGGCGGAAAGGGCAAAAAAGTCCGCCGCAGCCGGAACAAATCCCGGACGCCCCAGAAAGCCTCCCAGGAATCCCCTGCTGCGGAATCCCCTGCTCCGCAGGCCGAGGGAAAGCCGAAAAAAACGTCCGGCAGCACCGGCAATCATCGCCGCGCCAACACCCGTCGGCGCAAGCCCCGGCCGACCAACGCCGCGGACACATAAGCAAAAAGAACAGCCCCCAGCGGTAGAAAGCTCTACGCTGGGGGCTGCGCCGCATCGGACGCGCAGGGATTACTTCAGCACCTTCAGGTAATCCAGGATCGCCAGGACGATGCTTACGAGGACGTACAGGTCAACCAGTCCGCAAATCAGGGAGAAGATCACGCCGACCACGGGGATGGAGGACAGCAGGCTGATGATCCAGCCGGCGATGAAGCCCACGACCAGCAGAACGATGATCTTGATGATCAGGCCTGCCACGTCCTTCGCGCCGAAGGAATAGGGAAAGAATTTTTTCAACGTATCCATTTTTGAACCTCTTTACTGTTCAAGCGATGGAATTATTATACGCCCTCCAATTCCAGAATGCAAGTATTTTACCTATTTTTTCCAAAAACAGCGCAGATTTGGTCAGCTCTCCATCTGCTTGCCAAGGAAGGCGGCCGCTGTCTGCGCCAGCTTCTGATCCGGCTCGGTCAGCGCCTGATCGCCCTCCCCCAGCAGCATAATGACGCAGCCCATCAGATCACCTTGGGATAGGATCGGCGCGGCCACGCCCAAATGATATTTGTCCAGGCCGTCCGTCACCGGGATTTTCTGCTCGCCGTCCTCATAGCGGTAGTTGTGGCGCAGTTCCATGATCTTGTCCAGCGCCTGGGAATTGGGCTTGTCCATCAGCTCCCGTCGGGGCGCGCCGGACAGGGCAATGATCGCGTCCCGGTCGGACACGGCGACCGCCCGGCCGGTGTTGGCGCCGATGGCCTCGCACATCTGGGCGGCGAAATCCTGCAAATCTCCCATGGGGGAATACTTCCGGAAAATTACGCCCCCATCCTTCTCTGTGTATATTTCCAGCGGGTCGCCCTCGCGGATCCGCAGCGTGCGGCGAATTTCCTTCGGAATAACAATTCTGCCAAGATCATCCACCCGGCGGACAATGCCTGTTGCTTTCATGTTCCATCTCTCCTTTTTCTGCTTCCCAGGTAGTATTTGCGAAATTTGGAGAATGATACGGCACGAGCAGTCCATTTTTCCGCCCCAAGCGCCGCTCTTGGCTGCTATATGGGCACATAATATCTACGAATTTATGATTTTTGCCGACAGGGCAGCGCAAACAGGCCCATACAAGCGGCAGTCGCTGTAGGAAGCGCCGTCTTTTGGCTTATCTTTCGCCTTGAACATAAAGTTTTTCATGTCGCAACCTCCGGCTATATTTTCATCGTCCATATGTTGGTTTTTGAATCTTTACGATGAATCGTCAGCGTTGCGTTCCGCAGTCCATTGGGGATGTTGTCACAGGTGGAAAGATCAATATCATAAGTAAAGCGATTCCAGTCACGAAACTCCGGCAGAACAGCGGGATCGTTGTGCTCCAGCGCCACACATTCTGCGATAAACGGGCTGTTTTGAAGGATGTGTGGATAAGACGCTGCAAGCATCACCATTTTCAGCGACCAGCCTATACTTTTCATAAGCACTCCTGCGGCGGGAGTCTGCGTTTGCTGCCTTCAAACGCAACTACATTCGGGAACATCAGGATTGCTACCCACAGCTTGCCGAATGTGTTGCATAACGAAAAGGAATACAATCCACAAGAAACAGGAAGAGATAATATATCATGCCTAACAACTCATCGAGGCGGCTTGCCGCAAACCCCTCGTTGGTTCATCCCACCCGTCTTTGGCATGACGGAATACGCTGACCTGTTCACTCCCCGCCAGCTCACCGCACTAACCACCTTCTCTGACTTGGTAGCCCCATTGGAGCTTCTTTTGATATTTTTTCGCCCCAAAAGCCGCCTCCAAAGAGACGGCTCCTCTCGTTCTGTACAGAGAGCATGGGCGAAACGGGTTTTGGCCGATATTGGTCGAAAAGTTCCAAAATTTTAAAATTTCAGACTTACAAATCGAAAACTCTTGACTTTTCTGGTTTTCAGATACAACGACAGACAAATATATCTCCATGCTGCGTAGTGCGTTTATCTCCTACTCCATCGGCAGATATGACGTCAAGGGTAAGCATCTGCTGAAAACGTTGGGCAAAAACTATATCGTCGATATGGTCTTTCGCAACATGCTGCTGGGGGATTGGGACGCAGACCGGAGGCATATTATCGAGAACATCGTGTTTCTGGAGCTGTTGCGCCGGTTTCGGTTATCTATCCTTCGCTTGCAATGTCGTGATTTTTTAGGTTGCTTCCCCACACCGCAAGCTCCGTCAAAATCGGAATCAAGGAGCGAACGGAGTCTGTAATTTCATATTCGACCCGAATCGGAACCTCCATATACTCTGTCCGTTTGACCAGCCCATCTTCCTCCAGTTCCTTTAAGGATTTCGCCAGCATAGTGTTGGAGATGCTGCCCATTTTTCGCTTGATGTCATTGTATCTGGTGGGGCCGTCATTGGACAGTGAACATAAAATAGACATTTTCCATCTTCCGCCTATTGCATTCATCGCTTTTTGCAAAGGGCACCCTACGGTACAAGGACAGATATGTTCATTCGCCATCGCGATTTCCTCCCTTAGATAAGTTTTTTAGTACCTACTCCATAAAAACTGCGTAGTTGACATGGGTATCTCCCGTGCCTATAATTATATTATAGCAGGTAGCAATTTAAGAGTAAAGCCTTTTTTCGGAGTGGAAATATGGATACTTCTTAAACTTCTTGCAGGATTGGAGGAATTCACTATGGGAAAATCAAAGGTAGCTGTGCGCTACTTTTCAAAATCAGGAAATACGAAAAAACTGGCAGACGAAATTGCAAAGACGGTCGGCTGCAAAGCTGAACAGATTCCTTCGCCGATAGAAGGCAACATTGACATTCTGTTCATAGGAGCGTCTGTATATTGGGGCGGCATCAGCTCTGAGGTGAAGGACTATATCCAGACGCTGAACAAAGACA
>JAJQHS010000012.1 GCA_021199635.1 Bacillota bacterium
GCTTTATGGCACTTTTATTATCGTGTTTTTGTATCAATCTGATTATGGTTTTGTCCCATCCGGTCAGGTCATCGATCTGCCCCAGGCGGGCGTAGCTCCAGGAATTGGAGCCGTAGAACAGGACGATCTGGTCACGATTATACAGGATGATATCGCCCGGCTGGGTCGTTATCTGTGTGTCACTGGCAGGCAGGGCGGTTCCAAGGGCGCCCACCTTCTCAAAGCCGGAATAATCTGCCATCTCCAATACAATTGGCGACGCCTCCAGTATTTCCACCAGTGCGCTGACCGCTTCGTTGTCCTCCAGCGTGGCGGCAAATACACTGCTGCCGATTTGTACCTTCATTGTGCGTGTCTCCTCCCAACTGTGTTCGGTGGATTCCGTATTTCCATACGTGGCGGTGCAGCCCACGAAAAGAAGCAGCAGGCACACCAGCATTCCCGGCAGGAGCTTCCGCCGGGGACCAGTGACCGCGGTCATTTCAGCGAGCCATATTGGCTGTCGTCCACCGCCCCCAGCCATTCGTTGGCGGTGTTTTCCCCAGGCACCTCCACCGCCAGATGGGAAAACCAGCTGTCCGGCGCGGCGCCGTGCCAATGCTTTACGCCGGCGGGAATGTTCACGCAGTCCCCCGGCTTCATCTCCACCGCGGCCTTGCCCCATTCCTGATAATAACCGCGCCCGGCCACGCAGATCAGAATCTGCCCGCCGCCCTTGTCCGCGTGATGGATGTGCCAGTTGTTCCGGCAGCCCGGTTCGAAGGTCACATTGAAAATGCCGACCTGCCGGGAAGACACCGGCGCAAGATAGCTCTGCCCGATGAAATATTGGGCGAAAGCGTCGTTCGGTGCGCCGATGGGAAAGGGCATGGCGGATGCGTGGGCGTCCATTGCCTCGTTTGCCATATGCGAAACCTCCTTGACAATCGTATTTAAATTTGCTATCCTAAGTATAATACCTGAAGCTGACTTTAGGTCAATACCTGGTTTTGAAAATTTTTTGTGAACAGGAGCATGCAAATGTATACCATCGGTCAGATTTCGCAGATGTTTCACCTGCCCATTTCCACCCTGCGCTACTACGATAAGGAGGGCCTGTTTCCCCATATGCAGCGGACCTCCGGGATCCGGCGGTTCGGCGAAACGGAGGTGGAAACCCTGCGGGTCATCGAATGCCTGAAAAAATCCGGCCTGGAGATCAAGGATATCAAGCGCTTCATCCTCTGGTGCGAGCAGGGCAGTGAAACCTACGGCGTGCGCCTGGCGCTGTTTAACCGGCAGAAGGATGCCCTGGAGGCGGAGCTGGAGCGGCTGAACCAGGTCAAGGCTATGCTGGAATATAAATGCTGGTATTACGAGCAGGCCATCCAGGATGGCAGCGAGGAGCGGCTGCGCGCGCTGGCCCCGGAGGATCTTCCGGAGCCCATCCGTGAGGCTTACCGCCGCGCTCACGCTCCATCCTTCTGACGATGCCTCGTAGACAGGAAAATGCGCCCCGCGAGCTGCGGAGCGCATTTTTTTGCCCGGACAGGCGGCCGCTTTCTTACGGCTCGATCAGGTAGCTGGCCACGATTTCGCCATAATAGGCGAGGTGGAAATCCTGGGCGCCGTCCTGTACCGGATAATAGCGCTCCTGGATCTCCTGAGGGATGGGGCCGACCTCCTGCTTCTGCTTGTAGATCACCTTGCATTCCAGCGTCAGCGGAAGCTCCCGGATCCCAGGGGCGGAAATGGCAACCGGCGGCTCCAGATGAAGCCCGAGCGCCTGGATTTTGTCCACATCCCGGCCGGATTTCGTGCCGCAGAAGCCCAGAATGTGGGGGTCCACTTCCCCATACGGCGCGCTCACGGTGAATTCCCCGGTCTTTTCCAGCAGCTCTTTGGTATACCGGCTATCCCGCACATAGGCGATAAAGATGGGGCGGCCCCACTCGATGCCAATGGTGCCCCAGCCGATGGTCATCGTATTGACCTGGTCACCGCATTTGGTGGTCAGCAGGATGCCCCGCTTCATGGATTTGGGGAATTCCCCGGCATAGTCAAACGGTTGGATGGTTTTCTTCATATGATAGCCTCCTTCAGAAAGTTTCATAATGATTATATCACAGCGCGGCTCTAGTTTCCATCCCTTTTTGGCGGAGGAAATGCCGCGTGTCACCGGAAATCACGCGATGAACATAGCATCCCCGAAGGAGAAGAAGCGGTAGCGCTCCTTCACCGCCTCGCTGTACGCATTCAGCACATGCTCCTGGCCGGCAAACGCGGAAACCAGCATGACCAGCGTGCTTTCCGGCAAATGGAAATTGGTGATCAGGCCGTCCATGGCCTTGAATTCATACCCCGGGTAGATAAAAATATCCGTCCACTTGCTCCCGGCGGAAAAGCTGCCGTCCGCATGAACAAGAGATTCCAGCGTCCGGCAGGAGGTCGTGCCGACGCAAATGATCCTGCCGCCCCGCTGCCGGGTCTGATTCAGGATCTCCGCTGTTTCGCTGCTCATCATGCACAGCTCGGAATGCATGTGATGCTCGGTTACCTCCTCAGCCTTGACGGGGCGGAAGGTGCCCAGCCCAACGTGCAATGTGACAAATGCCTCACTTACCCCTTTATCCCGGATTTTTTCCAATAATTCCGGGGTGAAATGCAGCCCCGCGGTGGGAGCCGCGGCGGAGCCGGTCTCCCGGGAGTAGACGGTCTGGTACCGCTCCTGATCCGCAAGCTCCGCCTTGATATAGGGCGGCAGGGGCATTTTGCCCAGGCGTTCCAGCACCTCCAGGAAAATGCCGTCATAGCGGAACTGGACGACACGGTTGCCATCGTCCTGCACCTGCGTCACGACAGCGGTCAGCTCCCCGTTGCCAAAAATGATCTCGCATCCGGGCTGCATTTTCCTGCCGGGCTTGCACAGGCATTCCCATTTCTTGTCCCCCAGGTCCCGCAGCAGCAGCACCTCCGATGCGCCTCCGGTGGTGCGGTGCCCCAGGAGCCGGGCGGGCAGCACCCGGGAGTCATTCATGACCAGGCAGTCCCCGGGGTTCAGATAATCGACAATATCGTAAAAATGCCTGTGCTGGATGCCACCTGTCTGCCGATCCAGGACGCACAGGCGGGAGGCGTCCCGCCGCTCCAGCGGCGTCTGGGCGATCAGCTCCGGCGGGAGCGCATACCAAAAATCGTGCGTTTTCATTGGAAATTCCTCCGATTGTTCCATTGCGTGAAAGTTTCTGCGGAAAAAATGCCGTGCGGCACAATCCGCGCCACGGCGCATAAACTGCACCGGGGAGATGATTGAATGCGTAAACCGTTATTTACCGGCGTATGTACGGCGCTGGTGACGCCGTTCCTGGACGGCAAAGTGAATTATCCCATGCTGGAAATGCTGCTGCGGCGGCAATGGGATGCGGGCATCCGGACAGTGATCCTGGCGGGGACCACCGGAGAATCCGCTACCCTTTCCGATGGGGAGAAGGTGGAAATGTTCCGCCGTGCGAAGCAGTATGCAGGCGATGGCATGCAGATCCTCGCAGGAACCGGCTCCAACGCTACCGCCCATGCGGTGGAGCTGAGCTGCGCCGCCCAGGAGGCCGGAGCGGACGGCGTGCTGGTGGTCAGCCCTTACTACAACAAGGCTACAGAGGATGGCCTGACGGCGCATTATATGGCCGTTGCCCACGCCATCCGAATCCCTGTAATCGTTTACAACGTGCCATCCCGCACTGGGGTGGATATTCCGGTATCCGTCTACCGGCGACTCTCCCGCATCCCCAATATTGCCGGGGTAAAGGAGGCCAGCGGGGACATTGCCAAGTGCCTGCGGATCGTGTCCGAATGCGGGAAGGATTTCCCGGTGTGGTGCGGCAATGACGCAATGACGGTCCCCGTCCTCTCGCTGGGCGGCCAGGGCGTGATCTCCGTGGCGGCAAATGTTGCGCCGGAGGAAATGGTCACCATGACCCGGGCGGCGCTGGACGGCGATTTTGACACCGCTGCCGCCATACAGGCCAGACTGCTCCCGCTGACGGACCTGCTGTCCTGCGAAGTCAATCCCATTCCGGTGAAAGCCGCCATGCGGCAAATCGGATACGACTGCGGCGGCTGCCGTCTGCCGCTTACCGGATTATCCGAGGCAAATCTGCGGAAAGTGGAGCAGTACTTCCGCGGCAGCGCTCCCAATTAAGACAGTCTGCTCCATATCCATCGGATAGGGCCGCAAAGGAAGCGGCGGGCGGGCATCATGCCGCTCGCCGCAGCGCAGAGCAATGTGAGGATGGCGCAGTCTTTTACGAAGGTTTCTCCGGAAGGAAGCCTTCGAATATGGGCAAATTTCCCTCCGCGACTGCGGCATCGAACTGGGCTTGGTCCTTCAGCGTCCAGCTGACTCCGGGAATCTTCCAGAGCCGCCGGCAAATGCGATTGCCGATCTGCCGGCGGTCCGGAAACCGGTAGGCAATGAAATCCGGCCTGGTGACAAAATTCGTCACCAGCAGCGTCATGCCAAGCTTCAGCAGGAAGGGCAGCGGGCTATTGGCATCCGCCAGGAAGTTTTCGCTGAGCTGGCCCCGCACCAGATCGGGACGGTTTCGCCTGAGCCAGGCCACACATCTGGGGTCGAAGGATTCCAGGCAATATACACCGGAATATCCGTCCAGCTCCTGACAGACAGCCTGGCACAGGGCTTCCACATTTCCGTCCGGCTTCAGTTCGATGATCATCGGCACCTGCCCGGCGAACAGCGCCAGTACCTGGCGGAATTGGGGGATGGTCTGCTCCGTCCCGAACAGGTGGTATTGGCTGAGCTGTTCGGTGGTCAGGTCTTCGATCCGCCCATCCGCGCCGGTGGCACGGCGAAGGGAGGAATCGTGGAGAACGGCCAGATTACCGTCCTTCAGCAGATGCACATCCAGCTCCACACCGTACCCCGCTTCCAGCGCCTGGTGGAAGGCAGCCATGCTGTTCTCCGGCACGGCGCCACCGTATAGTCCACGGTGGGCATAGACCCAGCCGCGCAGAGGCGCCATGCCGGGGTGGCCGGTACGCCCCCGCAGGGACAGGATGTACAGCACGATCAGAACCATCAGAATTGCAAGCAAATAAATCATATCAATCGTCCAGGTCAAATGCCTCCAGGCCTTTCTTCGCAGCAGCCTTGCTATCGCCATGCTTTACAAGACTCATGGTCACAAAGGCCAGTGCCGCAAAGATCGCGGCATAGGGGAACAGAATGGTCATGCCCAGCCTGTCCATCAGGAAGCCGGAAAGCATGGGCGTAAAAATTTGCGCGGTCATGGAGGCGGTATAGTAGTAGCCGGTGTATTTGCCCACATCCCCGCCGGAGCACATCTCCACCACCATGGGGAAGGAGTTCACGTTGATGGTAGCCCAGCCAATGCCCGCCAGGGCAAACAGCACATTCATCAGCCATGTGGGGCTGCTGGAGCGCATGAATCCCGCTGCGCCAAACGCGGCGGCCAGCAGCACCACACCGCCAAGGATCGTCTTCTTCCGGCCAATTTTGGAGGCGACCATGCCAGCCGGGAGATAAGCGACCACGGCGGCGGCCTGTGCCAGCAAAAGGGTGGTATTGTAATCCTTCTGCAGAATGTTCCCGGCATACACGGCATACTTGGAGGTGACCGCGTTATAGCCGAAATACCAGAGCGCGATGGAAAGCAGGATGAAAATCAGGGAGCGCTTCTCCCCTGCGGACAGAGACCGGGATCCGCCGGATTCCGAAGGCGCATCCTCGATTTGCAGGCGAACGCTTTCCTCCTGCATTTGCTGCGCCCACTTTTTCTCCCGGACAGTGGCCATAAAGATCCCCAGCGCAATGAGCATGATCCCAGCGATCACGGTGTAAAAGCCGGTGTAGCGCATCAGGGCATTCTGCGTGGAGGAGGTGGAGAATACTATGCCAAGCACCAGGACCAGGATGCCTCCGGCGGTGCCCATCAGGTTGATCACGGCATTTGCCCTGCTCCGCAATGGCTTCAGAGTCACGTCCGGCATCAGCGCCACCGCCGGGGAGCGGAAGGTGGACATAGCTACCAGCACCACCAGCAGCAGCACAATGAATGCGATCAGCACCTGCGGGGATTGGGCGGTGGCTTCCGCCGCGTAGGCCTGGCGCGCCGGTGCGACATAGTTTGTGTAATCGTCCCCGTTTTCCGTGCTGCGAATTTGGATGAATTCCTCTTTCGTAAAGGTTTCCGCCAGCACAAAGCTGTCCCCCTCCGGGGTGAGCAGAGTCTTGTCCGCCTGGGTATCATAGATGATCTCCAGAGCGGCGGGATCGTCGATGGCGGCGACCTGGGAAATATGCTCCAGTTGGAGCGCATCCACAAAGGACAGCCCTACAAAAGCCACCGCCGCCAGAATGGTGCCTATGAGGATAAAGGGCGTCCGCCTGCCCAGCCGATTTCCCACGCATTTATCGGAAATCGCGCCAAAAACCGGCAGCAGGAATACAGCCAGGATATTGTCCAGCGCCATGATCACGCCGGACCAGGTCTGGGACATTCCGAATTTGTTGGTGAGAATGACGGGAATGGTTGCGTCGTAGGCCTGCCAGAACGCGCTGATCAGGAAAAATGCGAAGCCAACCAGGATCGTGCGTTTATAATTCAGTTTCATGCGGCTCATCCCTCCGGTGCTTGTGCCAGGATTGGCAGATACTGCCTTTATTATACCGGTTTCCCGGGAAATGTCCAGCAAAATATTCCGCCGGCGCTTTTCCGGCGGCTCCCAGGGATCGGGAGCCGCCGGAAAAGGGATTTATTTCAGGATCGCTTTGTGGAAAATCTTCTTGCCCTTGCGGATCTTCACGCCGGAGCGGAGCATTTCCTCAGTCACGGCATAGCCGGGCTCCGGGACCTTCGCGTCATTGACGAATACGCCGCCCTGCTGCACCAGCCGCCGGGCCTCCCCATTGGAGGATGCGAGCTTACAGGCAACCATCAGGCTCAGGATGCCGATTTTCCCATCTGTCAGCTGTGCCGCGGAGAGCTCTGTGGTGGGCATGTCCGCATCGCCTCCGCCAACGAACAGTGCCCTGGCGGAGGCCTGCGCTTTGTCAGCCTCCTCTGCGCCGTGAACCATTTTGGTCAGCTCGTAGGCGAGAATTTCCTTCGCCTGGTTGATTTTCGCGTCCGTCCAGGTGTCCATTTCCGCAATTTGCTCCAGGGGCAGGAAGGTGAGCATCCGGATGCACTTCATCACGTCCGCATCATCCACATTTCGCCAGTACTGGTAGAAATCAAAGGGGCTGGTCTTATTGGGGTCCAGCCAGACTGCATTTCCTGCGGTTTTGCCCATCTTATTGCCCTGGGAATCGGTCAGGAGTGTAATGGTCATGGCGTGGGCGTCCTTGCCCAGCTTGCGGCGGATCAGCTCGGTGCCGCCCAGCATATTGCTCCACTGGTCGTTGCCGCCAAACTGCATATTGCAGCCGTAATTCTGGAAGAGATAGTAAAAATCGTAGGACTGCATGATCATATAGTTGAATTCCAGGAAGGACAGGCCCTTCTCCATCCGCTGCTTGTAACATTCCGCCCGGAGCATATTGTTTACGGAGAAGCATGCGCCGACCTCCCGCAGCAGGTCCACATAGTTCAGCTTCAGCAGCCAGTCGGCGTTATTCACCATCTGGGCCTTGCCATCCCCAAATTCGATGAATTTCTCCATCTGCCGCTTGAAGCACATGGCGTTGTGGTCAATATCCTCCCGAGTCAGCATTTTCCGCATATCACTCCGCCCGGACGGGTCACCGATCATGGTCGTGCCCCCGCCGATCAGGGCAATGGGTTTGTTACCCGCCGCCTGGAGCCGCTTCATCAGCGTCAGCGCCATAAAATGGCCGGCGGTCAGGCTGTCCGCCGTGCAGTCAAAGCCAATGTAGAAGGTGGCCTTGCCATTGTCGATCACATCCCGGATCGCTGCTTCATCAGTCACCTGGGCGATCAGCCCACGGGCGACCAGTTCGTCGTAAAGTTTCATTTCCATCCTCCTGTGTTTGCGCAAAAAATTAAAACGCCCTCCATCCCGTACGGACAGAGGGCGTAAAATACGCGGTACCACCTCATGTTCAGCCATACCTCACGGCATGACCCTCGCGGCGTCCAGCAACGCCTTTCGCTGTATCGGGCGAACCCGTCCTCCCCTACTTTGCTTTCAGGCAGGCCGCTCCGGGAGGTATTTCAGCGGGGCTTTCTGCTGCCTTGCACCATCCGGCAGCTCTCTGGGGAAAGGGATCCGCTTACTTCATCCCATCTACGCGTTATTCCATTACTTATCCTAGCAGAAGAAACCAGGTTTGTCAACCGATTTTTTCAGCTGCCCAGCATTTCAGCTGCGCTTTTCAGGGTCGTTTCCGTGATATTTGCGCCGCCGATGATCCGGGCTACTTCCCGGACCCTTCCCTCCCGGTCCAGCGGCGTGACGGTGGTATAGGTCCGCCCATTCCGCTCCGCCTTGGCGATCAGCAGGTGGGTATCCCCTGCCGCGGCCAGCTGGGGAAGATGAGTAACGCACAGCACCTGCTTGCTGCGGGCGACGGATTTCAGTTTTTCTGCCACCTTCTGCGCGGCCCGTCCGGATACGCCGGTATCTACCTCGTCAAAAATCAGCGTTTGCACCTGATCCTTTTCCGCCAGCACATTTTTCATCGCCAGCATGATCCGGGCCAGCTCACCGCCAGAGGCCACCTTGCTCAGAGGCTTCAGCGCCTCACCGGCATTGGCGGACATATAAAATGCCACCGCATCCGCGCCACTGGCAGTCAGCTCCAGCGGGGTGAAGGCGCAGGAAAACTGCACCCTGGGCATATCCAGCTGCTCCAGCTCCGTAAGAATCTGCATCGAAAGCCGCTGCGCGGCAGCCTGACGGTTTTCCCGCAGCGCGTAGGCTGCGTCCCAGGCATCCTTTTCCGCCTGCTCCAGCTTCCCCTTCAGGCGTGCCAGATGGTCGTCCGCAAACGTGATGTCATCCAGCTCCTGCCTGGCCTTCTGAAGATATGCAAGAATGTCTTCACAGGAGGCGCCGTATTTCCGGCGCAGCTTGTGCAGCACATCCAGCCGGGATTCCACCTGCTCCAGCTCGTCCGCAGAATCGGTGAGCGCGTCCCGGGCGTCCCGGGCAGCCTCCGCCACGTCCTGCACCTGGTACATCAGATCCGCCACCCGGTCGTGGATTTCGGAAACCTCCGGGTCAAAGCGGAGGATTTTCGCCAGCGCCCGCTCTGCTTCCGCCAGCATGCCAGCCGCGCCGTTAGAATCGTCCCCACCGTAGAGCAGCTCCACGGCCGCGTACATCCCGTCGGAGATCTTCTCCGCGTTTTGCAGCACCTTCCGGCGGGCTTCCAGCGTTTCGTCCTCCCCAGGCTCTGGGTTCGCCTTCTCGATTTCCGCGATCTGGTAACGCAGGGTTTCCATGCGGCGGAGCTTCTCACTCTCGTCCATGGTCATCCGCCCGATTTCCCGGCGCAGAGCGTCCACCGCAGCGTATTTTTCCGCATAGCGGCTGCGCAGCGCCTCATTTTCCGCAAAATCGTCCAGGTATTTCAGGTGATTTGCCTCGTCAAACAGCGATGCCGAATCGTGCTGCCCGTGGATATTGATCAGCTGGATACCCAGCTTACGCAGGATCGCCACCGTAACCAGCGAACCATTGACCCGGCAGATGTTTTTGCCGTCCAGGTATATTTCCCGCTGAATGATGGTTTCCGGGTCGTAGGGAACGCTGAATTCCTGGAACCAGGGGTATTCCGGGACCAGGGTAAATACCGCGCGGACGGATGCTTTCGCAGAGCCTGTGCGGATCATATCCCGGTAAGCGCGCTCGCCCAGCACGGCGGAAATGGCATCGATGACGATGGATTTGCCGGCGCCGGTTTCGCCAGTCAGCACATTGAAGCCGCGGTCAAAGGAGATGTCCGAGCGCTCAATGACCGCGATATTTTCGATATGCAGCAGACTCAGCATAGCGCTCCCCCCCAAGTATCAGTCCAAAAGGCTTTTGATTTCGCCGCAGAACGCGGCTGCCGCGTTGGAATCCCGCATGACGATGAACACAGTATCATCGCCGGCCAGGGTCCCCAGCACGACGCTCAGGCTCATAGCATCCACCGCGGAGGCCGCAGCAGGCGCCAGACCCGGAAGCGTGCGGATGACCACCATGTTCTGCGCATAGTCATAGCTTGTGATGCACTGGCGGAAGATGGTATTGAGCTTCCCAGAGAAGCCGTTCCGCGCCTCATTCTCTGCGGCGGCATACCGGTAGGTGCCGAAGCTGGTCATTTCCTTGACGATCCGAAGCTCCTTAATGTCCCGGGAAATGGTGGCCTGGGTGCTGCGGAAACCGGCGTCCTGCAACTCCTGGAGCAGCTGCTCCTGGGTCTCCACGTTCCGATTGGAAATAATTTCCATTATTTTCGCTTGTCTTTGGGCTTTCATTTTCTCACACCTATCTGCAATTTCTGATTTTTACATTTACAACGTCATAAAAGCTCCGATCCTTCAGCCGGATCAATCTGGTTTCCAATGCGGACTTTTTGATGATAGCCTGGTCGCCCATTTCCATGCGCAGCGCCTTGCCGCCGTCAGCGGAAAGGTAGGCGTTCCGCCTGGCGTTCTGTGTCAGCTCCACGGTAATCACCCGCTTATCAGACGCCACAATGCAGCGGCTGGCCACATCATGGGCGCAGATCGGCGTCACAAGGATCCCGTTTGCCTCCGGCTCCACCATCGGCCCGCCGGCGGAAAGGCTGTATGCTGTGGAGCCGGTGGGCGTGGCTACGATCACACCGTCGCCGCCGAACTCCATGGCCTGGATCCCGTCGCACTGGACAGCGAGATGGACGATTCTGGCAACGGCGCCCTTGGTGATGACCACATCATTCAGGCAAATATCGTGGTAAATAATATTCCGGTCACGGTGAACCGTGATGTCCAGCATCATGCGGCTGTCCAGCGTGTAATCCCCGGCAGCCAGGCGCTTCAGCTGCTCCAGCTCCGTATTCTCCAGCTCGGCCATAAAACCCATGGTGCCGATATTTACCCCCAGGATGGGAATGCCCGCCCGGGTGGCGGTTTTTGACATGTGCAGGATGGTTCCGTCGCCGCCGAAGCAGACGATCAGGTCTGCCGTGGGCAGCTCCCGCTCCAGGCGGGAAAACCGCAGGTCTCTCGGCAGAGTAAAATTCCGATCCACCTCAAAGGGCAGGCAAAGCCTGGTTTCCAGGCCGGAATGCTGCAGAATCTTCACAGCGTCCCGGACGGTATGGAAATCCTTATCCCGGTATGGATTCGGCGCCAGAATCACCTTTTTCACACGTTTCACCCCTTTAATGCCAGATGTGCCTGCGCGACCAGGGCGGCTGTATCCGGCGTGATGCCCGGCACATCCGCCAGCGTAAGGTGCCCTAGGAACTCAATATTTCCCTCCGGACCCTTTACCGGGGAATAGGTCAGCCCCAGCAGCGAAAAGCCCAGCTCCCCTGCCAGCGCCACGAAGCGGTCCAGAACCTCCGTGTGGGTTTCCGGGTCACGGACGACGCCTTTCTTCCCTACCTTTTCCTTGCCCGCCTCAAACTGCGGCTTGATCAGGCAGACCACCTGGCCATCCGGCTTGAGCAGCGCCCGAATGGCGGGGAGCACGATTTTCAGGGAAATGAAGCTGACATCCACCACGGATAGATCCAGCGCTTCCCCTAGATCCTCCGGCGTAACATATCGGATATTGGTGCGCTCCATCACCACCACACGGGGATCAGAGCGGATTTTCCAGTCCAGCTGGCCATAGCCAACATCGATCGCGAACACCTTCCTCGCGCCCTGCTGCAGCAGGCAGTCGGTAAAGCCGCCGGTGGATGCGCCGGAATCGCTGCAAACGAAGCCCTCCGGACGGACGCCGAAATCCCGCAGCGCCTTCTCCAGCTTCCACCCGCCCCGGCTGACATAGGGGCAGCGGTCGCCCCGGACCTCAATGGCGGCAGACGCCTCGTAGGATACGCCGGGCTTATCCGCTTTCTGGCCGTCCACGTACACCTGACCCGCCATAATAATGGCCTGTGCCTTGGCGCGGGACTCAGCATAGCCCTGCTCTGTCAGCAGTACATCCAGCCGTTTTTTAACCTTCAATTCCGATAGCCTCCCGAATGCGGGCGGCAAGGCCTTCGCCGTCCAGATGATGCTGCCGGTACAGCTGCTCCATGCTGCCGTGGGTCACAAATTGTCCGCCCAGGTCGGCGGCATCCACCCGGCATGCCGGTTTGCGCTGACGCAGCGCCCAGGCCAGCTTCTCATGGATACCGGAGCCGGACGCGGCCTCCTCCGCGATCAGTGCGTAGGGGCAATCTTCCAGCTGCTGCGACACGGCGTCGGCATCCAAAGGCGACACAGACATCAGGCGCAGGACCGTGACGGAAATGCCCTCCGCCTCCAGAATCCCGGCGGCTTCCAGCGCGTTATTGATCAATGTGCCATAGGTAATGATAGCCGCAGCGGGGCCCCTGCGGTGGCAGAAAACCCGTGCCATTTTCCCCGTGTCAGGCGCACAGTGCCAGCAGGAGCCGCGGAACAAGCCGTCGGCGCCCCGCGGGTAGCGGACAGCGACAGGGCCGGAGCATTCCGCCACAGCCCAATGGAGCATATCCGCCAGCTCGGCGCAGCTGGCCGGGCATAAAATCTGCATTCCGGGCGCCTGCCCCAGAAAGCCTATGTCGTAGATCCCGTGGTGGGTTTCCCCGTCCTCCCCTACCAGTCCGGCGCGATCCACCGCCAGCACGACGTGCAGATGAAGCATAGCCACGTCCTGCATGATCTGGTCATATGCGCGCTGGAGAAAGGTGGAGTACAGCGCCACCACCGGCACCAGTCCCTGCTTGGCCAGGCCGCCGGCCATGGAAACCGCATGCTCCTCTGCGATGCCCACATCAAACAGGCGCTTGGGATATTTATCCTTGAATTTCAGGAGCCCGGTGCCGCCGGGCATTGCCGCGGTGATGGCGCATACCCGCTTATCCTTGGCAGCAAGACGGAGCATGGTATCGCCAAAAGCATCGGAGAAGGTGTATTTCGGCGCACTGCAAACCTTACCGGTGATCGGATCAAATTTCCCGATCCCGTGGAACTTGGAAGGATGCTCCTCCGCCGGGAGATACCCGTGCCCCTTCTGGGTGACCACGTGCAGCAGCACCGGCTCCTTCATATCCCGGGCTGCGCGGAGCAGCCGGATCAGCTCTTTCAGATTATGCCCATCCACCGGACCTAAATAGGTCAGGCCGATGTTTTCAAACATGGTGCTGGGCAGCAGCGCCCGCTTCAGCCACCGCTTGACATGGCTGGTGGCGTGGTAAACCACCTTCCCGCCGGGGATGCGGTTCATCAGGGAGCGATAGGAACGCTTGATCCCGAGATAATGCTCCTTTGTGCGCAGCTTGGACAGGTGGCGGGACATCCCGCCCACGTTCCGGTCGATGGACATCTCGTTGTCGTTGAGGATGATCACCATCGGCTCGCGGCTGTAGGCCGCGTCGTTCAGGCCTTCGTAGGCCATGCCGCCGGTCATCGCGCCGTCGCCGATCAGGGCGACTACGTTGTAATCCGCTTTGTTAAGCGTCCTGGCGCGGGCCATGCCCAGGGCGATGGAAACGGAGCTGGAGGCGTGACCGGCCACAAAGGCATCCGTCCCGCTCTCCGACGGCTTAGGGAATCCGGCCATGCCGCCGAACTGCCGCAGATGGTCAAAATCCGCCCGGCGGCCGGTCAAAAGCTTATGGACATAAGACTGATGACCAACATCAAATACCAGGCGGTCTTTGCGGGTGTCGAAAACCGTTTCCAGCGCCACGGTCACCTCCACGACGCCCAGGTTGGAGGCAAGATGCCCGCCGGTTTTCGACACATGGGTCACCAGGAATTCCCGAATCTCATCGCACAGCGCGGCGCGCTGAGAATCGGTCAGAAGAATCAGGTCGTCATGGCTGTTGACCTTTTGCAGAATGCTCACAACTAGCACAACCTTCTTATCTTTTGGTTTTCTGTTTTTTCCGGAACATTTCCGGGAAATGGTGGAGGAAATATATGGCTTTCCCCACAAAATGTACGATGGTGGTGGAAGAATTGACCGCGAATGTTTTGCCAATGGCCTTCCCGGCCACCGTCAATCCGGCCACCAGCGCGGACATGGCAAGCGAAACCACCACCGGCCAGGAAAAATCAAATCTGCTCAGGAGCTGCACAGAAATCGTGGCAGAAGCCGAGCCGGATACGACGCCGCAGATGTCCCCAACCACATCGTTGCAGATGGAGCTGACCCGCTCCGCTTTCCGCAGAAGCCGGATCGCCTCCTGCGCGCCTGGGACCTTTCGGGCGGCCATGGAATGGAAAGGCGTTTCGTCCGCAGAGGTGACCGCAACGCCGACCACATCAAAAACGATGCCGATCACCACAATTGCCAGCAGGATCAGGAACGCGGCCACAATACCGCTGCTGCTCATGACCTCGTCGGAAATCAGCGTGATCACACCGGAAACGAAAAGAGTAACAAAGAAAATTGTGACGACCCATCGGATCGTCTGGTTCCGCTGCTTTTTTGCGTTGCCTGGGTCAGATTTTGACACAGAAAATATCTCCTTTTTTGTAAAAAAGACGGCGGCAGGCAGGATAAATCTTACGGCTTAGGTCGGGTTGGGTTTCCCCGGTCGGAACCTGCCGTTGCCGCACAGGCCGTTTCCATTTGATCCGTCCGCTCATGGGTTGCCGCACATGAATACCCGATTGCCACTTAGTCCGTACTGTAATCCCCTGCCTGCCCGGTTAGGACAGCCTAGGTGATTTCCACGACAGAATGATCCATAATCTTAGCCTCTTTTGCAAGCATGGTTTCCAAGGGCAATATCGGCATCCACTATGGCCATAGTGAACAGCCGCCTGCTCCCTTTTCCCCGCATGCCCACTCAAGGCAGGCTACTCTGCACGCAGCACACGATTCTGCGCACCGCCTTGCAGGTTCATACCCGGCTCGTACGCGGACGGGCCCCCTCCCGGGGAACTTACCGCCGTCGCACAATACCAGGTCTCCACGGAAACCGGGTCGTATGCTCCATGCCGTTGGAGCGCGCCCGGAATCCTTAACCCCCAGCATCCACCCTAAACTGGGCGTAAAAAGCAGACACCAGGGACTTCATCGATGTGCCCTTCAAAGGATTTTTAGGCCCTTCCTTGAAAATGGCCATCCTGACTAGGATACTGCGCCGTCAACAGGAATTTTAGCATATTTTTTTTGAATAGACAAGTAGGTTTTGAAAATTTGCAAAAACTATTTGCAAATTATTCATTTTGCCCTGCGGCGCCGCGGGCGTTCAGGAACCAGTCCGCAACGATGTCGCTGTGGGTCACCACGATCGGCAGATCCCGCAGCTCCTCCCGGGTGAAGAAGCGCAGCGCGCGGGACTCCGCGCTGATGCGCATTTCCGGAATCTCCGCCAGCTCCAGGGCAAACACCACGATCACCATCCGCCAGATGCTGCCGTCCTGGAATGCAGCGATCCGCCCCGGTTCCCCATAAACGCCCAGCTTGCGCAGCCGGGATGTGTCCACGCGAAGACCCAGCTCCTCATAGATTTCCCGGGCAATGGCCTGGCGCTCCGTTTCGTGCGCCTTTACGCCCCCGCCGACCAGACCCCATGTGTCGGAATCCCGGCGCCGCTCCAGCAGCAGCCGGTCCTGGCATGTGATGATGGCGTTCGCCCCCAAATGGGCGGGCATAGTGGGCTTGGGCGCATTGGGGTCGCCCCGGTAAAACTGCACAATTGCCATGGTGGAACACTCCTGCCCTTCCAAAATATTTTGTATATTATACATCGGTGTTGCAATTTCTGCTACCTGGAAAAGAAAACTTTATTGCCTCAGGTGTGATTTACCGGCTCTGCAGCGGGCTAGCCGCACGGCTCCCCCAGCTCCCGCATCCAGCGTGCAGCCATCTCGACCCAGTTTGCGCAGCTCATGACAGCGTTCCCTGTCATGTAATTGCCGAGGGAAAGACCATGCCCGCCTTTTTGGTAAATATGCATTTCGCATGGTACGCCGTATTTCCGCAGCGCCATCGCAAACAGGACGGAATTCTCCACTGGCACGCTGCCATCCTCCCAGGTGTGCCACAAAAAGCAGGGAGGCGTATTCTCCGACACCTGGTTTTCCAGGGAAAGGCGTGCCAGCATTTCCGCAGAATACTCTGCGCCCAAAGCATTCCGGAAGGAACCCTTATGGGCAAATTCTCCGCTGGTGATCACCGGATAGCACAGGAGCAGCCCGTTGGGCTTCAGCTTTTCCTTTTCAACGTTCAAAAGCGTGCTGACAAAGGGCCGATTCCAGAATACGCCCAGGCTGGCGGCCAGGTGCCCGCCGGCGGAAAAGCCGCAGACGAAAATCCGGTCCGGGTCCACGAACCATTCCGCCGCATGACTGCGGATGATGTTCAGCGCGCTGGCCGCCTCCAGCAGTGCTACAGGAAATGTGGACGGCGCACAGCTGTATTTTAAAACGAAGCAGTTGAATCCCTTCGCCAGAAACGCAAGGGCAACCGTCTCCCCTTCCCGGTCGGTGGCATAGGCATAGCCGCCGCCGGGACAGATCAGGACCGATGGCCGACGGTCGTTAAAGGGGGTGCCAGGAAAGGTATTCTTCGGCACATATGTGTGGAGCTGGGGATGGTATTCCCCCTTCTCCCGCCCCAACTTTTCATAATCCAGCGAAATCTCTATGACCTGATGAACCATTTCAACCGCTCCTTTTCCGTGATGGTTGGCCCGGGATCCGGCAAGCCGACTGTTCTTTTTAGTATACCATTGATTCCGGAAAATGCAAGAAAAACCAGCATCGCAGTACTGTTTGCCAAATCGCCCGCAAAAAACCGCACCGGAGCCAGCCGGTGCGGTTTGATATTTGGTGGAGCCGAGGGGAATCGAACCCCTGTCCGAAAGCAACTTGGAAGGAACTTCTCCGGGCGCAGTTTGTTATTTACATTCCCTTATCCCGGCGGGAGCAAACACCCTACGGGACTTGGTAGCTTCATGATACATGGTATGGGCAAAGCTTACCATACGCACGTTCTCCACTCAGATCACACCCGAGCCCGGCTCGTGGACCTTCCGGGGCGGATGGGCGCCTAATCAGGCAGCCATTGCAACAGTATTGTTGTCAGTTAATTTGAAAAAATTGCCCGTTTTATCGTGGCCAGGCGCCACGGCCCGCTATTCCGGCCTCACTACCCCCGTCGAAACCAGTACGACCCCAAATCATCGGGAAAAGGAGGGCGGAAACGGTGGGAGGGAGAAGCCTCCCACCGATCAACGCAATTTTCAGAATCTGCCGTAGGGATCCGGGAGCTTCTTCGGCTCCGGATACGTCTCCCCGTGGGTATCCACGGAAATGGAGGCGATCTTCTGCTCCGTGACCGGGCGGTCATTGGCGCCCACCTTCACGGAGGCAATGGCGTCCACCACATCCATGCCGGACGTCACCTTGCCGAAGGCGGCATATTGGCCGTCCAGGTGCTTGGCATCGGCATGCATAATGAAGAACTGACTGCCCGCGGAATTGGGAGAGGAGGAGCGCGCCATGGACAGCACACCCCGCTTGTG
>JAJQHS010000092.1 GCA_021199635.1 Bacillota bacterium
GGGGGGGGGGGTGTCCGGGCGGGGATAGCTATCCCAGGATACGAAATCCATATATTTTGCCCAATCCTGCAGGTCCAGGGGCTTATGGAACTCCATGAAATTGGTGGTAACTGGGATGTCCGGCGTGAAAGCCTTCACCGCGTCATATTCCAGTCGGAAGCAGTCCCGGATGCTCTCCGAGTTGAACCGGCGGTAGTCCAGGGAGCAGCCCTGTAAATGGGTTTGATCCTCGCCGAATTGCTCGCTGAGGTAATTGGGCGCCACGATTTCGTCCCAGTCGTAGAACGTATGGGACCAGAAGGCGGTGTTCCATGCCCGGTTCAGGTTGTCCAGCGTGTGGTAGCGCTTCTGCAGCCCCACCCGGAAAGCCTTTTCACAATTCTCGCAGTAGCATTCCCCACCATACTCGTTGGAGATGTGCCAGGCAATGATATTGTCGTAGCCGCGGTAGCGCTCCGCCAGCTTCCCCGCCAGGCGAGCGGAGAATTTCCGGTAAATGGGGCTGTTGGGGCAGGAGTTGTGGCGGCAGCCGAATTTCCGCTTCATTCCGTTGGCCTCCGTGCGGAGGATCTCCGGGTATTTCCGCGCCATCCAGGCCGGGTGTGCCGCGGTGGAGGTGGCCAGCACCACCTTCAGGCCGTTGGTACGCACCATTTCCATGATTTTATCTAGCCGGGAGAAATCGTACACCTCCTCCGACGGCTGCAGCGCCGCCCAGGAGAATACGTTCAGCGTGACTGTATCGATCTTCGCCAGCCGGAACAGCCGCATATCCTCCTGCCACACCGATTCGTCCCACTGCTCCGGATTGTAGTCGCCGCCGAACGCGATTTTGTCATGCTTCCAGATACGATTTTCCATAGTCTCAACCTCCGCATGGGATATCCTAAATTGAACAGAAATATTATAATGGATTCGCGCCGGTAAAGCAAGACATCCGGGACGGATACGCAAAATTTTATAAATTGGGGGCAGACAAGCGGGAAAAAGTGTGCTATACTAATACCGTGTACGGTGCATAAGGCACCTTTTTAACTATGAGTGAGGAGGGATTTCCCTTGAAATACTGGCGCGGATATATCACTGCGGCCATCTTCGCGCTGGCGACCTGGGGGCTGATGCAGTTTGCTGAGGCGCACAGCTCCCTCGCAGATATGGTCTATCCCTATGTGACCCGGCTGATCCAGGATTTTCTGGCGGAGTGGTCCTCCGGCGTGGATTTCTGCCTGTGGCAGATGCTCGCGGTGCTTCTGGGGGTGCTGTTCCTGGCTTCCATCGTGATTATGATCATCCTGCGGTGGAACGTGTTCCAGTGGTTCGGTTGGGTGCTGGCCTGCGGATGCACGCTTTTCTTCCTGCATACCGGCATTTATGGGCTGAATCAGTACTGCAGCTCCCTGGCGGAGGACATCCGCCTGACCGTGCAGACCGGCTGCACTGTCACCGAGCTGGCGGAAGCCACCACCTATTTCCGGGATATGGCCAATCAGCTGGCCACCCAGGTGGAGCGGGACGCGGATGGCAGCGTGGCGGAGCAGGATTTCGCCTCCATCGCCGAGCTGGCGGGGGACGGATTCGAAACCTTGACCTATGAATATCATTATGCGGTGTTCGCCGGCTCTACGCTGCCGGTGAAGGAGTTGGGCTGGGCGGATATGTACACCGCCATGGGCATCACCGGCGTCACCATGCCGCTGACCGGCGAGGCCGCCGTCAATCCCAATACGCCTACGGTGGCGCTGCCGTTCACCATGTGCCATGAAATGTCCCATCGGATGTGCATCGCCCAGGAGCGGGACGCCAATCTGGCGGCTTACCTGGCCTGCACCGCAAATTCCGACCCACTGTACCAGTATTCCGGCTATTTCATGGCCTTCCGCTATTGCTATAATGCCCTGGCCACAGTCACCACCACCACCGCCGTCACTGCGCGGCAGGAGATTTACGCCGGGATCAGCGATGAGCTGATGCAGGATCTTACGGATTACCGGGAATACTACAGATCCGTGCAGGATGAGCAGGCGGTCAGTGTAGCCAACAGCGTCAACGACACCTATATCAAGGTCAGCGGTGACGACAGCGGCACCAACTCCTATGGGGAGGTCACCGATCTGCTGGTCAGCTGGCACATCCAGAACATCTGGCTCCCCGCCCACCAGGAGGCTGATGACGAGGGCTTCGACCCGCTGGATAAGAATCAGGTGGACCTGGGATGACGGATGGGGAAGCAATGGCGCTTGCCCTCCGGCAGGGATTGCCTGCGCTGGGGCTGACGCTGCCGGAGGACGTGCAGCGCAGGCTGTGTGCCTTTGGCCAGGCTGTGGTGGCGCAGAATGCGGTCATGAACCTGACGGCCATCACGCAGCCGGAGGCGGTAGCGAAGCTGCACCTGCTGGACAGCCTGAGCCTGATGGCTGTGGCGGATTTTTCCGGCAAGCAGGTGATCGATGTGGGCTGCGGCGCGGGATTTCCTGGGGTGCCCCTGGCCATTGCCTGCCCGGATGCCCATGTTACGCTGCTGGACAGCCTGGGGAAGCGGATGAAATGGCTGGAGGCAGTGCTGCCAGGGCTGGATGTGGACGCGCAGTGCGTGACGGCCCGCGCAGAAGAAGCGGTGCAGACACGCCGGGAAACGTACGATTACGCGGTCAGCCGGGCGGTGGCGCGGCTGAATATCCTGCTGGAGCTGACGGCACCCTACGTCCGGGTAGGCGGCGCGGTGCTGGCCATGAAGGGCTCCGCTGCCCGGGAGGAGCTGGAGCAGAGCCGGAACGCGATCCGCCGGCTGGGGCTGAAGGCGGAAAAGACGGTGGATTTCTCCTTTGACGGGGCAGTGCATTCGGTGATCGTCCTGCGGAAAGTCGCGCCGACACCGGCGGCTTACCCCCGCCGGTTCGCGAAAATCAAACAATCGCCGCTGTGAGCGTAAGCTCTGCAGCGGCGATTTACATGGAAAAGGTCCGCTGCTTTTGGCAGCGGACCTTCTCGCAATGGGGGTTGGGAAAGAAGAGAGGTAGAAAAAGGGATCTACAATGCGAAAGGAGCGGCTCACGGCTTCCGCAACCTTTCTGTTTATAAGGATACCTTTGGGTTTTGAACGCGGATTTACTAATTTGAAAACAAAAAACGACAATATTATGAACGGTTCCGCAGCCCGTTTTTGGGGTTTATTCCGCCTCCGGGAAGACCAGTGTCACCTTGAAAAGGTCGCCGTCCAGCAGCAGCTGGAGCTCCCCGCGCTGCACTTCCATCAGGCTTTGGGCGATGTTCAGGCCCAGGCCGCTGCCGTCGGTGTTCCGGGAGGCGTCCCCACGGGTGAAGCGCTCCAGAAGCTCCTCCGCGCTGATGTTCAGCGCATCCCGAGAGATATTCTTCAGGGACAGCAGGACCTTGGAATCAACGGCAACCAGCTCCACATACAGCCGCGTGCCGGGCAGGGCGTACTTGACCGCGTTGGACAGCAGGTTGCCCATCACCCGCCATACCAGGCGGCCGTCGGCCAGGATATACACCGGCGTCTCCGGCAGGCGGAGTACCGGCGTCAGCTGGGCGGCTTCCAGCTTGTCGGCAAATTCTCCCAGCGCCTGGTTCACGGCCTCCGCTGCGTCCAGCCGGGTGATATTGACGGGCATATTTCCGGTGTTTGCCTTGCTCAGGTCCATCAGGTCCTCGATCAGCCGCTTCAGCCGCTGGGACTGGCGATCCAGCACCGCCAGGTATTCCGCCTCCTCCTGGGGGGAGTGGGGCCTCTGTAGCAGGTCCACGAAATTGATGATGGAGGTCAGGGGGGTCTTGATATCGTGGGAAACGTTGGTAATCAGCTCGGTCTTCATCCGCTCGGACTGCACATGCTTCTGGGCGGCGATCCGGGCGGTGCCGGACAGGGAGTTGAGCTGCTGCGCGAAGTCCCGGAAGCAGCCGTACAGGTGCCGGGTGGAGATCTGGTAGTTCAGGTCGCCCTGGCACATCCGCCTGGCGCCGACCAGCAGGGTGCCGAACGCCCATCCGCCGTAGCACACCACAAGGATGCAGCCTGCCACGGCCACAAGGAAGCAGAGCAGGAAGAAGAATTCCCCGGACGCCACGAACAGCAGGAAGGTCAGCCCGGACCACAGCCCCATCACCGCGGCGGTCACCAGCCACTGCCAGATCACCGGGAGCATCCGTATCAGCGCGGAGATGCGGCGGCAGATCCACCGGATCCCCTGGAACAGCTTCCGCAGGCAGAAGCTGATGACACTGTGCTTCCACCAGTAGGCGCCCTTGACCTTGATCTGGGCGGCGAAGGCGAATACGAAGCCAATGCCCAGCACGGCGATCCCCGCCACGTCCAGCGCCACGATGGTGAGGTTGCCCCAGTGGGGGCCCTCCGTCCCCGTCCAATCCAGCAGGTAGGCCAGCAGCACTACCAGAGCGGTGATGCCCCCGCCTGCCCCGGCCAGGTATACATCCAGGGGCAGCCGGTTCAGCCCGCCGGGGTGAATCTCCCCATGGGCATCCTTGCCCGCCGCCCACAGCAGGAACACCATGCATATGGCAAACAGCAGCACGCCCGCCCCAAGGATGGCGATGAAGCTGTAGCGGTAGGGATAGAGGGCAGTGAGGATATGCAGGGAGCTGGTGTCCAGAACCTCAGCCTGGAGATACACGGTAACGGTGTACTCCGGCGCCTGATAGTAGTACAGATAATAGTCCGTCCAGGAGCCCAGTGACCAGACCGAGAGCGTTTCACAGTACAGGTAGCCGTCCGGCACCTGGAGCGCGGTGATGCCCGGATAATCGGAGGACTGGGCGGCTGCGTAGAGCGTGTCCTCAGAGCTCCCCCCTATATAATATGTCGTGTCAGTGGATTCCGATTCCGCATCGGCGTCCGCCGCACCTGCAGGGGCAGTCGTTTCCGGGACCTCGTCGGAAAGGCCCGCCAGCTCTGTCGGGCTGAGCGTGGAAACCAGAGCGTAAATCGGCGCTTCGGTGTAGCTTAGGACCCGATCATAGTCAACGGAGGTGTCCGCTTCCACAAGGATGGTGTCCCCCTCCTGGAGCTGAACGTCCCAGTATTCCGTGTCGCCCCGGAATGTCTCCGGGTCCGTATGTTGCTCGATCAGCATCCGGTAGGGCAGGTTCCCCAGCGTTTTGGCGGCATAGTATTCGACATAATCAAACGCCACGCTCTCCCCAATGGCTTCATACTCCCGCTCCTGCAGATCGTCCAGACCATGGACGTACAGGTCGAAATATTCCATGGCCACGATCCCCACGCCGCTGCCTACTGCCGCAGAAAGGGAGCAGACCGCCAGCAGAAATGCCAGAAATTTTGCGATGATCCCATGCTTCATTGGTTCCCGTCCCCTTCCATTTTATATCCCTGCCCCCATACCACCTTCAGGTACCGCGGTTCAGAGGGGTTGATTTCTATTTTTTCCCGCAGGTGACGGATGTGGACGGCCACGGCGCGCTCGCTGCCCAGGGGCATCTCCTGCCATACCGCCTCGTACAGTGCCTTGGTGGAGTATACCTTGCCGGGATTGTTCATCAGCAGCCGGAGGATGCTGTACTCCGTGGGCGTCAGGCTGACCGGCTCTCCCTCCACGCTGACGGTTTTCGTCCGGTCGTTCAGGGCAATGCCGCCGATGACCAGCTCGCCGCTCCCGTCGGGCACACGGCTGCCCAGCTTCGCGTAGCGCCGCAGCTGGGAGCGCACCCGCGCCAGCACCTCCACCGGCACGAAGGGCTTAGTGATGTAGTCGTCCGCGCCCACGTTCAGGCCCAGGACCTTGTCCTCCGTTTCGGATTTTGCGGTGAGCAGGATGATGGGCGCATTGGAGATTTCCCGGATTTTTGCAGTGGCGGTAATGCCGTCCATCTCCGGCATCATCACATCCAGCAGGATCAGGTGGATTTCCTCCCGCTCCACAATTTCCAGCGCCTGCTTGCCGTTGAATGCCTCAAACAGGCGGTAGCCCTCCGGCGCGAGGTATATTTTCAGCGCGCTTACGATGTCCGGCTGATCGTCGCAGATCAGAATGTTGTACATATGCCCGTCCTCCCCTTGGTGTTTATAGGTTCATTATAACAGCAAAAAACTTAAGATAAAAGAGGAAGTTTCCTTAAGAATCCGTTAATGCGCCTTGATTTCCCGGGAAATACTGCTATAATAAAGCCACGAAATCAATTCAGGAGGTTTTTATTGTGTTAGATGCGATCAAGAGCTTCTACAGCGGGCTGTTCAGCATGGGGGCAGGTCTGCTGGGCCTGGTCCTGAAGGCGGCGGTCATCGCTGCGCTGGGGTATCTGGTGATCCGGCTGGTTTTGCAGCTGCTGGATAAGATGCTGGAAAAATCCAAGCTGGAGAGGGCGGCGTTCAGCCTGATCAAAACCGTGGCAAAGGTCGTGATGATCGTGCTGCTGGCGCTGATCGTTGCTTCCTCGCTGGGGCTGGATGTCACCGGCGTGGTAGCGCTGGCCAGCGTGGTTTCCCTGGCGGTCTCCCTGGCGCTGCAGGATATGCTGGCCAATGTGGTCGGCGGCTTCACCATCCTGTACACCCATCCGTTCCATGCCGGGGACTATGTGGAAATCGCCGGGCAGGGCGGCACCGTCCAGGAGGTCGGCATCGCCTACACCCGTATCACTACTCCGGACAATAAGCTGGTGTCCATCCCAAACAGCGCTGTGGTGGCGGCGGAGATCGTCAATTACACCACCACCGGCACCCGCCGGGTGGAGATCCCCGTCAGCGCATCCTACAATTGCCCGCCGGAGGACGTCATCCGGACGCTGCTGACGGTGGGGCAGGATGCACGCGTACTGGAGGACCCCGCGCCTTTCGCTGGGCTGACAGGCTATGGCGACAGCGCCATTACCTATTGCCTGCGTGTCTGGGTCAAGAGCGAGGATTACTGGGATGTGTACTTTGGACCTGAACCGGAAGGTCAAGGCCAGCTTCGACGCTCAGGGGCTGGAGATGACCTACCCCCACATGAACGTACATCTGGACGGCGCAGTGCCGGACAGGTACACCGGGCAGTAAAATTTTTAAAATTCCCGGAATAATCCCCTGCGCCGGGGGTATACTGATCCTGGACGGAGAAAAACCGGTTTTCAAGCTGTGACGACAGATAAAAACGGTACATTTTTCGTCAAGTGTGTCGCCGCAGAGCGCAGCGGTTCGATGCGAAACAGGCGGATAGGGAACGATCCGCCGGTACATAAGCCGGGCGGCTCTTCGGGGCTGCCCGGCGCAATTGCGTCCGGGTAAAATTTTCCCGGCAAAAAAAGTTGTGCCGGCGGGAAAGCTGTGGTATAATGACCCTATCTGACGAATCCTGCGAGGAGCCTGCCCTATGAACACAGAGAGCTTACATATTGACCAGGCAGACGTGCAGAAGCTGCTGGGTGCAGCCAGCGGCGACAGCGCGCTGCTGTACCTATATATTCGCTGCGGCAACGATCCCGCCCAGGCGGAAGCCGCGCTGAAATTGACCCCCACCCGGATGTCCTGCGCCAGCGCCACATTGCGGCAGCTGGGGCTCTGGCCGGAGGCACGGCGGCGGGTGATCGTGGAGGGCGAGCGCCCGGAATATTCGGAGAAGGATGTTCTGGATGCCATGGATCACAACGGCAGCTTCCGGCTGCTGTACGGGGAGGTCCAGCGCCTGCTGGGGCGGAACCTGAACACGGAAGAGCTGAAAATACTACTGTCCTTCGTGAATTATCTGGGGCTTCCGGCGGAGGTCATCTCCGTTCTGGTCTCCTACTGTAAGGACCGGGCTCGGCAGCGGGGGAGCCTGCGCAATCCCAGCCTGCGCACCATCGAGAAGGAGGCGTACCGCTGGGCGGAGCTGGGCATCGATACGCTGGAGGTCGCCGCCGCCTACATCCAGACCCAGAACGCCCGCCAGTCCCAGCTGAGCAGGCTGATGGAAACCCTGCAGATCCGGGGGCGGAACCTGACCCAGGCGGAGGAGCGCTACGCCACCAGCTGGCTGGAGATGGGGTTCCCGATGGAAACAATCGCCCTGGCCTATGAGCGCACCTGCCTGAACACCGGCGGGTTGAATTGGGCATATATGAACAAGATCCTGATCCGCTGGAACGAGGCGGGTCTGAAGACCGCGGAGCAAATTCGCGGAGGCGATCGGAAGTCCGCGGAAAAATCCGGCCAGCGCCAGCTGGATCCGGAGGAGCAGGCGGCCATCGCCAGAATGCTGCAGGAGGTGTGAACCATGGCATACAGCGCGGAAATCATCAAGCGGGCGCGGGAGCGTCTGGCCCAGGCAAAGGCGGACCGGGAGTCGGAAAACCGCCAGCATTTGCAGCAGGCCTATGCGCAGGTCCCCCGCCTGCGGGAGATCGACCAGCTTTTGCGCCAGACCATGGCGCAGGCGGCGCAGACGGTGTTCACTCAGGGCGGCGACCCGGCGGCGGCCATGGAGCGGGTCAAGCAGGAAAATCTTGCCCTGCAGCGGGAGCGGGCGGCGCTGGTGGAGGCCAATTTTGAGGAGGGCTTCCTGGACGACAGCCCGGTGTGTGACCGCTGTGGCGGCTCGGGCTATGTAGGCTCGACCATGTGCGAATGCCTGCGGGAGCTTTGCCGGCAGGAGCAGAAGAAGGAGCTGACCTTCCTGAACGTAGGGAAGGGGACCTTCGACCAGTTCCGGCTGGATTATTACCCGGACCGCGTGGACCCGAACCTCGGGGTCAACATCCGCACGGTGATGGAGAAAACCTATCAGACCTGCCGGCGGTATGCCCAGAATTTCTCGGAAAAATCCGGAAATTTGCTCTTTTCCGGGGATACGGGCCTGGGGAAAACCTTCCTTTCCGCCTGCATTGCCAGGATGGTGGCGGATAACGGCTACTCCGTGGTGTACGAAAGCGCCGGGCACCTGTTCGCCCGGATGGAGCGGGCAAAATTCGACGGCGATGAGGATGCCCGGCACGAAGCGGAAAAGTACAGCGCCTGCGATCTGCTGATCGTGGACGATTTGGGCACCGAGATGCCGGGGCAGTTCACCACCTCCGCCCTGTACACCCTGGTGAATGACCGGCTCCTCAGCGGCAAGGCTACCATTATTTCCACCAATCTGAACACCGATGATCTGGCCCGCCGCTACAACGCGCAGCTCGCGTCCCGGCTGCGGGGTAGCTACCAGCGCGTGGCGTTCCTGGGGGATGACATCCGGGTGAAGAAGAATTGGAGTATATAGGATGCAGCTGGGAATTTTATTTGATTTGGACGGCACGCTTCTGGATACGCTGGAGGACCTGAAGGACGCCGTCAATTATGCCCTGGCGTGCTTCGGATACCCCCCGCGAAGCCGGGAGGAGGTCCGCCGGTTCGTGGGGAACGGCGCCGGGAAGCTGATGGCGCGCTCCGCGCCGGAGGGGGCGGACCATGATGCGCTGCTGCAATGCTTTTCCCGGTATTACAATGCCCACTGCACGGATAAAACCGCGCCCTATGCCGGGATCCCCGAGGCGCTGGCTGCGCTGCGGGGCAGGTATCCCATGGCGGTGGTGTCCAACAAGCCGGACGAAGCCGTGAAGCAGCTTTGCCAGGCGTATTTCCCCGGAATGCACGCCCGGGGCGAAGGCGAGGGCTGTCCCCGCAAACCTGCGCCGGACATGCTTCTGCAGGCCATGGCGGAGCTTGATGTGGATTCCTGCATTTATGTGGGGGACAGCGAGGTGGACGTGCAGACGGCGCGCAACGCGGGCGTCCCGTGCCTGAGCGTGCTGTGGGGCTTCCGGGACCTGGAGACCATCCGGGCGGCAGGAGGAAATCGGTTCTGCCCATCGCCGGAGGCGCTTCCCAAAATGATCGAAAGAATGGCAGGTAAACTTTATGGCGAATGAATTCTATGCAATGATGGGGCGGATGCGCAATATCACCCGATGGAGCCTGATGCGCAACAGCTTCGCGGAAAATGTGCAGGAGCACAGCTTTCAGGTGGCGGTGCTGGCCCACGGCCTGGCGCTGATCCGCCGGGAAATTCTGCTTTTGCCGGGGCCTGACCCGGACCGCTGCGCGGTGGCGGCACTGTTCCACGACGCGTCGGAAACGCTGACCGGAGATATGCCGACGCCCATCAAGTACTACAACCCCCAGATCAAGTCCGCCTATAAGCAGGTGGAGCGAGTGGCCGGAGAGCGGCTGCTGAATATGGCTCCGGAGGCACTGCGCCCGGCGTACCAGCCGCTGATCCTGGAGGAGGATGCGGAAGTGACGCCGGTGGTGAAGGCGGCGGACAAGCTTTCGGCGTACATCAAGTGTGTAGAGGAGCAGAAGGCGGGAAATACGGAGTTCGAGTGCGCCGCCCAGCAGACCATGCACGCTATGCGGGAAATGTACCGGCCGGAGCTGGACTGGTTCCTGGAGCATTGCCTGGAGGCCTTTTCACTGAACCTGGATCAGCTGTAAGGCTTGACGGGAAAGCGGAATTATGATAAGATAAGTCTCACCGCATGCCGCTGTGGTGGAACAGGCAGACACAAGGGACTTAAAATCCCTCGCTGTAAAAGGCGTACCGGTTCGATCCCGGTCAGCGGCACCATATATGGGCAGCTGCTTTGTATCAGAGCAGCTGCCTTTTTTGCTGCCGTTTCGCGGTTGCCAAAACGTGGGCATTTGCGGAGGTTCGACGGATTTCGAGCGGAAAACGAAACGTAACTCTTGACATTACAATTAAAACACGCTATAATGTAACATCTGGAGCTATGTGGAGACGAGGCTTCCCTGTATTCTATGGCCGGCACAAACCCGGCGGATTGAAAGGGAGGACGGGGCCATATAATAATACGGTACACGCCGCACGGGAAACGGCTCCAGGCAGGAAGATGGATCTACGGAACGGGCAGAGGGAAAACAGCCATGATGGAACACGGCAAGCAATCGGAAACCGGCGTCAACATACTGTATTGCGGGGACAAGAACATAGAGGAAGGCGTCATTCTCTCCGTCCTGTCGCTGCTCCGGCACACGGCGGAGCCATTGCATATTTTTGTAATGACGATGGAGCTGACGCTGGGGGAGCGGAAAATCGCGCCTGTTTCGCAGAGCACCGTCCGGTATCTGGATGATTACGTCAAACGCGAAAACCAGGAGAATTCCGTCACACGCATCGATGCGTCCGCGCTGTTCCAGGCGGAAACGCCCCTGGCGAATCTGGAGACCCGGTTCACACCCTGCTGTATGCTGCGGCTGTTTGCGGACCAGGTGCCGGAGCTGCCGGAGCGCATCCTGTATCTGGACAATGATGTGCTTTGCCGGGGGGATTACAGCGCCTTCTATCACCAGGACATGGCGGGATGTGAGCTTGCCGGTGTGCTGGACTATTATGGCAGGTGGTTCTTCCGCAACCGCTTGTGCCACTTGGACTATGTCAATTCCGGTGTGCTGCTGCTGAACCTGGGGCACATCCGGGAGACCGGCCTTTTCGCCCGGTGCAGGGCCATGTGCCGCGATAAGCAGATGTTCATGCCGGACCAGTCCGCCATCAACAAGCTGGCGCATTCCAAAAAGCTCTGGAGCCGGGCCTACAATGAGCAGCGCAAATTGCACCGGAGCACCATTTTTCAGCATTTCACCACCAGCTTCCGTTTTTTTCCCTGGATACACACGCTGACGGTAAAGCCCTGGCAGATCGAGCAGGTACACCAGAGGCTGAAGCTGCATGAATATGACGACCTGTTTCGGGAATACACGGATGTCACCACCGCAATGAAAGGATATTTGCCATGAGACCAGATGAAATCCCAATCTTTTTTACTGTGAATGAAAGCTATGCCCCTTACCTGGACTGCGCGATCCGCTCCATGATGGAAAACGCGTCCAGGTCCTACACCTATCAGATCATCGTCCTCCATGAGGATTTGACCGAGCAGAGTAAGGAAAAGCTTGCAGCCAATGTAAAGTCCCCCTTCCGGATCCGCTTCCTGCAAATGAAAGACAAGCTGGAGGGGATCACAGACCGAGCCGAGAATAGATTGCGGTGCGATTACTTTACACTGACGATCTATTTCCGGCTCTTTATTGCTGACCTGTTCCCCGAATACGACAAGGGGATTTATCTGGACAGCGATATCGTGGTTCCGGGGGATATCTCCAAATTGTTCCGGACCGAGCTGGGGGATAACATCATCGGCGCCTGCGCGGACCGTTCCATCACACCGGTGCCCGAGCTGGTGGAGTATGTGGAGCAGGCTGTGGGCATTCCTATTGAGCAATATATCAATTCCGGCATCCTGGTGATGAATCTGAAAAAAATGCGGGAGGTGGGCTTCTGCGGCCATTTCCTGCATCTGCTGAACACCTATCACTTTGACTGCCTTGCGCCGGATCAGGACTACTTCAACGCCATGTGCAACGGCAAAATTGTCTATTTGGACGAGCGCTGGGACACCATGCCGCCGCAGGGCGGGGAAGCTGCCACACTTCTGGCGCACCCTGACCTGATCCATTACAACCTGTTCCAGAAGCCCTGGTGCTATGACAACATCCCGTATGAGGAGTATTTCTGGCATTACGCAAAAGGTTCCCCCTTCTATGAGGAGATTCTGCAGCACAAAAAGACATATTCGGAGGAGCAGAAATGTTCTGATCGCACCTGCCTGGGTAATATGGTGCGCAAGGGTCCGGAGGTATGCCGGCAGCCGGTGACGTTCCGCAAAATGAACGAAAAAGGGGAGCAGATCCGTGTATGCGACGGGCAGACGCTGACCTATGACTTTGATGTGTCCGATATCGCCGGATGGATTTCGCCGGAACCGGAGGACAAGGTCGGAATTTTGCCCTGAGCGCGCAGAAAGGAAGTATCGTTGTGGGAGATAGAGATCGAACCCTGCGCATTGGAATCGATGTGGGGTCCACAACAGTAAAGGTGGTCGTCGTCGACCAAAAAACAGGAGATGTGTTACACGCGCGCTATGTGCGGCATAACGCCCGGCAGCGGGAAACGGTAAAAAGTCTGCTCCGCGAGGCGGCGGAATGCTTCCCGTCGGAGCGTCTGCGCGCCGCGGTCTGCGGCTCCGGCGGCAGGCCGATCGCCCAGAAGCTGGGCGTTCCCTACATACAGGAGGTGGTGGCAAACTCCGCCGCCGTCCGGGCATTATATCCCAATGTAAAAACCGCCGTGGAGCTGGGAGGGCAGGACGCAAAGGTTGTGTTCTTCCACTATGACGAGCAAAAGGGGCAGCTCCAAACCTCGGATATGCGGATGAATGGCAGCTGCGCCGGTGGCACCGGCGCATTTATTGACGAGGTGGCGGCACTGCTGAACGTGGAGCCGGAGCAATTTGAGGACCTGGCAGAACGCGGCAGCACCGTTTATGACATTTCCGGCAGGTGCGGGGTGTTCGCCAAGACGGACATCCAACCACTGCTCCTCTCCGGCGCCAGGAAGGAGGACATCGCCCTGTCCACCTTCCACGCCATCGCGAAACAGACCATCGGAGGACTGGCGCAGGGGCTGGAGCTGAAGGCGCCGATCATTTTCGAGGGCGGCCCGCTGACATTTCACCCCACCCTGGTGCGGGTGTTTGCGCAGCGTCTGCATCTGTCCGAGCAGGACATTGTACGTCCGGAGCATCCGGAGACGATCGTGGCCTACGGCACGGCCATTGCCGTGGAGCAGCTGTTCCCGGGTGATGGGGACACAGTCACCTTGGAGGAAATGCTCTCCCGGCTGGCGCAGCCGGATGACCCCTCCTCCGGGGAGGAGGACGTGCAGAAGCCCTTTTTCTTCTCCCCGGAGGAGCGGCAGGCCTTTCAGGCAAGGCATGACCGGGAGCGGAAGGACGTCTGCCCGCCAGTGCCGACGGACGGAGAGCTTCGGGTCTGGCTGGGCATCGACTCCGGCAGCACCACCTCCAAGTTCATCCTGCTGGACGAGCAGGAGCGGGTCATTGACCGCTTCTATGCGAATAACAAAGGAGAGCCTCTGCGCGTGGTGCGGGATGGGCTGAACGAACTCAGGCGGAAGTACGACGCCCAGGGCATCCGGCTGAATGTGCTGGGCTTGGGCACCACGGGCTACGGCGAGCAGCTGCTGGCCCGGGCATTTGGGGCGGATTACCACACTGTGGAAACGGTGGCGCACGCCATGGGCTGCACCCAGTATTATCCGGAGGCCACCTTCCTGCTGGACATCGGCGGCCAGGACATGAAGGCCATCTGGCTGGAGGACGGCATCATCACCAACATCATGCTGAACGAGGCCTGCTCCTCCGGGTGCGGCTCCTTCCTGGAAAATTTCGCGGTGAATCTGAACCTCCCGGTGGAGGAGATCGCAGAGGCGGCGTTCCGCTCAAAGGCCCCAGCCCATCTGGGCAGCCGCTGCACCGTGTTTATGAACAGCACCATCATCAACGAGCAGCGGCGGGGCAAAGGCCCGGACGACATTATGGCGGGGCTGTGCCGTTCCATCATTGAGAACGTGTTCACCAAGGTGGTGCGCATCTCCAACACCGCCCAGCTGGGGGACTGCATTGTGGTGCAGGGCGGCACCTTCCGCAACCGGGCGGTGCTGCGGGCGCTGGAGGAATATCTGGGCGCAGAGGTGAAGCTGGCTCCCTACCCCGGCGAGATGGGCGCCATCGGCGCAGCTCTGGCGGTGAAACGGCAGGTGGAGGAATCCGGCTATCAGAATGGCGTCTGTTCCTCCTTCATCGGCTTTGACGCGGTAGAACGCTTTGCCTATGAGACGCAGACCGGCGTTCCCTGCCTGGGCTGCGGCAACCGGTGCAGCCGCACCATCGTCCGCTTCTCCACCGGGAAGCATTGGATTTCCGGCAACCGGTGCGAAAAGGGGGCGGCGGAGGCGCAGGATGCGCGCCCGGCCGAGGCGCTCCCGGAGGAAAAACCCGCCGATCTGTTTGTGGAGCGGGAAAAACTGCTGTTCCAGGATTATCCCTATCATCCGGCCGCCCCGGATAAGGGAATCGTCATTGGCCTGCCCCGGGTGCTGGAATTCTGGGACAGTATGCCCTTCTGGAGCACCTTCTTCCGGGCACTGGGATACCAGGTGAAATTTTCCCACAAAAGCAGCCGCAGGATTTATGAGCAGGGGCTGCAGTATGTGGCGTCTGACACGATCTGCTTCCCGGCGAAGCTGGTGCACGGCCACATTATGGACCTGATGCAGGCGGGGGTGGACCGTATTTTCTTCCCCTATGTGATGCATATGCCCCCGGAGGGGGTGGATCGGAACAGCCCGTATGTTTGCTCCGTCCTCCAGGGCTACCCCATGGTGGTGCGGAATTCCCAGGACCCGGAGCGGAGCGGGCAGGCCGTCTTTGATACCCCGGTTTTTCACTGGTTCGCGGAAAAGGACCGGAGGAAGCAGATTTGCCGCTATGCAGTGGATACCCTGGGCGTTACCCTGAAGGAGGCGGAGGCCGCTTTCCTCGAGGGCGAGCAGGCGCTGCGCACCTTCCGCAATATGCTGACCGGGCGGTGCGAGGAAGTGCTTCGCCAGGTGCATGAGGCCGGCAGCTATGCGGTGGTGCTGGCGGGGAGGCCCTACCACACCGATCCCTTCATCTGCCATGACATCTTCAAACGGTTCGAAGAGCGGGGCGTGCCGGTGCTGACTGTGGACAGCCTGCCCCACCTTAGCGAACAGGATCTGAAAAACACCACCATCGAAATCACCAATAATTTCCACACCCGCATGCTGGAGGCCGCCATGGTGGCGGCGAAGGACCCGGCGCTGGAGTATGTGCAGATCGTCAGCTTCGGCTGCGGCCACGACGCAATTTTGTCCGATGAGATCAGCCGCATCCTTTCCGAGAGCGGCGGCAAATCGCCGCTGATCCTGAAGGTGGACGAGAGCGACGCCACCGGCTCCCTGGGAATCCGGATTCAATCCTTCCTGGAAACCATTGAAATCAAGCGGAGGGATGCCCGGCTGCGGGAGGCAATGCTGCATGGGTTCCGGGAGCTGCCCGCACCCAGCCCGACGAAATTCTATCCGCCGGACAAGAAAACGCGCACCATCCTGGTGCCAAACATTTCCAAAGAGGTATCCGTCCTTCTCTGTGCCATTATGGAGAAAGAAAATTACCGGGTCAAGACCCTGCCCATAGGCGGACGGGAGCAGATCGCACTGGGGAAGAAGTATGTGCATAACGACATCTGCTTCCCCTGCCAGATGGTGATCGGGGAGATCATCAGCGCCCTGCAGGAGGGGAATTACCGCCAGGACGAGGTCGCGGTGGCGATGGTAAAGTTCCAATGCGACTGCCGGATGTCCCACTACGCGGGACTGCTCCGCAAGGGCCTGGACAGAGCCGGGTTCACGCAGGTCCCCATCGTCACTACGGACATGGGCGACTCGAAGGAAATGCACCCCGGTGTTGCCGTCCTTGGTGTCAGCGCTGTCTGGGAGGCGGTCTGGACCTTTATGATGCTGGATATCCTCACCGACCTGTGCCGGAAGATACGCCCCTATGAGCTGCGCTCCGGCGAGACGGACGCCGTCTACCAGGACTGTGTCGCGCAGCTGGCGGAGGGCATCCGCGGAGGCGTAGGAAATGCCCGGCGTGCGTTTGCCCGCTGCATCGACCGGATGGGGGAGATCGCTTATGACCGGAGCCACCTGAAGCCGAAGGTGTTCGTCACCGGTGAGCTGCTGGTGACCTATCACCCAGGCTCCAACTTCAACATTGAGAGGTACCTGGAGGACAACGGCATGGAAACCGCCTTCCCCAGGATCACCGACCAGCTGCGGAAGGATTTCCGGGCGACAGAGTGCGAGATCCGGGACTATCACGCCAACATCCCGCCCTACCCCCAGCTGGTGGAGGGGCTGTTTGACTATGTGCAGAAGCAGCTGGAAAAGGTCGCCATTCGGCACCCGCTCTATGAATACGCAAAGAAGCCAAAGGAGCTGTATCAGGAAGTCAGCGACATTATCCCGGAGACATTGAGCTGCGGGGAGGGATGGCTGATGGCTGCGGAGATCGCCCACAATGCCAAAGAGGGCGTCCGATCCTTTATCATTTTGCAGCCCTTCGGCTGCCTGCCGAACCATGTCTGCGGCCGGGGCGTGATCAAGCGGCTCAAGGAGGCGTACCCGGATATTTCCATCCTGCCCCTGGATTTGGACCCTGACACCAGCTATGCCAATGTGGAGAACCGGCTGCAAA
>JAJQHS010000082.1 GCA_021199635.1 Bacillota bacterium
TGTTAGAAAACAAACGGTTCTTGTTGGCATTGCTTCCGCTATGCACACCCGATTTTGTCGGCTAACAGTTGATAAGTTCGTATTAGTTCCTTATCACTGTTAAGCCAACGATCTTCGGTGCTTTACTATCTGGTACGCCGGAAGGGACTCGAACCCCCAACCCTCGGAACCGGAATCCGATGCTCTATCCATTGAGCCACCGGCGCGTCTGCCTGAAAGCCACACTATTATAGCAAGGCTTTTTCAATTTGTAAAGAGGAAATTTTTCTTTTCCCGAAAAATCGGGCTGCCGCTTCTGCAGCGGCAGCCCGCGGGGATTATTCGGCGGGAGGAACCTCCCCGGTATCTTCCTGGGTAGCGTCGGACGGCACATCTGTCTCCGGCAGGGCTTCCGTGGGCGCTTCCCCGGCCTCCGGCAGGGCTTCGGCGGGGTGCTGCTCCGCATTGACGTAGGCCATCAGCTCGTCGCCGGTGATGGTTTCCTTGGCCAGCAGATATTCGGAGATCTCGTCCAGCAGCGCACGGTGGGAGGTCAGAATGCGCTTGGCGTCCTCGTAGCAGCTGTTCAGCAGCTTCTGTACCGCGGAGTCCACCGCTGCGGAGGTTTCCTGGGAGCAATCCAGATAGGTTTGCCCCTCCAGGTACTGGTTGGATACGTTGGCAGGGGCCATCAGCCCCAGCTCGTCGCTCATGCCGTACAGCGCAACCATGTTCCGCGCCAGAGAGGTGGCGCGCTGGATGTCGTTGGATGCGCCGGTGGTCATGGTGCCAAACACCACCTGCTCCGCGGCACGTCCGCCCAGCAGGGAACGCAGCTGGCCCATCAGCTCCTCTTTGGTGGACAAGTACTTCTCCTCCTCCGGCAGGTAGAGGGTGTAGCCCAGTGCGCCGTCGGTGTGGGGGACGATGGTGATTTTGCTGACAGGGGTATCGTTCTTCTCCAGGGCGGAAATCAGCGCATGGCCCACCTCATGGTAGGCGATCATCCGCTTCTCCGTCTCGTTCAGGACGGTGTTCTTCTTCTCGGTACCGGCGATGACGGTTTCAAAGGATACCAGCAGATCCTCCTGATTCACCGCCTGGCGGCCATTGCGCACCGCGCGCAGCGCCGCCTCGTTGACCAGATTTGCCAGGTCCGCGCCCACCGCGCCGGCGGTAGCCTGGGCGATTTTCTGCAGATCCACATCCTCCGCCAGCTTGATCTTCTTCGTATGCACCTTCAGCGTGTCCAGGCGGCCCTGCAGGTTGGGGCGGTCCACGACGATCCGCCGGTCGAACCGGCCGGGACGGAGCAACGCCTTGTCCAGAATCTCCGGACGGTTGGTGGCGGCAAGACACACGATGCCCTTCGAAGGCTCAAAGCCGTCGATCTCATTGAGCAGCTGGTTCAGCGTCTGCTCCTGCTCGGAATTGCTGCCGTAGCGGGAATCCCGGGTGCGCCCGACGGCGTCGATTTCGTCAATGAAGATGATGCACGGAGCCACCTTCGCCGCCTGCTGGAACAGGTCCCGCACCCGGCTGGCGCCCATGCCCACGAACATTTCCACGAAGTCGGAGCCGGAGATGGAGAAGAAGGGAACGTTGGCTTCGCCTGCCACGGCCTTGGCCAGCAGGGTCTTGCCGGTGCCGGGGGAGCCGACCAGCAGCGCGCCCTTGGGCAGCTTCGCACCGATGTCGGTGTACTTCTTGGGATTGTGGAGGAAGTCTATGATCTCCTGCAGGGATTCCTTGGCCTCGTCCTGCCCGGCCACATTCTTGAAGGTGATGCCGGTGGACTTCTCCATATACATTTTGGCTTTGCTCTGGCCAAAGCCGCCGGTCAGGCTGTCGCCGCTCATGCGCTTGGTCAGCGAGCGCATCATGAAGAAGATGATGGCGATCATGAACACGTAGTACAGGACCATCAGGATGGTGGAGTTATCCTCAACGATCTGATAGTCCACCTCGACGCCCATGGCGATCAGTTCCTCCGCCATTGCCAGCGTGTCGCTTCCGGTGGGAAGGCCGGTGTAGCAGGCCTTCTGGCTCTGGGCGGGCTTTTCGGCTTCCTCTTTGGTAAGGTACAGGATGCGGTCATAGCAGATTTCCACCTGCGCCAGATTGTCGTTCTCCATCTCGGCCAGGAAATCCGAGAAGGTGGTCTGGGTATACTGGCTGTTGGAAACCGAGTTGTAAATTGTGCCGATCATCAGCACGATTGCAAAGGTGATGATGATGGCAATCCAGATATTGTTCCGCGGCTGCTTGCCGTTATCCGGGTTGCGGTTATTCTTGTCCTGCGGATCGTTGCGATTGGTGTCCATTTCGATCCCTCCCTGACGTTATGGATTCTAGCAGACATCATACCACATTTTTTGACGTCCTGCAATGAATGATTCAAAACCATCCCGTTAATTTTCTGTTAATTTCCCCCAAGCGGGGGAAACGGTCACTGCTCCGTGTAAAAATGCGAGGCGTAATAGTCGGACGTCTTGGAAACCTCCGTGCAGAAGGCGGTGTAGCCCACCCGCTCGATCAGTGTGGGCGTGTCGGAGAACAGATTCGTTCCCAGACCCAGACGGTCGCCCTCGATGGTGCAGCCGATGGCCGCCAGCGTGGTGGGGAACATATCCAGCGCGCAGAAGCTGCGGTTCTCCGTATTGGACGGCTCGACCGCGGCATTGATGAAGCAGTTATACACATGGCGCACGTAGTCGTCGTCCACGTTCCGGCTGAAGTAGCCGGAGTCCATGGAGCAATGGTCGCCGGTGATGATGATCGTGGTGTTCTCGTAGAAATCCTGCTCCATCAGCCACTGCACGAACGCGTAGACCTGCCGGCTGGAGCAGGCAATGGCGTTTTCGTAGCTCTCCTCGTAGGTATCCTCACACAGGTCGCAGGTGTAGCCGCCGATATGGTGGGTGTCCACCGTCAGCATGGTGAAGGCGAAGGGCTGATCCTGCTCGGCGATCTCCAGGATCTCCTGCTTGGCGTATTCGAACAGGTACATATCCTCCATGCCCCACCATACGAAATAGTCGCTGGGCACGATGCCGTCGCTGCGGGCGGTGTACAGATCATATACCGTATCCACGCCGTGGGTGGAATAGTAGGTTTTCCGCCCGCCGAAGTTGGCGTCGGAGCCGACCATCAGCGCCTGGTAATAGCCGTTTTCACTGAGAATGTCGAAGAGGGTGGTCAGCCCCGGCAGGAACACGCCCTCCTTGCCATAGCCGTTCTGCCAGTCGGAGACGTCCTCCGGCGTAACCAGGGGGACGCCGGAGGTCTGCGCCACCAGCGCGCCGATGGTCCAGCTGGCGCCGGGCACCTCCCGGAAGCCGCCCACGTCCGTATTGTGGGAGAAATTGACATTCTCCTGGGCCAGCTGGTACAGATCCGGGATCAGATTGTAGGAGAGTGCGCCACCCTCCTCCGTGGACAGGTAGCTGGTTTCCATGGATTCCAATACAATATAAATCAGGTTTCGCTTCTCCTCCGGGAAGGTAATCTCCACGCTGTCCGGCTCCACATAGGCGTTCTCGTACAGGGAGGAGATCTGCAGCCCGGAAACGATATAGTCCACCAGCTCCACATCGAAGGCGGCGTAAACGATCAGAACGATGCTCAGCAGCAGGCAGAGGATCGCAGAGAACCACCGGGAGAAGGGGAAAAGCTGCACCTTCCTGCCGCGGAGGAAGGGAACGCGCAGCGCCTTCTTCCACGGGAAGAACAGCAGCAGGCATACCGCGGCGGCGCAGAGCGCCGCGGGCAGCGCCCCGTGAAGCAGATATTCGGTGATCAGCCCGGACTGCACCCCGTTCAGGTCGCTGGTCAGGGTGAACAGGACCGCATCGAAGCCGATCCGCCCGTAGGTGTCCACATACCATTTTGCGGAGAAAAAGCAAAGGCAGGCAGCCAGGACCAGCACGCACAGCAGCGCGGTGGCGAGGATGCGCCGGAATCTTTTCGGTTTTTTGACGATAATTTCGGAATCGGTTTCCATAACATTCCTTCCTCTGGAACATAAGTGGGATATAAGTGCCATTATAGTGCGGTTTCCCGCGGAAATCAATGAAAAGTTCCCTGAATATTCTGTGGCCGGAGTGTGGAAAAGGAAAAAATACCGGTTGTATCCAGGAAAAAAGTCTGGTATAATGGAGCCATATTTTGAGAAGTATAGCCTTTTGGCTGTCAAAATGGAGATGAACGGTATGATCGACAATCGCCGGGGGCGCCCGCCGCGCCCGGAATCACAGCCGGAGGAGGGCCAGCTGGAGGGGCGCAACGCCCTGACGGAGGCACTCCGCAGCGGACGCACCATCGATAAGGTATTTATCGCCGCGGGGGATACGGACAAGGGCCTGCAGCGTCTGGCTGCCCAGGCGAAGGAGGCCGGGGCAGTGGTGGTCCCGGTGGATCGCCGGAAGCTGGACGTCATGAGCGTCACCCATGCCCATCAGGGGGTGATCGCCCTGGCGGCTGCCCATGATTATGTGTCCATTGAAGACATTCTGGCGGAAGCCGCCGCCCGGGGGGAGAACGCGCTGATCGTGATCTGCGATGAGCTGACCGATCCCCATAATCTGGGGGCGATCCTCCGCTCGGCGGAATGCGCCGGCGCCCATGGGGTGATCATCCCCAAGCGCCGCAGCGTAGGGCTGACGGCCACTGTAGCCAAGGCCTCGGCCGGCGCGCTGGAATATATGAAGGTCGCCCGGGTGGGCAATGTAAACGCCGCCATCGCATCGCTTAAGAAGCAGGGTGTATGGATTTTCGGCGCGGCCGCCGAAGGCTCCGTGCCCATGTACCAGGCGGATTTTACCGGGCCGACGGCCATCGTGATCGGAAACGAAGGGGACGGTATCAGCCCGCTGGTGCGGAAAAACTGCGACGCGGCTGTGCATATTCCCATGCAGGGGCAGATTTCCTCGCTGAACGCATCCGCCGCCGCGGCGGTACTATTGTACGAAGCGGTGCGCCAGCGTCGGGAAGGATAAGGAGGTAACGGCATGGATGAACAGGAAAAAGAACAGGAATCCTTCAGCCTTGAGGATATCCTGAAGGAATTTGGGGATGCTCCGGAAGCGGAGCAGGAGGCGGAAGCCCCCGCCCAGCCCCAGGCTGCGGAAGCAGTAAAGATTTGGGATGGGGAAACGCCGGAGGAAGCGCCCCAGGAAACGCCGCTGCCCCGGGACACTGTGCGCCTGGATGAGATCAGCCAGGCGGTCAAGCGGCAAATGACCGCGGAGGCGGAGGAGGCTGGTTCCCCGGCGCAGGAGGAGACGCCTGCACCCCAGCCGGAGGCGGAGGAGCCTTACTCCGAGGGCTGGGAACCGGAGTACGAGCAGCCCATGGGCGAGTATATTCCCCCGGAGCCCATCGTCTTCCGCCCCAAATCCCGGCTGCGGGAGCTGAAGCGGAAGCTGGTCGCCGGGCCGGAGAAGCGCTATTATGAGCTGACGGAGCAGGGTTTCGCCAAGCTGCAGCTGGCCATTCTGGGTAATCTGGCGATCGCGCTGATATCCGGCCTATCCGCCATCCTCTACGCCGCCGGCGCGGTGCAGGAGGATCGGCTGCGGCTGCTGATTTTCACCCAGTTTCTGTCGATTTTGCTGTCGGCGCTGCTGGGCAGCTACCAGCTGATGGAGGGCTTTTCCGACCTGATCCGGCGGCGGTTCTCCCTGAATACGCTGCTGCTGTTCAGCCTGGCGGCCTGCCTGGCGGACGGGATCCTGTGCCTGTCCCAGCAGCGGGTGCCCTGCTGCGCCGCGTTCAGCCTGAACATGACCATGTCGCTGTGGGGCGCCTACCAGCGGCGGAACACGGAAATGGGGCAGATGGATACCATGCGCAAGGCCATCCGGCTGGACAGCGTGGCAGCCTGCCCGGATTATTACGAGGGCAGGACCGGGTTCCTCCGGGGCCAGGGACAGGTGGAGGATTTTATGGACACCTACCAGGCACCCTCCGGCCCGGAGAAGACCCTGAACGGCTACGCCCTGACGGCGCTGTTCCTCAGCCTGGGCATCGGCATCTGCGCAGGCGTGCTGCATTCCGTATCCATGGGTGTGCAGGTGTTCAGCGCATCGCTGCTGGTGGCTGTGCCCGCGTCGGCCTATATCACCCTGAGCCGCCCGATGGCTGTGCTGGAGCGGCGGCTGCATAAACTGGGGGTCGTGCTCTGCGGCTGGCAGGGCATCCGGGGGCTCAGTGTACCCGGCGTGTTCCCCCTGAATGACACCGACCTGTTCCCCCAGGGCTGCGCCAAAATGAACGGCGTGAAATTCTACGGCACCCGGGACCCGGATCAGGTGATCGCCTACGGCACGGCGGTGATCGTGGCGGACGGCGGCGGAATGGCGCCGCTGTTCACCCAGCTGCTGGACAGCCGGAACGGCTACCATTATGAGGTGGAGACCCTGCGCAGCTATGGCAATGGCGGCGTGGGCGGCATTGTGGACGGCGAAGCGGTACTGGTGGGGAGCCTGTCGTTTATGCAGGAGATGGGCGTGGATATGCCCGAGGGCACCCGGGTCAGCCAGGCTGTATACGTGGCGGTGGACGGGAGCCTGTGCGGCGTATTCGCCATTGCCTACAGCAAGGTGAAATCCTCTGCTGCCGGCCTGACCACCCTCTGCGCCTACCGGGGGCTGACCCCGGTGCTGACCACCGGCGACTTTATGCTGACGGAGAGCTTCCTGCGGGGCAAATTCGGTATCAGCACCCGCCGGATCGCTTTCCCGGACCGGGCTGCCCGGGACGCGCTGGCCGCCCGGACGCTGGAGGAGGATGCGCCCGCTCTGGCGCTGACCACCGGGGAAGGCCTGGCAGGTCCCGCCTACGCGGTCACCGGCGCCCGGGCGCTGCGCACCGCCAGCATACTGGGCGTGACGGTGCATATGCTGGGGGGCATCCTGGGGCTGATCATCATGCTGGTGCTGACGATCCTGGGGGCGGATCACCTGCTGACCCCGGCCAATCTGGTGATTTATGAGCTGATCTGGATGATTCCCGGCCTGCTGGTCACCGAGTGGACCCGCTCCATCTGACAGCGTATGCAGGAGGCCGCCCGGCAATGAAATATACGGACCTGGTTTTCGACCTGTATGGCACGCTGGTGGACATCCACACGGAGGAATCTCCGGCCGTATGGGAGAAAACCGCCATTTACTTCGGATTTTACGGCGCGCACTACACCGGCGCGGAGCTGAAGCATGCGTTTGACAGCGCCATGCAGCTGCGGCAGGCACAGGCGGGGCAGAGCTACGAATGCTTCCCGGACATTCCCTTTGAGGATGTGATGGCGCAGCTGTTCCGGGACAAGGGCGTGATGGTGCACGCGCCATCCCTGGGCGTGGCGGCGGCGCAGCTGTTCCGGGTGCTGTCGCTGGAGCATCTGCGGCTCTACCCGGGTGTGACGGAGGCGCTGGCGCTGCTGCGGCAGAGAGGCTTCCGCCTGTGGCTGCTGAGCAACGCCCAGCGGGTCTTTACGGAATATGAGCTGCGCCTGCTGGGGCTGGGGGAGCAGCTGGACGGCGTCTGGATCTCCTCGGATTACGGCTGCCGGAAGCCGGACCTGCGGTTTTTCCGGGCGCTGACGGAGGAGCGCCACCTGGACGCGGGGAAATGCCTGATGATCGGCAACGACCGCGATACGGATATCGCCGGGGGCATGGCGGCGGGCATGGCCACGCTTTACTTGCACACCGGCCTGACGCCGCCGGGGCAGACGCCTGCGGACCCGCGGCTGCACCCGGACAAGGCGCCGGAGGGCTGCCGCCATCTGGAATTTGAGGGCTGCAATTGGACGGAGCTGGCGGAGCTCCTGTGCCGGATGTAACGGCCTTTGGGCAAGACGCCGGAATTGCGTGTGGAAATTTGGTTGTTTTGCACAGAAGCGCATTTGTCCATCCGCCATTTTCACCAATTTTGCAATCTGACGAAAATAGGCATTGAAATGCAAACCGATTTCGTGTATAATGTCTTTATTGCGGTGCAAAAGCACCTGCGCGTAAGGAAGCGGAAGTCAAACTTCCCGAAAGGAGAACTGAATTACCATGTACACAGCCAACGCGATTCGTAATATCTGCCTGCTGGGCCACAGCGGCAGCGGAAAGACTGCCCTGGCAGAGAGCTTACTTTACATGACCGGTGCCATCGACCGTATGGGCAGGAATGCCGACGGCAACACCGTTTGTGATTTCGACCCGGAGGAGATTCGCCGGAACGTTTCCCTGTCCACGGCGGTGGTTCCTCTGGAGTATAAGAACACCAAGATCAACGTGCTGGATACGCCGGGCGGCTTCGATTTCTCCGGCGCGGTGATGGAGGCGCTCCGGGCGGCCGACGCGGCCATTCTGGTGTGCTCCGCCAAGGACGGCATTACCGTGGGCTTCGAGAAGGCCTGGAAATACTGCGAGGAGCGGAAAATGCCCCGCTTCATCTACATTTCCAAGGTGGACGAGGACCACTCTGACTATAACGCCACCTTTGACGCCCTGCGGGCGCGCTACGGCAATAAGATCGCCCCGGTGGTCGTCCCTATCTGGGACTCCGCCCATCGGGTCACCGGCATCATCGACGTGCTGAATAAGCGCGCCTACGAGATGAAGAACCTGAAACGGGTGGAGATCCAGGTGCCCGACGATAAGACCTCCGTGATCGAGGAATTCAACGACGCGCTGAAGGAATCCGTGGCGGAGACGGACGAAGAGCTGATGGACCGCTTCTTCGAGGGCGACGATTTCACCTATGCGGAGATGATTAAGGGCCTGCATCAGGGCGTCACCGAGCTGAGCCTGTTCCCGGTGCTCTGCGGCTCCGCGTACACCTGCCTGGGCAGCCTGATGCTGATGGACCACATCATCGACCTGCTGCCCAACCCCATAGAGGGCAACTATCATAAGGCCACCCTGGCTGACGGCACGACGGAGGAATTCGTAGTTTCCCCCGGCGGTGTTCCCTCCGCATTCGTGTGGAAGACCGTGTCCGACCAGTATGGGAAATATTCCTATGTCAAGGTCCTCTCCGGCGAGATCACCTCCGACACGGTGCTTGTCAATTCCCGCACCGGCGACACAGAGAAGCTGGGGCGGCTGTATACCATGTGCGGCAAGAAGAATACCGAGGTCAAGGCACTGTCCTGCGGCGACATTGGCGCCATCGGCAAAATGGATAAGGTCAAGACCGGCGATACCCTCTGCGATCCACGGAAGGTCGTGGCGCTGAAGGGCATCCCCTACGCCCCGCCCTGCTACTCCATGGCCATCGCCCCCAAGGTCAAGGGCCAGGAGGAGAAGGTGGGCACCGGCCTGAACCGGCTGAATGAGGAGGATCCCTCCTTCACCGTTGCCAACAATCCGGAAACCAAGCAGCTGATCATCTCCGGCGCGGGCGACCAGCAGCTGGATGTGCTGGTGGCAAAGCTGAAGAGCCGCTTCGGCGTGGAAGCTGTCCTCAGCCCGGCGAAGATCGCCTACCGGGAGCGGATCAAGAAGAAGGTGGAGGCCCACGGCCGCCACAAGAAGCAGACCGGCGGCAGCGGCCAGTTTGGCGACGTCTGGGTGCGCTTCGAGCCGCAGGATGAGCAGGACGATCTGATTTTCGCGGAGGAGGTATTCGGCGGCTCCGTGCCCAGGAATTTCTACCCCGCGGTGGAAAAGGGTATCCAGGAGGCGGTGCAGAAGGGCCCACTGGCGGGCTATCCTATGGTGGGGCTGAAAGCCACGCTGTATGACGGCTCCTATCACCCGGTGGACTCCAACGAAGTGGCGTTCCGGCTGGCGGCCATCCTGGCATTTAAGGAAGCCATGCCCAATGCCAACCCCACCCTGCTCGAGCCGATCGGCTCGCTGAAGGTCACCATTCCCGACAGCTACATGGGCGACGTGATCGGCGACCTGAACAAGCGCCGCGGACGGGTGATGGGCATGAATCCCACGGGGGATGGCGATACCGTGGTTGAGGCGGAGGTCCCCATGGCGGAGATGTCCAGCTACGCCATTGACCTGCGGGCAATGACCCAGGCCAGAGGCTCGTTCTCCCTGACCTTCGAGCGCTATGAGGAAGTTCCCAAGGGCAACCAGGCCAAGATCATCGCCGATGCCAAGGCGGAGTAACATAAAAGCATCCCCGGCTCCCGTAAAGGAGCCGGGGTATTTTTGGCGCTATGTCAGGAACCAAGGCGTCAGGTGACGACGATCTGACGGAAGCCGGCGCGCCAGGCGCATTGGCGCAAGGCCTCCATGTGGGCGCTGTCCGGCTGGGGATAGTGCCGGTACGCTTCCCGGACGCCGTTGCGCCGGAAGGCGATCAGTTTGTAGCGCAGGGCGGCGATGTCCATGTGCGGGCGCAGGAAATTCGCGATCCCCTGGATGGTGGCCGCGTCATCGGTCAGCCCCGGCACGATGACGGTGCGGATCTCCTCCAGCTTGCCGGCATCGGCCAGGTATGCGGCGTTTTGCAGCACCTGGCGGTTGTCCGCCCCGGTGACGCGCCGGTGAACCGCCGGATCATAGGCCTTGATGTCCAGCATGACGCCGTCCGTCACGGCCATCACCTCCGGCATGGAGGCGTAGGGAACCATGCCGTTGCTGTCCAGGAGGGTGTGGAGCCCGGCTTCCCGGCAGAGGGTGAAAAGCGGCGCAAGCAGCTCCGGGTACAGGGTGCATTCACCGCCGGAAACGGTGACGCCGCGGATATAGGGGACATACTTCCGGATCTCGGCGAAGATTTCCGCCGCGTCCATCTCCCGGATCCGGGGGCTGGCGCCGCGGGGGCAGACGTGGATGCAGGTGTCGCAGCGCACGCAGGCCTCCGGGCGGAATTTTATCTGCCCGTCCTGAAGGTACAGGGCTTGAGCGGGGCATTTTTCCACACAGGCGCCGCAGTGGACGCAAAGATTCCGGGTTTCCGGATTGTGGCAGTAGCGGCAGTCGATATTGCAGCCCTGCAGGAACACCGCAGTGCGGTTCCCGGGACCGTCCACACAGCTGAAGGGGATGATCTGGTTTACAGGGAATTTCCGGGGCATGGGTCAGCGCACCTTTCTTTCCAGGACCCTGCCGTTGCGCACTGCGCCGGCGCCCAGCTGGGTAGTGTTTTGCAGGACCCGCTTGCCCTTCTGGTACTTCTCGATTTCGGAGCGCTTGACCAGGTAGCCGGTGATGCGGATGACGTCACTGTCCTTGTCATGGAAGGACAGGTACCGCAGATCCTTCTGGAACGCGCCCTTGACGATGTCCAGGATGTACTGGGGATTTTTACCTGCGGTCATCTCCATGGGGAAGATATCGCCGGTGCCGGAGGGGAAATATTTGTGGAACAGGCTGCAATTCTCCAGGTGGTCGTACAGGGTATCCGGCTCCTCGCCGATGGGGATCCGCGTTCCCGGGGTGATGCCCTGGTCCTGGGCAATGCCCACCTGGGCGTGCAGCAGGTAATGCCCGCCGGTGGCCTCGCAGTAGGGCGCGGGATGCGCCTGGTTGAAAGCGTTGATCTGCTCCATGATATCCACGCCCAGCTGATCGGCTTGGGCGCTGTGGCCGAAGCGGCCGTCCACGCCCTCCTTCTCCAGCAGGATGTTGACCGCGTCCGCCAGTCCCACCAGGCCGTACATGCCGGTGAACCGCTCCCGATGGATCAGCCCCTCCCTGGACAGGAAATGGTTCTCGAAGAAGCCGCTTTCCTCCACAATGAATTTCACCCGGGCGTCCATATAGCACGCCTGCAGGTCCATCACTTTGGGCAGCACATTTTCCCGGAAATCCCGGATGTTTTCCGCGCGCTTGGCGATGTTGCCCAGGATCAGGCGGCACAGGGTATAGGAGCCGCCGCCGCAGAGCAGGCCGTTATAGCAGCTGGCGATCACATAGTCATCGCCCAGCTCGGCGCGGAACATTTTATGGTTGGCGAAGCTGGGCTTGGCGCTTCTCAGGCAGGTTTTCACCGCCTCGATGGCGAAATCGTCCGGGGTGATGTCCGGGTCGTATTTCAGGGTGAAGTTGGGCACAGCCAGCTCCAGCTCACGCTCCGCTTCCAGGAGAAGCCGCCCCGCGCGGGTGGCCTCCGGCCCCAGGTCCGCGTGAGAGAAGGAGTCCAGCACGGTCCGGTCGATATGGGTCAGGAACAGCTTCAGGTGCTTTTTCACCGTGGCGTCGTCCATGCCCTGGAGGAAAGGGTCCAGCAGCTTGTCCAGCGCGCCTACGAACACTGGGTAATTGGTCACGCTGGGCACGTGCTTGTACAGGATCAGCAGATCGTTGATCGCCTCGAAGAAATCGGTGGGCGGCGACAGCTGCAGAAATTCGCTGCCGTTGGCGAAGAATTTGTCATAATCGGGGATAATGTAGCGGGGGCGCATTGGGGCATGCCCCTCAAAAAGGTCGCAGATGCACTGCTTTCCGGGGACCGGGTCCAGATATTCCTCCAGCCCTTCCGGCAGCGCCAGCACCTCCATCAGCGAATCCGCCTGGTTGGCAAGGTTGGTCAGCTTCTGCTCGTGGGTCAGGACCGGGCTCTCAATAATGTCCAGAATGGCCTGCCGGGTCTGCTCCACGCGTTCCATGGAAATCGGTCTCATATGGCGCCTCCTGCTTCAATCCGCATTTTTTGTAGCACAGGGCGGAGCCTGGGGCTCCGTCCAAGGTTTGCTTAACCCATTATTATACACGAAAGCACGCCAAATTGCAATCCCTGCCGCCGGAAAACAGAAGCATCCGGGGCGAAAGACCGGAAAAGGAAAAATTCCACTTTGGGGGTTGATTGTTCCCGAGGAATGTGCTATATTTTCGTAGGAATCGGCGGAAGCGGATTCTTTTTTCCCCGCTTTTTACGGATTATCTCTCACGATTTGGAACGGGAGCGGCATATGAACCGTCTGAAGAAATGCCTTACTTATCTGGTGATCATCGCCATCGCCTGCATCTGCGCGCTGAACTACACCCTTTTTGTATTCCCCAATCGATTCGCCCCCTCCGGGCTGAACGGCATCTGCACCATGATCCAGTATACCACCGGCATCCGCGTCAGTTACCTGAGCCTGCTGGTCAACATCCCCCTGGCGCTGCTGGTGTTCTTCCGGGTCAGCAAGCCTCTGGCGGTGCGCAGCATGGTGTACGTAGTGACCTTCTCCGGGGCACTGCTGCTGTTCGAACGGGTGGACCTGAGCGGCTTTGCCTATGCCACAGAAAATGGCACCAGCACCATCCTCGGGCCGCTGGTGGCGGGCATTATTTATGGCAGCTGCTATGCCATGCTGGTTCGCGCCAGCGCCTACTCCGGCGGCACGGATTTCGTTGCCGCGCTGATCCATAAGAGCCACCCGGAGAAGAGCATCTATTACCTGATCTTTACTATGAACGTGGGCATTGCCCTGGCTTCCTACTTTGTGTACGATCATGAGGTGGAGCCGGTGATTCTCTGCATCCTGTACAGCTTTACCTCCAGCACCGTGTCTGACCGGCTGGCGAAAAACGGGCGCAGCGCCGTGCGCTTCGAGATCATCACCGAGCATCCCCAGGATATCGCCGACGCGATCATCCATCAGCTCCACCACAGCGCCACACTGCTGCCCGGCAAGGGCATGTATCTGGGCAAGGAGGAGAGCATCCTGATCTGCGTGGTGAACAAGACCCAGGCGGTGGCGCTGTCCGCCTTGATCCGCACGTATCCCCACACCTTCGCTGTGGTCAGCCAGGTGGGGGAGGTCGTGGGCAATTTCAAGCACCTGACTGTGGAGGGCAAGCCGGAGAAGGAGCTTCTGGACCCGGGCGACGGCAATACGGTATAAACGGCACGGCGGCGGGAATCCCCGCCGCCGCTTATTTCATGAATTTGTTCACCGCTTCACACAGATCGTCCACCGCGTCCATGTCCCCGGCCTTTACCGCGTCCACCATGCAGTGGCGCATATGGTCCTGGAGTATGACCTTGCCCGTATTGTCGATCGCGGAGCGGACCGCTGCCAGCTGCACCAAAACATCTGAGCAGTCCTCCCCCTCCTCCACCATACGCTTCACCTTCTCCAGGTGGCCGATGGCTCTGGCCAGGCGGTTGATCACCGCCTTCTGATTTTCGTGGACGTGACCGTGGCTGTGGGCAATGCCGTGGGCGTGCATATAGGCGTGATCGTGCTCCTGGGATTCTGCCATGGCATTTTCCTCCGATTCCTGTATTTCCTGCATTATACTGCAAAAATCGCCGGATTGCAAGCCCGGGAGGGGGATGAGCGGCAGAAAATGTTTTGACTGCCGCGGCACGATCTGATATAATTACAAATTAGACAATTCCTGATTGGAGGATACCCCATGAGAATGAGAAAAATGCGTAACCTGGAGCCCCGAATGGAAAGATGCGCCGCCTTCCGGATCGCGGAGCCCCAGGCATACCGGGGGAACTGGCGGCAGATGTACCCGGATTGCCAGGCACTCTGGGTGGAAGTGGGCTGCGGAAAGGGGAAATTTACCGCGGAAACGGCTGCCGCCCATCCGGAGGTGCTCCTGATCGCTGTGGAGCGCTGCCGGGAGGCCATGGTGGTGGCCATGGAGAAGGCGTCGGCCATGGGGCTGACCAACGTGTTTTACATCGATATGGACGTGGCGCGGATGGAGGAGATTTTTGCCCCCGGAGAGATCGACCGGCTGTTCATCAACTTCCCCGACCCCTGGCCGCGGAAGAAAAACGCCAAGCGCCGCCTGACCCACCGGAACTTCCTGGAAAAATACTGCCGGACGGTGCGGGAAGGCGGAGAGATCCACTTCAAAACCGATAACGCGCCGCTGTTCGACTTCTCCCTGGAGGAGTTTGACGCGTGCGGCCTGACGGTCCGGAACGTGACGCGGGACCTCCACAGCAACGGCGTAGTGGGCATTCTTACGGGCTACGAGGAAAAATTCTGCGCCCAGGGCATTCCCATCCACCGCTGTGAGGTGGTATGCAGCCCCTTCACGCTTCCACCCGAGGAGAAAAAGGCCCCGGCACAGGAGGCGCCGCTATGAGCTATCCCGCAGGCAGCTGTGATGTGGCTGTGATCGGCGCGGGGCACGCCGGGATCGAGGCGGCGCTGGCCGCCGCCCGGCTGGGGCTGAGCACCATCCTCTTTACCATCAATCTGGACGCGGTGGGCAATATGCCCTGCAACCCCGCCATCGGCGGCACCGGTAAGGGGCATCTGGTCCGGGAGCTGGATGCCCTGGGCGGGGAAATGGGCGTGGCCGCGGACAGCGCCTGTATCCAGTACCGGATGCTGAATCTGGGCAAGGGCCCTGCTGTGCATTCCCTCCGGGCGCAGGCGGACCGGCGGAAGTACCAGCAGGTGATGAAGCATACGCTGGAGCTTCAGAAAAATCTCCAGCTAAAGCAGGCGCAGGTCACAAGGATCTTTACGGAGAACGGCGCCGTGGCTGGACTTTGCACGCAATTGGGCGCAGAGTACCGGGCAAAGGCCGTGGTGATCGCCACGGGGACCTATCTGGACAGCACAGTGATCACCGGGCAGACGGTCATTGCCTCCGGTCCGGACGGTATGCACCCCAGTATTGGCCTGGCGGACGATTTGCGGGCGCTGGGGCTTCCCCTGCGCCGCTTCAAAACCGGGACGCCTCCCAGGATCAACCGCCGCAGCGTGGATTTCTCCCGGATGGAGCTTCAGGCGGGGGACACGAACGTGGAGCCGTTCTCCTTCCGCACGACCCACAAGCCCTGCAACGAGGCGGTGTGCTACCTGACCTATACCAACGAGCGCACCCACGCGATCATCCGGGAAAACCTGTCCCGCAGCCCGCTGTTTGACGGTACCATTTCCGGCGTCGGCCCCCGCTACTGCCCCAGCATTGAAACGAAGATCGTCCGCTTCCCGGAGAAGACCCGGCACGCCCTGTTCATCGAGCCGTGCGGGCTGGATACGGAGGAGCTGTATGTGCAGGGATTTTCCTCCAGTCTGCCGGAGGATGTGCAGATCGCCATGCTGCATACCATCCCCGGGCTGGAGCGTGCGGAAATGATGCGCCCGGCCTACGCCATCGAGTATGAATGCGTGGACCCCACGGTGCTGAAGCCCACGCTGGAAACCAAGACTGTGGCGGGACTTTACGGCGCAGGGCAGTTCAACGGCACCTCCGGCTATGAGGAGGCTGCCGCCCAGGGGCTGGTGGCGGGCATCAATGCCGCACTGAAAATTCAGGGGCGGGAGCCGATGATCCTGACCCGGGACACCAGCTATATCGGCACCCTGATCGACGACCTGGTGACCAAGGGAACGGAGGAGCCTTACCGGATCATGACCTCCCGCTCGGAGTACCGGCTGCTCCACCGGCAGGACAACGCAGACCAGCGGCTGACGGCCATCGGCGCGGCTGTGGGGCTTGTTCCCCCGGAGCGGCTGGCGCAGGTGGAGGAGAAATATGCCCGGGTCAGCCGGGAGGTAAGGCGGCTGGAGGGGAGCGGTGTTTCCGCTTCCCCGGCGCTGAATGCTATGCTGGAGGCCCGCGGCTCCGCACCGGTGGAAAATTCCGCCCGGCTGGCGGACCTGCTCCGCCGCCCCCAGGTCAGCTACGGCGACCTGGCACCCTTCGACCGGGAGCGCCCCGCACTTCCGGAGAGCGTTCAGCAGGAGGTACAGATTCAAATCAAGTACGCCGGGTACCTGGCGCGGCAGGAGAAGCAGGTGGCGGAATTCCGGCGGGAGGAGAGCCGGCTCCTGCCGGAAACGCTGGACTACACCGCCATAAACGGCCTGCGCTTGGAAGCCAGGCAGAAGCTGTCGGCCATCCGGCCGGTATCTATCGGCCAGGCGGGTCGGATCTCCGGCGTCAGCCCGGCGGATATTGCTGTGCTGCTGATCTGGCTGGAGCAGCACGGCCGGGAGGAAAAATCGTAAAAGTCCGGCATTCCCGGACCGTTCCGGGCATAGAGTATCCCCAGGAGGGGATGACATGGGCCAGGAGCATGTGGAGCTGCCCCACAAGCTGATTCTCAGCGAGCGGAGGCAGCTTTCCGTTACCGGCGTCAGCGAGGTGGTCAGCTTTGACG
>JAJQHS010000031.1 GCA_021199635.1 Bacillota bacterium
GCAGATCGTATACCTGAGAAGCGTCCATCCGGGCGATCTCATTTTTGGATACATCCGTCAGTTTGGCATAGTCGAACAGATTCCCGGCAGGGTTCAGCTTCTTCGGGCTGAATTTGAAATCCGTAGAGGGGGCGGTGGGATTGGCGCGGCGCCAGTCCTCATAATTGGAGTTGAGCAGGGTCATGATGTATTCGTACACCGCCTGCACCGGGAAGCCCTCCGCCTTGTAATAGGTCAGCGCCAGCTCCGGGTCTTTGCGCTTGGACAGCTTCCGCTTGGATGTGCCGTCCATCTTCATCAGCGGGCCGATGTGGACGTATTTGGGCAGCTTGAAGCCCAGCGCCTGGAACAGCTGTATGTGAAAGGGCAGGGTGGGCAGCCATTCATCCCCCCGTACCACATGGGTGGTGCGCATCAGGTGATCGTCCACCGCGTGGGCAAAATGGTAGGTGGGGATGCCGTCAGACTTCAGCAGCACATGGTCCACATCGTTTTCCGTCACCGTGAGCTTGCCTTTTACCAGATCGTCAAATTTGAACTGACGCCCGGCACAGCCGGTGGAGCGGAACCGCAGCACCCAAGGATTCCCGGCGGAGAGTTGGGCCTGGATATCCTCCATAGGGCGGTCCCGCCATGTGGCATACTTGCCATAGTAGCCGGTGGTTTCTTTGGCGGCCTCCTGCTGCTCCCGCATGGCGGCAAGCTCCGCTTCGGTGCAGAAGCAGGGGTATGCCTTCCCCTCGGCGACCAGCTTCTTCGCGTACACATGGTAAATCTCCGCCCGCTGGCGCTGGCGGTAGGGGCCGTATGCGCCGCTGTCCCCATCCATGGTGGCGCCCTCGTCAAAGTGGATCCCGTAATGGCGCAGGGTGTTGATCAGAACCTCCACTGCGCCGGGAACCTCCCGCTTGGCATCCGTATCCTCCACCCGCAGGAACAGCACGCCGCCGCTCTGGTGCGCCATCCGCTCCGCTGTCAGCCCCTGCACCAGATTGCCCAGGTGGACAAATCCAGTGGGGGAGGGCGCCATACGGGTGACGATCGCACCCTCCGGGAGCGCGCGCTGGGGGAAGCGAGCCTCCAACGCCTCGGCACTCTCGGTCACATCCGGGAAAAGCAGCTGTGCAAGCGCTTGATAATCCATAATTTTCTACCTCTTGTCATCCTTGTGAAATGTCAGGAGAATTATAGCACACAGGAACGGGAAAATCAATATTTCCAAGCGCTCCCAATGCCGTAACTGCGCAAATTTTCCCCGCGCAGCAGAATCCCCTTGCACAAAATGGGCAATTGTGCTAGAATGGCTTATTATCAAACGTAAAGAGGGGCGGAGAAATCATGGCAGAGGAAATGACGAAAAAGAGAATGCTCTCCGGCATCAAGCCCAGCGGGGACCTGACCCTGGGCAGCTATCTTGGGGCGGTCAAGAACTGGGCGGAGCTGGCAGAGGACTACGAATGCTTCTACTTCATGGCGGACCTGCATGCCATCACCGTCCGGCAGAATCCTGCCGACCTGCGCCGGCGGACGCTGGAGCAGCTGGCGCAGTACATCGCCTGCGGCCTGGACCCGGAGAAGAACACCCTGTTCATCCAGTCCCATGTCCGCCAGCACGCGGAGCTGGGCTGGGTGCTGAACTGCTACGCTATGTTCGGGGAGCTTTCCCGGATGACCCAGTTCAAGGATAAATCCGCGAAAAATGCTGACAATATCAACGGTGGCCTGTTTACCTACCCCAGCCTGATGGCGGCGGATATCCTGCTGTACCAGCCGGACCTGGTCCCGGTGGGGGACGACCAGAAGCAGCATGTGGAGCTTTGCCACACCATTGCCCGGCGGTTCAATGGCATATACGGCGACGTATTCAAACTGCCGGAGCCCTTTGTGCCGAAGGTGGGGGCGCGGATCATGAGCCTGACCAATCCCACAGCGAAAATGTCCAAGTCGGAGAATGAGGATACCGGGCGGGTGCTGCTGATGGATTCCCCGGATACGATCATGCGCCAGTTCAAGCGGGCGATCACCGACTCGGATACGGAAAATTGCGTCCATTTCGACCGGGAGAATAAGCCCGGTGTGTCCAACCTGATGACCATCTACGCCGCCTGTACCGGAAAATCCTTCGACGAGATCCAGGCGGAATTCGCCGGGAAGGGATACGGCGTATTCAAGCCCGCAGTGGGCGAGGCGGTGGTGGAAACCCTGCGCCCCATCCGGGAGGAGGCCACCCGGCTAATGAAGGATAAGGCGTACCTGGAAAGCGTCTACCGGGACGGCGCGGAGAAGGCCGGCTTCGTGGCGGAGAAGACCCTGCGCAAGGTGTACAAGAAGGTGGGCTTCGTCCCCCGATAAGAAGAAGCTGCCCGCGGATTCCTCCGCGGGCAGACATATTTTTATCACATGAAGAAGTACAGCGCTAGGGTGAGCAGCGCGGAATTTTGCTCCATGCCGCTGTCCCCGGCCATTAAAAGCAGCAGCAGCACGATCAGCAGATCACCTGTGTCAAAATCCTTTGGCAGGAGCTGCCGCAGGAAAGCATCCGCGCCCAGGACCTGCCGCGCAGAGGGCGGGGGAGGGGGATTG
>JAJQHS010000019.1 GCA_021199635.1 Bacillota bacterium
CAGAAGAACAGGTAGCCCCCCAGCGAGCCAATGGCCACCAGCACCGCGGGCCAGCCGGTCTGAGCGCTGAGCAGCGCCAGCGCCAAAGGCTGGAACCGGTTCATCAGGCTGGCCGCCCCGCCCAGGAAGCCCGCCAGCACATAGCCGCCGCCCTGGAGCAGGGTATGCACCCGTGGGTCGGCGCTCCACCGCTTCACGATCCTCTGCCAGCGGCGCAGCCGGATCCCAATCGTCACCATCATTCGTACCACACCTTTCCAGTTGATAGGAAAATCCTACCATGAATGGTGGGGGATTTTTTGTCGGAATGGGTTTGCTGTGAAAGTTTCTTGCATACCGGGATGTTTCGGTGTATAATAGGGCAAACGGAAAGGGGAGATTCCCATGCTGGACAAGCTGCGGGCGGTGGAGGATCGCTACGAAACGCTTTGTGCCAAATCCCAGCAGCCGGACTTTTACGCATCGCCCCAGGACGCTGCCCGGCTCCTGCGGGAGAAAGCGGAGCTGGAGCCGATCGTGGAGACCTACCGGGACTACACCCGGGCCATCGGGGAAATGCAGGACGCCCAGGCGCTGATGGGCGACGCGGAGATGAAGGAATTCTGCCAGCAGACCTATCAGGAGGCCAAGCTGCGCAGCGAAACGCTGTACCGGCAGCTGCAGATCCTGCTGCTGCCCAAGGATCCCAACGATGAGAAGAACGTAATACTGGAGATCCGCGGCGGCGTCGGCGGGGAGGAGAGTGCTCTGTTCGCCCACAGCCTTCTGCGGATGTACAGCATGTACGCCGCCGCCCGGGGCTGGAGCTTCGAGGTGATGAACCTGAACGAAACGGAGCTGGGCGGCGTGAAGGAGGCGGACGTGCTGATCGGCGGCCGTGGGGCGTACAGCCGGATGAAGTATGAATCCGGCGTCCACCGGGTGCAGCGGGTGCCGGAAACCGAGTCCGGCGGGCGCGTCCACACCTCCACCGCCACGGTGGCGGTGCTGCCGGAAATGGACGCGGTGGACATTCAGCTCAATCCCGCCGACATTGAGATGCAGGTGTACCGCTCCTCCGGCGCCGGTGGGCAGCACATCAACAAAACCAGCTCCGCCGTCCGGCTGATCCACCGCCCCACAGGGCTGGTAGCCGCCTGCCAGGAGGAGCGCAGCCAGGTGCAGAACCGGGAAAAATGTATGCGGATGCTGGCCTCCCGGCTGTACCAGCTGGAGCAGGAGAAGCTGGATTCCCAGGTCACCGGCATGCGCCGCAGCCAGGTAGGCACCGGCATGCGCAACGAGCGCATCCGCACCTACAATTTCCCCCAGGGGCGGGTCACCGACCACCGGGTGGGGCTGACGCTGTACAAAATCGACGCGGTGATGGATGGCGCGCTGGATGAGCTGATCGATGCGCTGGCCACCGCCGAGCAAGCGGAAAAACTGAAAAATTCCCGGTAATTTGCCGGATTATAAGGACATTTCTATGGAAATAATTACAAATTCCCCGGAGGAAACGGAGATGGCCGGCCAGAATGTGGCACATCGCCTGCATGCGGGGACGGTGCTTGCCTTTGAGGGCGGCCTGGGCGCGGGGAAAACCGCGTTCATCCGGGGGCTTGCCCGGGGGCTGGGCTGCACCGACGCCGTCACCAGCCCCACCTACACCATCGTAAACGAATATCTCAGCGGCAGGCTGCCCCTGTTCCACTTTGACATGTACCGCCTCAGCTCCGCCGACGACCTGTGGGACATCGGCTGGGAGGATTACCTGGAGCGGGGCGGCATCTGCGCCGTGGAATGGAGCGAGAATGTCCGCGATGCCATGGAAGACGCCATCACCGTGCGTCTGGACAAAATCGGGGAGAATTCCCGCCGCATTACCATGGAAGGAGGCGAGTACCATGCGCCTGCTGGCCTTTGAAACCTCCGCCAAGGCGGCCTCCGTCGCCCTGTTCCAGGACGATGCCCTGCTGGGGGAGCAATACCAGAATACCGGCCTGACCCACAGCCAGACCCTGCTGGTCATGGCGCAGGCACTGCTGAGCCAGTGCAGCTGCACGCCGGAGGATGTGGAGGCAGTGGCGGTAGCCGGCGGCCCCGGCTCTTTTACCGGGGTGCGCATTGGCATGGCCGCCGCCAAGGGCTTCGCCTGGGGGCGGGAGCTGCCGCTTTACAGCGTTTCCACCCTGGAGGCCATGGCCCGGGGGCTGGGGCTGCCCCAGGGCATCGTATGCCCGGTGATGGACGCCCGGCGCAGCCAGGTTTACAACGCCATTTTCCGCATAGAAAACGGGACCTGCACCCGGCTGCGGGAGGACCGCGCCATCGCCCTGGAGGCGCTGGGGGCAGAGCTGGCATCCCTCTCCCAGCCGGTCTACCTGGTGGGGGACGGCAGCCGCCTGTGCTATCAGACCCTCTCCCCCGCCATTGCCAACCTGGTGATGCCCCCGGAATTCCGGATGCACCAGCGGGCGGTGGGCGTCGGGCTGGCCGCATGGGAGCAGTACCGCGCCGGGGCGCCGGCCAGCGCCGCCGGGGCCGTACCCAATTACCTGCGCCCCAGCCAGGCGGAGCGGGAAAGAAATGAGAAGCTGCAAAAATCCAAGGAATGAAAAAGGAGATATCATATCATGGCAGAAGTACACATTTTGGAGCATCCGCTGATCCAGCACAAACTGGCGATCCTGCGGAACAAGGACACCGGCGTCAAGGAATTCCGGGAGCTGATCGGCGAAATCGCCGGCCTGATGTGCTACGAGGCGACACGGAACCTCCCCACCCAGGAAATCCAGGTGCAGACCCCGGTAGACACGGCCACGTGCCGGGTGCTGGCCGGGAAGAAGCTGGCCATCGTTCCGGTGCTGCGGGCGGGCCTGGGCATGGTGGACACCATGATCCAGCTGATCCCCTCCGCCAAGGTGGGGCATATCGGCCTGTACCGGGACCCGGAGACCCACCAGCCGGTGGAATACTACTGCAAACTGCCGGAGGACATTGAGAGCCGCCAGGTATTCGTAGTGGACCCCATGCTGGCCACCGGCGGCAGCGCTGTGGCGGCCATCGGCTTCCTGAAGGCGCATGGCTGCAAGCATATCGTGATGATGAATATCATCGGTTGCCCGGAGGGCGTCCGCGCCGTCCAGGCGGCGCATCCGGACGTGGAAATCTATCTGGCGGCAATGGATGAGAAGCTCAACGAGCATGCCTACATCGTCCCCGGCCTGGGGGACGCGGGAGATCGCATCTTCGGCACGAAATGACCGCATATAAAGACAGCTGGTGATTACATGATTGGCAACCGGGACTATATCGCCGTATTCGACTCCGGCGTGGGCGGGATCAGCGTGCTGCGGCAGCTGCGCAGGCTGCTGCCCAACGAGCGGTTCTTCTACTTCGGGGACTCCGCCAACGCGCCCTACGGCACAAAATCCACCCAGCAGGTGCGGGCGCTGACCTTCGCCGCCGTGGAGGAGATCCGGCGCACCCATCCGGTGAAGGCGCTGGTGGTGGCCTGCAACACCGCCACCGCCGCCGCCATCGCGCAGCTTCGGGAAGCGTATCCGGAATGGATCGTCGTGGGCATTGAGCCTGCGCTGAAAATGGCGGCGGACTATTTTCCCGGCGGACGGGTGGGCGTAATGGCCACCGCCGTCACGCTGCGGGAGGAGAAATTTGACCATCTGCTTCACCGCTTCGACCATTCCTGCCAGATCCATAAAATCCCCGCCCCCGGGCTGGTGGAGCTGGTGGAGGCAGGGAAGGCGGACGCCCCGGAAACGGAGGCGCTGCTGCGGGAGATCCTCACCCCCTACGCCGGGGCGCTGGACGCGCTGGTGCTGGGCTGCACCCATTACCCCTTCGTGACTGGGACCATCCGGCGGATCCTGGGGCCGCAGCTGGTGCTGCTGGACGGTGGTGACGGCACCGCCCGGGAGACGAAGCGGCGGCTGGAGGAAGCGCAGCTGCTCTCCCCCGGCCCGGGGATGGTAGAATGGTACAATTCCCTGGAGGACCCGCAGATCCTCGCGCTGTCCAGCCAGCTTTTGGAAAGGAAATGAGGGAAGCACAATGGTGAACGAAACCGCATATGCCCTGGGCTCCAACCGCTCCTGCATCCGGGAGCTGTTTGAGTACGGCCGCCGCCGGGCGGCCATCGTAGGGGAGGAAAATGTATACGACTACTCCCTGGGAAATCCTTCCATCCCTGCTCCCCCTGCGGTGGCGCAGGCCATCGGGGACATTCTTGCCCATATGGACCCGGTGCAGATTCACGGCTACACCTCCGCCGCCGGGGATGAAAGCGCCCGCCGCGCCATCGCGGACGACCTGAACCGGCGCTTCGACGCCCATGTGCGGTGGGAGAAGCTGTTCCTGGGCGCGGGCGCCGCGCCGGAGCTGGCGGCGGTATTCCACGCGCTGGCGGTCCCCGGCGGAGAGCTGCTGGTAGTCGCCCCCTATTTCCCCGAATACCGGGTGTTTGCCGATGCCGCCGGGCTGAAAATGCAGGTGGTCGCGCCGGATGTGCCGGATTTCCAGATCCGCATCCCCGTCGTGGCGGAGCTGCTCACCCCCAACACGGTGGGTGTGCTGGTGAACTCCCCCAACAATCCCTCCGGCGTGGTCTACACCCGGCAGACGCTCCAAGCGCTCGCTCAGCTTTTGCAGGAGAAGAGCCGGGAATTCGGCCACCCCATCTACCTCATCGCCGATGAGCCGTACCGGGAGCTGACCTACGGCGGCGTGGAAGCGCCGTTCATCCCCCTGATCTACCCCGACACAGTGGTGTGCTACTCCTATTCCAAATCCCTCTCCCTGCCCGGGGAGCGGATCGGCTACATCTACGTGCCGGAGGAGGCCACGGACAGCGACACGCTGTACGCCGCCATTGCCGGTGCCGCCCGCAGCTGCGGGCATGTATGCGCACCCAGCCTCTGGCAGCATGTGATCGCCCGCTGCGCTGGGGAGCGCCCCGACCTGGCGCAATACGACCGGAACCGCCGGGCGCTGTACGATGGGCTGACCGCCATGGGCTACGAAACCGCCCGCCCGGACGGGGCATTCTACCTGTTCGTGAAAGCGCCGGGGGGCGACGCCGTCGCCTTCTCGGAGAAAGCCAAGCAGCGCGATTTGCTACTGGTGCCCGGGGACGATTTTGGCTGCCCGGGGTATTTCCGCATCTGCTACTGCGTAAAGTACGAAATGATCCTGCGCAGCCTGCCGGTATTCCGGGCGCTGCTGGAGCCGTAACCCCTTGCGCATTATTTTTGCCGCCTTCCGGAATTCCGGAAAGCGGCAAATTTTTTCCTATGCTTCCATTGCCCAGATCAGCTTCAGCGCCAGGCGCGCGGGGAACCGCTTCGCCCTCAGGCTCTGGGCCAGCGCACGGCGGTACGCGTCAAATTCCGCGATCTCCTCCTGGGTCATCCGGTGCTGGCTGAATCTGGCCTTCTCCGCCAAAAATTCCAGTTGCTCCGGCGGCGTCTGCCCCAGGTGCTTCGCCTGGGCGCGCAGCTGCCGCCATTGCTCCAGCACCTGGCGGTTTGGCGTGCCACGGGTGCGGCGGCGACGGTGCCAGGCCAGCCGCAGCCGGTACTGCCCCCACAGCGCCAGGTACAGCCCGGCGGCCGACGCCACAATGCCCAGGGCATTCCATAGCCACTGCCAGTCTCGGGCGTCCGAGCCGGTCTGCACCGGCACGGCGGGCACGGTCTGCGCCGTCTGGGATTGGGTTTCCCGCTGGGTTTCCTCCGGCAAGGTGGGCGCGGAGGTCTGCACGGGGTCGGCCCCCGTTTCCTCCGGCGAGGCAGTCGGCGTTTCCGTGGGCGCGGTGGTTTCCGTTGGCTCCGTCGGCGTATCCGCCAGGCCGGAGCCGGGCGTGGCATCCAGCAGCACCCAGCCCCGCGCCGGGTCCAGGTACTCCGTCCATGCGTGGGCATCATCGGTGGTGACGGTGGTTTCCGCCTCCGCGTCGGTCTGCACGATGTAGCCGGTGACGTAGCGCGCCGGTATGCCCGCCGCCCGGAGCAGCACCGTGGCAGCGGTGGCAAAATGGACGCAGTAGCCGCTCTCCCCGCTTTCCAGGAACCAGAGGGCGAAGTCCGTCTCCGTGGACGGCATTTTTTCCGCCGCCAGGCTGTACGGCGCGGACGCCCGGACATACGCGGCGATCAGCTGGGCTTTCTCCGCCACGGTCAGGCTCTCGCCCTCCGGCAAAATCTGCGCCAGCAGCACCTCCGCCCGGGCAAGCGTGTCCTCCGGCAGGGCTTCATAGGCGGAAAAATCCCCCGAAACGGCGGTGCCCTCCATCTCCAGGCTCCCGCTCCACAGGTAGTCGAACGCGGTGCCTTCCCCCGCATTGGCCAGCGCGCCCTTCTCGAACCCAGTTTCCCCCAGGGAGATTCCGGGATACATGGGGAAATACGCGATCGTTTCCGTATACACCGTGCGAATCTCCACCGACTGAGGGAATTCCCACAGCAGGGCCATATCCTGCGGCCAGCCGGGATCCAGGCCGGTGCCTACATCCGTGGCGGTCCAGCGCAGGCCGTCATAGGTATCGTAAGCCCGGCCGCGCAGGTACAGCAGCCCGCCGCCGCTGGTGGTCACGGTCATCATTTTCCGGTGGGTCTGTGCCTTCGCGCCGATGCTTGCGAGGCTGACCACCTCCGCGGGGGAAGAATCCTGCGCGCCCACGGGGGAGATGGCGGACGGCTGGGTTTCCTCCGGCGTGCCGCCGCTCAGCCAATCCGTCAGCTCTTCGGGGATCTCCCACTGGGCGGCCTCCACGCTCTGCTCCGGCAGCGCCCACAGGAGCGCCGCGGCCGCCAGCGCCACAGGGGCCAGCAGCAGCGCGGTCAGCCGGTTGCCGTCCCGCAGGCTCCTGCGGCGCACCCGATTGGTGAGCACCAGCAGCACCAGCCCCAGCGCCACCAGGAACAGGCACCAGACCTCCGGCACCGTATCCGTTACCACCACGCACACGCCCAGGGGCAGCAGCGCGCTGAGCACGCCAAACAGCGCCCCCCGCCGGCGGCACACCGTGCCGGATACGGCCATGGCCAGCACGGACGCCGCCACAGCCAGCGCCGGGAATATGGACGCCTCCGGGATCTCCTCCGTCCATTGGATGACGCCCCAGTGGTAGCCTCCGTCATAAACTTCGCTGATCCGGTACAGCAGCGACTGCACCGACATCTCCAGATCCCCGTACACCCACAGCGCGCCGATCCCGCCCAGCGCCAGGAACGGCAGGAGCCACCCGGCCCTGGGAATGCTCCAGAACCCGGCGGTGACCACACTGGCCGCCAGGCAGACCAGGAGCAGCTGCACCAGATCCACCTGGGAAAAGGAAAAACCGGTGACCACGGCGGCGGCGCCACCAAAGCTGATGGTGAGGGCGATCGCCGTGCCCCAGAACCAGCCGAGGAACCGCTCAGCCTTCATCCGGGTCACCTCCGATCCGGTACTGCCAGACGCAGTCCTGGGGGATCTCCGGGTCCTCGCCCTCCGCCGCCGGGGGCATGGCCAGCAGATGGTTCATAGCCCGCATCAGCATGTCCTCCTCCGTTACGGGGAAGCAGACGCCGCCGGCGCCGGTCATCACGCGGATCTCATGGGGAACTGCCTGCTTCAGCAGGCTCCGGCTCATCCACAGCAGCCGCCCCAGCTTCCTGTCCAGCGCGTCCGGCGTTCCCGCCAGGGTCATGGCCAGCACCACCCGGCCCCGGAGCCGCTCCATCGGCTCCCGGATGATCAGGCTGCCCATTTTTGCGGAGAGCTTCCAGTGGATCTGGTTCAGGCTGTCCCCCGGGCGGTACAGCCGCATTTCATGGTTCTCCCCGAAGCCTCCCCCAGGCTTTGGCCGCCACTGGCTGAATAATAGCCGCAGCTGCTCCTCCGCACCCGGCATGGACACCGGCTGGGGCATAACATAGACCTCCCGCCGGGGCAGCGTGGGGATGCCCAGGCGGACCAGTCCCAGAAAATCATAAATTCGCAGGCGCTCCGCCTGGCACACCAGCACGCCGCAGTGCGCCGCAGGCAGCTGCGCCCCCTCCGCCAGCGTCCAACGCTCCCCGGTGAGGGCGCGGGAGACCCGGATGCGGCAGCGCCGTTTCCCCGTGGGCAGCAGGGTGTGCATGTCCAGGGAAATATCCGCCGACTGCCCCGCCGTCATCCGGTCCGGGCAGACCAGGGCGGGCCGGAGCCGGAAAAGCCCCGGCAGGCTCAGCAGCAGCGACAGCGCGGGCATTGCCGCCACGGCCAGCAGCACCAGCCACCCCAGCCACTGCTGGTACGCCCAGCAGAACAGGATCGCCGCAAACAGGGCGGCGCCAAAATAGATCCAGCTTGAAAGCATGGCGTCACCGCAGGGCAGGCTGGGGAACGGATTTCATTATCTCCTGCAGGATGCTCTCCGCCGTGGTCCCCTCCGAGATCGCCTGGGGCGTCAGCAGCAGGCGGTGCGCCACCGTCCGGGAGAACACCTCCCGCACATCCTTGGGGGTCACATAGTCCCGCCCGCGCAGCTGCGCCACGGCCTTGGCCACCGCCGTAACGGACAGCGTGGCTCTGGGGCTGGCGCCCCGCAGGACGCTGGCATGGTGGCGGGTGGCATCGATCAGGCGGACGATATAGCCCACCACCACCTCTCCGACATAAGTTTCCGCCACGGTCTGCTGCATCTGCACCAGCGTCTGCCGGGTGAGCAACGGCTCCAGCGCGTCCAGCGGATTGCCCTCCTGCCGGTTCATCACCATGGCCATCTCCTCCTTCAGCGCGGGATAGCCCAGCTGCAGCCGGATGGTGAAACGATCCATCTGGCTGTCCGGCAGCAGCTGCGTGCCCGCCGCGCCGGTGGGATTCTGAGTGGCGATGACCATAAATGGCTGGGGCAGCGGATGCTCCACGCCATCCACCGTCACGTGCCCCTCCTCCATCGCCTCCAGCAGCGCGGACTGGGTGCGGGAGGTGGCACGGTTCAGCTCATCCGCCAGGAACAGGTTGCAGATCACCGCGCCGGGCTGATAGCGCATCCCACCGCCGGAAACGGGCACACTGTAGCCTGTCACATCTGACGGCAGCACGTCCGGGGTGAACTGCACCCGGCTGCACTCCAGCCCCAGCACCCGGGAAAATGCCACGGCCATGGTGGTCTTGCCCACGCCGGGGATGTCCTCCATTAGGATATGCCCCCGCGCCAGCAGGGTGGCCAGCACCCAGAGCAGCGCCTGATCCTTGCCGACGATCACCTTGCGCACCTGGGCGAGAATCTGCTCCGCCTGGACGGTGATCTGTGTTTCCTGTGTCTGCATTTCCGTGTTCCTCCATTGTTGACATAACGCGATTATAACATGCCTCCTGCCGCAAATCAAGCCATGCCCGCCGGTTTTCAGGCTGAAAAAGGGAAAACGATCCCCGGCTGCGGATACAGCCGGGGACGGGTGGATTTATTTCCCCTGCCCATAATAGGCGTTGGGTCCGTGCTTGCGCAGGAAATGCTTGTCCTGGATGTGCTGCGGCGCGGGCTGGACATTGGGATCCAGCAGCTCCGTCAGCAGCGCCATCTTCGCCACCTCCTCCAGCACCACCGCATGGTACACCGCCTGGGCGGCGTCCTTGCCCCAGGTGAAGGGGCCATGGTTCCGGCACACCACCCCGGGCACAAATCCGGGCTGGAGTCCGCGCTGGCGGAAGGTTTCGATGATGACCATTCCGGTATTCTTCTCGTAATCCTCCTGAATCTCCTCCGGGGTCAGGCTCCGGGCGCAGGGGATATCGCCGTAGAAATAGTCGGCGTGGGTGGTGCCGTAGGCGGGGATGTCCCGCCCGGCCTGCGCCCAGGCCACCGCATGGGTGGAATGGGTGTGGACGATGCCGCCCAGCTCCGGGAATGCCTTGTACAGCTCCAGGTGGGTCTTGGTATCGGAGGAGGGGTTCAGCTTGCCCTCCACCTTGTTTCCGTCCAGGTCCAGGACCACCAGATCCTCCGGGCGCAGCACGTCATACTCCACGCCGGAGGGCTTGATGACGAACAGGCCCTTTTCCCGGTCGATCCCGGACACGTTGCCCCAGGTGAAGGTCACAAGTCCCCGGCGGGGCAGCTCCATATTGGCTTCATAAACCGCTTGCTTCAATTGTTCCAGCATGGGAATGTCTCCTTTTGGAAAAGATCACTTCAGCTTCCAGGCCAGATCGTTCAGGAAAAGCTCCTGCTCCAGGCCCTCCACCGTGGTGTCCTTGGTGATGTGGACGAACTCGATGTCCATCATCCGCGCCCAGTCGTGCATCATCTCCGCGGTGACATCGTAGGACAGCACCGTGTGATGCGCGCCACCGGCGGTGATCCAGCACTCCACTCCGGCGGTCAGGGACGGCTCCGCCTGCCACATGACCCGCGCCACCGGCAGATTGGGCATAGGCAGAATGGGCTTGACGCAGTGGATATCCTGGCAGATCAGCCGCAGCCGCCCGCCCATGTCGATCAGGGAGACCACGATGGCGTCCCCCGCCTTGCCTTCGAACACCAGCCGCGCCGGGTCCTCCCGGTCGCCGATGCCCAGCGGGTGCACCTCGATCCGGGGCTTCTCCGCTGCCACGCTGGGGCAGACCTCCAGCATATGCGCGCCCAGGGAATACTCCGCGCCGGGGACCAGATTGTAGGTATAATCCTCCATGAAGGCGGAGGCGCCGTTGCCGTTTTCGCCCATGGCCTTTATGATGGCGGTCATGGCGGAGACCTTCCAGTCGCCCTCGCCGCCATAGCCATAGCCGGAGGCCATCAGATGCTGGGAGGCCAGGCCGGGCAGCTGCCGCATCCCGTACAGGTCCTGGAAGGTGTTGGAGAAGGCCTTGCAGCCCTCCGCGTCCAGCATCTTCTTCATGGCGATCTCCTCCCGCGCCTGGTAGCGGACGGTTTCCAGATCGTCGGTGGCAAAATCGTACTGCTGGTGATAGATTTCCATCAGCGCATCGATCTCCGCCTCGGTGACGGCGTTCATGGTGTCCACCAGCTGGCCCACCGGCCAGGTATTCACCTGCCAGCCCAGCTTGGTCTGCACCTCCACCTTGTCGCCCTCGGTGACGGCCACCTCCCGCATATTGTCGCCGAAGCGCATGACCTTCATATTCCGGGACACAGCCACGCCCACGGCGGCCTTCATCCAGTCGCCGATGCGCTTCTGGACCGCGGCATCCTGCCAGTAGCCCGCGATGATTTTCCGGGGCATCCTCAGCCGGGCGGCGATGAAGCCATGCTCCCGGTCACCATGGGCGGCCTGGTTCAGGTTCATGAAGTCCATGTCGATCTCCTCGTTGGGGATCTCCTGGTTGTACTGGGTGGCGAAATGGCAGTAGGGCTTCTGCAGGTTGGCGAAGCCATTGATCCACATTTTGCTGGGGGAGAAGGTGTGGCACCAGGTGATGATGCCGGCGCAGGAATCGTCGTAATTGGCCTGCTTCACCACATCGGTGATCTCCTGATTGGTTTTGGCAGTGACCTTATACACCAGCGGATAGGGCAGCACGGCGGACAATTTTTCCGCCATCTCCGCGCCGCGGGCGGCTACGGTTTCCAGCACCTCCGGCCCGTACAGGAACTGGGAGCCGACGACGAACCAAAATTTGTATTGCATTGCGATAAATCCTCCTTGTGATGGACGCGACCAAGCCTTCCCGAAGCGGGAAGGCCTGGCAATGCGGTCAGATAATTTCCACGGCCTTCCGCTCCACCTCCAGCAGCTGGCGGTAGCGGCGGATATAGTCGTTGAAGCCGTCCACGTCCGCCGGATCGGGCGCCAGCGTGGTACCGCTGACACCGGCGAATACGTGGGTATTCAGGTAATTTTCCAGGGTTTCTCCCGGCGCCTTGTGCAGCATATAGGCAGCGAGCAGCGCCATGCCGTAGGGCCCGCCCTCACCCGCAGTTTCCATGCAGGTGACCGGGGCGTTGCAGGCAGCGGCCATATACTTCTGCCCCACCACCGGGGTCTTGAACAGGCCGCCGTGCCCGGTGAGGGAATCAATGGCCACCCGCTCCTCCGCCAGGATGTCCATGCCGATCTTCAGGGTGGACATGGTGGAATACAGCTGTGCCCGGAAGAAATTGGCCAGGGTGAATTTGCTCTCCGGCGTGCGCACGACCATGGGACGCCCGGCGTCCATATGGGTGACGCCCTCACCGGCCATGTAGTTGCACACCAGCACCCCGCCGCAATCCGGGTCGCCCTCCAGGGATTTTTCGTACAGCTGGGTGTACAGGTCCCCGGCGGAGGGGGTGCCGCCGAAGAGCCTTGCGGTCTCCCCCAGCACGCCCACCCAGGCATTGGTATCGTTGGTGCAGTTGTTGCAGTGGACCATGGCCACGGCCTTGCCGGTGGGTGTGGTGACCACGTCGATCTCCTCATGCACCTTCTTCAGCGGGTGCTCCAGCACCACCATGGAGAAGATGGAGGTCCCGGCGGACACATTGCCCGTCCGGGGCGCCACGGAATTGGTGGCGGCCATGCCGGTACCGGCGTCGCCCTCCGCCGGGGCGAAGGGAATGCAAGGGGCCAGCAAATTGTCCAGCAGCGCGGCGCCCTGGGCGGTCAGCTTGCCGGCAGGCTGCCCGGCCAGCAGTACGCCGGGCAGAATGTCCAGCAGCCGCCAGGGCAGGTTCCGGTCCGACACCAGGTGGTTGAATTTCTTCACCATCTCCGCATCGTAGCACAGCCCCTCCGAATCGATGGGGAACATGCCGGAGGCCTCGCCGATGCCGATCACATTCTCGCCGGTGAGCATATAGTGGACGTAACCGGCCAGGGTGGTGATGTGGGCGATTTTGTACACGTGCGGCTCCTCGTTCAGGATAGCCTGATACAGGTGGGCGATGCTCCACCGCTGGGGGATGTTGAAGCCGAACAGGGCGGTCAGCTCCTCCGCGGCCTGGGCGGTGATGGTGTTCTGCCAGGTGCGGAAGGGCACCAGCAGGTTCCAGTCCCGGTCAAAGGCCAGGTAGCCATGCATCATGGCGGAAATGCCCATGGCGGCGATATCCTCCCGCCGCTCCACGCCGGAGACGGCGGTCTTCAGCCCCTTCCAGACCTCCGCCAGGTCATAGGTCCAGATGCCGTTTTCATAGGTGCTCTGCCAGGTATAGTCGCCGGAGGTGACCGGAACGTGGCTGCCGTCGATGCCGACAGCCTTGATCCGGGTGGAGCCCAGCTCGATCCCCAGCGCCAGCTTAGAATCAGTGTTTAACATGTATGCGCTTCCTTGCTATAGAAATAGAATCAGTTGACAACGGCCATTTCGGTTTCCTTGTCAAATACGTGGATTTTCTCCGGGTCCAGCGCCACGGTGATGTGGCTGCCATATCTGGCGGTGGTCTGGGAGTTGACTTTGGCGGTGAACAGTGCCTTCTTCACATTGGCGTAGGCATCGTCATCGTTGAACTGCCTGCGCACCTCGGTGGGCTTCTCGTTGAGCAGGTTGAAGTACAGCAGGACCTCCGCGCCCAGCAGCTCATAGCCGTTGATCTTCACATCGATCTGGGTGTCAGGATGCTGCTCCAGCTCATGCTCGGACTCGAAAATATCCTCCGGGCGGATGCCCATGACCACTTCCTTGCCCACATAGCCCTGCTCCTTGAGCACCTTGGCCTTGCTCTCGGGCAGCTTGATGCGGAAACGGTCGAACTCCAGGTACACATCGTCGCCCTCGCCCACGCACTCGGCGTTGACAAAGTTCATCTGGGGGGAGCCGATGAATCCGGCGACGAACAGGTTGACCGGCTCGTTGTACAGCTTCTGGGGGGAAGCCACCTGCTGGATGATGCCGTCCTTCATGACCACGATCCGGGTGCCCAGGGTCATAGCCTCGGTCTGGTCATGGGTCACGTAGATGATGGTGGCGCCCAGGCGCTGATGCAGCGCGGCGATCTCGGTACGCATCTGCACACGCAGCTTGGCGTCCAGGTTACTCAGAGGCTCGTCCATCAGGAACACCTTCGGCTCCCGGACGATGGCGCGGCCCATGGCCACACGCTGCCGCTGGCCACCGGAAAGGGCGGCGGGCTTCCGGTCCAGCAGCTCCTCCAGGTCCAGGATGTGGGCGGCGTCAGCCACCTTCTTCTTGATCTCGTGCTTGGGAACCTTGCGCAGCTTCAGGCCGAACGCCATATTGTCGTTGACGGACATATGGGGATACAGCGCATAGTTCTGGAAAACCATGGCAATATCTCTGTCCTTCGGCTCCACATCGTTCATGATCTTGCCGTCGATCATGAATTCGCCATCGGAAATATCCTCCAGGCCAGCGATCATACGCAGCGTGGTGGATTTGCCGCAGCCGGAAGGTCCGACAAAAATGATGAACTCCTTGTCCTCCACTTCCAGATTGAAGTCCTTTACGGCCTCAAAACCATTGGGATAGATTTTGCAGATGTGCTTTAGTGATAAACTCGCCATACTTAACCCTCCTGAAGTTGTTTATGTGAAATTTATTTGGTACGCTGTTTATGTTCACGGTGCGGGAAACCCACGCGCCGAAAATTCCGTTCCGGAACCGTATCGCACCCAGACGGACATCTCCCCTTCCTCCCGGTTGCCCCAAAGGAAGTAGGGCACGAACCGCAGCCGGCAGGGCGCCGGTCTGGGCATCTGCGTGCTGTAGAGCGTGTCGCTCTCCCAGCAAAGTCCCCAACCCTCGCCGGTGACAGCCATGGCGCCGCCGCCCGGAAGGGAATCGTCCCAGCGCTCCGTCAGCGGGCGCTCCGGGTCGATCCACAGCCCTGCCAGATTGGCGCCGTTATCCGCCTCCTCCAGGCAGTAGACCAGCGGGCCTTTCTTCACGGCGCATTTTCCGGCGTCAGCAGCGACCCGGGGATCGGCGTAGATCAGCCTGGCCGGCATCTGGAAGCGGAGCTGCACCTGGCACTGCGTCCCCTCCACGGGGAGAACGGCGTAGCCCTTCTCCACAGGCAGGGAAACCGGCTGTCCGCCCTGGGTCACCTGCAAATGCTCGGCGTAATCCGGGACCCGCAGCAGGAGCCTGCCCCGCACCGGCCGGGAGGCGGTCACCGTCACGGTGGCCAGGCCATGGTAAGGCAGGTGGGAATCCATCTGCACCACCACCGGCACGCCGGAAAGCTCGGCCTCATAACGCCCGCTGATGTACAGGTTCACCCACACGGAATCCTCCCCCTGGAAGAAAATGTAGGTGCCCAGCGACGCCAGCGTCCTGGCGATATTGGGCGGGCAGCAGGCGCAGCCGAACCACTTCTGGCGGACGGGCTTGACATGTGCCTTGTCCGTGGCTGGCATACAGGCGCTGGGGATCACCTCCAGAGGGTTGACGTAGAAGAAACGCTCCCCGTCCTGCGCCACGCCTGAAAGCACCGTGTTCATCAGCGCCAGCTCCGCGGTGTCCATGTATCGGGCCTCTCCGGTCATCCGCGCCATCCGCAGGCAGAACATCGCCAGCGCGATAGAGGCGCAGCTTTCGGAATAGTTGGTATCGTTGGGTAAATCGTAATTGGTGGTGAACCGCTCCAGCGTTCCGGAGCTTCCCACCCCGCCGGTGATGTACATCCGCTTCTGGGTGATGTTGTCATAGAGTCGGCGGCAGGCGTCCAGCAGGGACGTATCCCCATAGGCCAGCGCCAGGTCCGCCATGGCGCTGTAGAGGTACAGTGCCCGGACGGCGTGTCCTTCCGCTGTGGACTGCTCCCGCACAGGCGCGTGCGCCTGGCCATACTCCGGCAGGTAAGGGTTCCGGTCGTGCCACACATCCACGTAACGCTCCAGGGTATGCTCCCGGCTCAGGTAATCGGAGCAGCCCCGGCGGTTGATAAATTCCAGCGCCATCTGCCGGTAGCTTTCGTTCCCGGTGGCGTCCGCCAGCTTGCACAGCGCCAGCTCGATCTCCTCATGACCGGGCACGGCGTCCTGATACTCCGGCTGGTGGAACACACGGCAGATATTATCCGCGCAGGCGCACATAATCTTCAGAAATTCGGTTTTCCCGGTGACCTGGTAGTAGGCCACCGCCGCCTCGATGAAATGCCCGGCGGTGTACAGCTCGTGCCCCTCCTTCAGGTTGCAGAACTGCTTGCCCGGGTGGAGGATGGAGAAATAGGTATCCAGGTACCCGTTCTCCTCCTGCGCCTGGCCGATCAGGCGGATCATCTCGTCCGCCGTCTGCTCCAGCTGCGGATCCGGCTCGTAGGAGAGGGAATAGGCCACGGCCTCCAGCCATTTGGCCACATCCGTATCCTGGAACACATATCCCTGGAAGGTGCCCTCCTCCAGCCCGGCGGCCACCCGCAGGTTGTGCACGCTGTGGCTCGGCTCCGCGTCCGGGAGCAGGTCGTTCAGCGTCCGGTACTGGTAGGGCAGGATCTTCCCCGTCACAAGCGCCGTATAACGATTCCAGAAGGCGTCGTCAATATGCAGCCGGTTCAGCGGCAGATATTTTAAGTTTTTCATGGTGTTATCGGGCTTCATTTTAGTTTTTCCTTAACTCTCGTGATTTGTGGGGAATTCAAGGGGACATTTGGGCATTTCCGTAGAAAAAAGTTTACAAAATATCTTAGAAAAATCTAAAATATAATGTTGACGCAAAGATGGGGAAAACGTATAATATACGGTAGAATTTGCAAAGAAAGACTAACTATTAAAAGTCAAGGCCCAAAGTGGGGGAATTTGCAGATTG
>JAJQHS010000089.1 GCA_021199635.1 Bacillota bacterium
GAAGGGAGGGAGGGAAGTTGAAGCTGAATTTGGCGGCCTGCTGAAGCTCCCGGGTGGCATAGAGCAGCAGAAGTATCACGGCTACCGTCAGGAGCCAGCTGAGAATGTCCGCGGGATGGCCGGAAACCAGCAGACCCTTGCTGTCGGTTCCGGAGGCCAGCAGCCAAATGCGCAGGAGTATGCCGATCAGCCCCGCACCCAGGATGGTGCAGGGCAGATTTGCAGGTTTCAGCAGAGATTTCATAATCCAATTACCTCCGAACAATCATAGCAGCTGCATCAGGATCACGCAGATCAGGGACAGCACCGGCTGATGCAGCAGGTAAATCCACAGGGAATGCCGCCCGCAGAGGGTGAGAAAGCGCAGAACCGGGGCGTCCGCGTTGACGCGGGGGAGCAGGCTCTCCTTTTTCCGGTACAATGTCCGCCCCAGGGCGGCGCCGATGAGGAAATAGCCCAGGTTGGGCAGCAGCGGGAAATAATCGGAGGAGTAAAAATCCTCCCAGGGCAGGCCGAGGGGCATCAGCCATGGGAAACTCACCCCGGGCAGCGTCCGCAGGTACAGACCTGCCGCGGCCATCGCCACGCCCAACGCGGCCAGCGCCTGCCACGGCAGCCGCCGGAACACCGGCCACAGGATCATACACACGCCCAGACAGTGCAGGACGCCAAAGTAGATCAGGATGCTGCGATCCTGCAGGTTCAGCAGGTACATGCCCACCGTGACGGCGCTGACGACCAGCCCGCAGGCGAACACGATCAGCCCCCGGCGCACGCTTTGGGAGCCAAGGGTCACGCAAATGCCGCTGAGCAGCAGGAAGAGCACGCCGCCCCAATGCTGCACCAGAGAAAACCAGGCAGGGTATTCCCACGCCCAGATCCCGTAAAGCTCCACCAGATCATAGACAAAATGGACGGCTACCATTCCCAGAATGCAGATTCCCCGGAAGGCATCCAGTTCCCAGATTCGCTTTTTCATTGCGCTCCCTCCCGGCGCTTCTGTTTTTCCTCTATTATAGCAGGCCGGCGCCATAATTTCTAGCCCCAACCGAAAAAACACAATTTATTCTTGCATCTGATTTCCATAAGCGTTACAATAATGGCATGGCGTTTTTTACAGAAAATTTGAACGCTGGGAGGCGTATTATGCTGTTTTGGGGAATTATTTTACTGTCTGCGGCGATCAGCGTGGCGATCTGCGCCGGGGCGGGCGGCTTCGGAAGCCTGGCCTGGCTGTGGATGCTGCCGGCGGGGTTCGTAGGGAGCTATCTCGTGCTGGCGCTGGCGGCATTTTTGTTTCTGGTCGCAGCCTGCCGGGTCGTGGACCTGGAGAAGCCGCAGGAGGCGGATTCCCGGGCTTACCGGAAGATCACGCGGGTGTACGTCCGTTTCCTCGTCAAATTCGCCCGGGTCCGCGTCCATACCCAGGGGCTGGAGCAGCTGCCCAGCCAGGGGCGCTTTCTTCTGGTGTGCAACCACCTGAACGATGTGGACCCGGTGCTGCTGCTGGATGTTTTTGCCGATAGTCAGCTGGCGTTCGTCTCCAAGCAGGAGAACCGGGATATGTTCGTTGTGGGCAAGCTTATGCACAAGCTCCAGTGCCAGATGCTGAACCGGGACGACGACCGGCAGGCGCTGCTGGTCATCCGGAAATGTGCCGAAATACTGAAGGAAGACAAGGCCTCCATCGCCGTGTTCCCGGAGGGATATTGCAGCACCGACGGCCTGCTCCACCATTTCCGCAGCGGCGTGTTCAAAATCGCACAGAAAGCAAAGGTGCCCATTGTGGTGTGTACGGTGCGCAATACCAAGGCGGTCATCCCCAATCTGCGGCACCTGCGCCCCACGGATGTGCATCTGCACCTGGTGGGGGTCCTGCCAGTCAGCGCTATGGAGGGGCAGACCACCGTCGCCATCTCCCAGCAGGTGCACCGCATGATGGCGGAGGATCTGGGCCCCGGGCTGACCGGGGAGGAATAAAATACTTGATTTCCCGGCGAAACCCCTGTATAATACAGTGACTGTATCATCATTTGGAGGGATTATCCATGAAAAACAGCGAAAAAACATTGGATATGATCGTTACCCTGTGCAAGAACCGGGGATTTGTCTACGCTGGCTCCGAAATTTACGGAGGCCTGGCCAATGCGTGGGACTATGGCCCGCTGGGCGTGGAATTTAAGAATAATGTGAAAAAGGCATGGATGAAGAAATTCGTCCAGGAGTCCCCCTACAATGTGGGGCTGGACGCCGCGATCCTGATGAACCCCACCACCTGGGTTACTACCGGCCATGTGGGCAATTTCTCCGACCCGCTGGTGGACTGCAAGGGCTGCGGTTCCCGGCAGCGGGCGGACAAACTGATCGAGGCTGCGCCCTCCGGCGCAGGGGTCAACGCGGACGCGATGAGCTTTGACGAGATGGACGACTTCATCGCCGGGCATGCGGATGTGGTCTGCCCCACCTGCGGCAAGCACAATTTCACCCCCATCCGGAAATTCAACCTGATGTTCAAGACCCAGATCGGCGTCACGGAGGACACCGCATCCACGGTCTACCTCCGCCCGGAAACGGCGCAGGGCATCTTCGTCAACTTCGCCAATATCCAGCGCACTACCCGGAAAAAGCTGCCCTTCGGCGTGTGCCAGATAGGCAAGGCGTTCCGCAACGAAATCACGCCAGGCAACTTCACCTTCCGCACCCGGGAATTTGAGCAGATGGAGTGCGAATTCTTCTGCCAGCCGGGGACGGATCTGGAGTGGTTCGCCTATTGGAAGGATTTCTGCAAAAATTGGCTGATCTCCCTGGGAATCCACGAGGAATCTCTGCGCCTGCGGGACCATGAGAGCGCGGAGCTGGCGTTCTACTCCCGGGCGACCACGGATATCGAGTACCAGTTCCCCTTCGGCTCCGGCTGGGGCGAGCTTTGGGGCATTGCGGACCGGACGGATTACGACCTGGGGCGGCATCAGCAGGCCTCCGGCAAGTCTCTGGAGTATTATGACCAGGAAAAGGGGGAGCATTACATCCCCTACGTCATCGAGCCGAGCCTGGGCTGCGACCGGGTGGCGCTGGCGTTCCTGTGCGAAGCATACGATGAGGAAGTGGTGGGCACGGATAAGAAGGGCAACCCGGATATCCGCACGGTGCTGCACCTGCACCCGGCGCTGGCGCCTTTCAAGGCGGCTGTGCTGCCCCTGAGCAAGAAGCTAAGCCCCAAGGCGGAGGAGATCTACCATATGCTGCAAAAGGATTTCATGGTGGATTTCGATGATGCCGGCTCCATCGGCAAGCGTTACCGCCGGGAGGATGAGATTGGCACGCCGCTTTGTGTCACCGTGGACTTCCAGACCGTGGGGGACGAGAACACCCCGGCGGACGACTGCGTCACTGTCCGGGACCGGGACACCATGGAGCAGGTGCGCATCCCGATTTGTGAATTGAAGGCATATATTGCGGAAAAATGCGCATTCTAAGCCGGCAGCCCCCCGGAGCGGTGCCGCTCCGGGGGCGGCTGAAAAAAAGTGTTGACAAATCGTCCCTGCCATGCTATAATGTCCTGGCACTTAAGGAGTGCGGCAAAATATCGCGGAGTAGAGCAGTTGGAAGCTCGTCGGGCTCATAACCCGGAGGTCGTAGGTTCGAGTCCTGCCTCCGCAACCATAAAAACCACCGTTTTCACGCTGAAATCGGTGGTTTTTCTAACTTTTACAAAGGTTATTTTTTCATTTTGGGACAATGCTGCGCTGACCTGCGCATGCTCCGGCCTTTTTGAAATGCTTACACTTGCAGTATTACGATAGGTGTGAGACTGGGGATAGAAAAAAGTGATTGCGTTTGTTAGAATAAAGTCACGACAACTCCGAATCTAACAAAAGGACCTGATCGCCATGGGCATTATAGCGCAGAGATATAATTATCTCCGCCAACGATACGGAGCTGCTGGAAATCTGTGATGGAATCATTACGCTTCCCGGCCAGGGATGAATCCACCGCCATATCCTACAGGAAAGGGGTTTTTGTCATGCCAAATGAGCTGGAATTTTTACCGGATTGCTTCACCGTGCGGACGTGCGCCGTGGGCACCGCCCGCGTGACCTATCGCGCATTTGAGGGGATCCCCTATTGCACCCGGCCAAAATCCGCAGTGCAGGTGCTGAACCTGTTCGTCCCCGAGGAGTATTACGCCGGCGCCTCCTGGAACGGCTACACACTGCACAGCGCGCCGATCTTCATGCCCAACACCGTCGGCGGCTATATGGAGGGCCCGGCGGGCACCCCAGGCGCGGATCGCTCCGGCCAGCCGAATGCCGCTTTCCGCGCCCTGCAGCACGGCTATGTAGTGGCCTGCCCGGGGATCCGCGGCAGAACGACCGGTCAGAGCGCCGGGGAGCCGGGCCCGGCGGACGGATCGCTGGTGGGCCGCGCCCCTGCTCTGATCGTGGATATGAAAGCCGCCATCCGCTACCTCCGCCACAACCGCGCGCGGATCCCTGGCAGCACCGACCATATCATCACCAGCGGCACCAGCGCAGGCGGCGCACTCTCTGCCCTGGCTGGCTCCACCGGCAACTGCCCTGCCTACGCGCCTTACCTGGAGGAGATCGGCGCCGCCCAGGAGCGGGACGATATCTTCGCGGCAAACTGCTATTGTCCCATCCACAACCTGGAGAACGCGGACGCCGCCTATGAATGGATGTTCCACGGGCATAACGAATATTTCCGGATGCAGCTCCGGATGACCGACCATGGAATTGTACCGGAGCTATCCGCCAAAGAGATGACTGAGAAGCAGCAGCACCTGTCCGCAGAGCTGAAGGCGCTGTTCCCGCCCTATCTGAACAGCCTGGGCCTGCGGGACCGGGACGGCACGCCCCTTACCCTGGACGCGGATGGGACCGGGCGCTTCCTGGATGCGGTGCAGGCGCACGTCATGCGTGCCGCTCAGGCGGAGCTGGATACCCACCACACGGCGGAGCAGCTCGCCGCGCTCCAGGTCCCGGGCAGCGAAATACAGCGCCAGGAGTACCTCACCATCCGGAACGGAAAGGTGACCGCCATCGACTGGGACGGATATGTGACCAAGCTCACGCGCATGAAGTCCGCACCGGCCTTCGACGCGCTGGACCTGAGCAGCCCGGAAAACGAGGAATTCGGCACGGCGTCCATTGCCGCCAGGCATTTCACGGATTTTTCTGTCAGCCGCAGCGAGCGCGGCGGCCAGATGGCGGAGATGGACGTGATCCGGATGCTGAATCCGACCCTGTTCTCCGAGGATCGCACTCTTGCGTCCCATTGGCGTATCCGGCACGGCGCTTTTGACCGGGACACGTCCCTGGCGATTCCCGTGATCCTTGCGACGATGCTGGAAAACCGGGGGCTGGATGTGGATTTTGCCCTGCCGTGGGGGCTGCCCCACTGCGGGGACTATGACCTGGATGAACTGTTTGCCTGGATCGACGCCCGGGTGCGCGCCAGCCAGCAAGCAGGATGATCCAAAGTCCCGCCACGCTGGTGCGGACTATAAAAAGCCACCGTTTTCATGTTGAGACGGTGGCTTTTCGCTGCATTGCAGGCTTTGTTTACATAACTTTCCATTGGGAACGGTCACTTGGGATCGGAGGGCATACTCCAGAGGCCGGAAAACGCGCTCCTCTCAGACGGCGGCCTCAGAAGGGGCGGAGCGCACAACAGCCATGCACAGGATCATGTCCCCGTCCTGCGCCTGGCCGGTTTAGCTGTAGTAGTGGACGCAGAAATTGCTTCTCCCCGCGGAAATGATCGGCGGGAACCCATGCACGGACGGACCGTGCTGCCCCAGAGCATGGTCAAAGGCCGCTTTATATTGATATTCGTATAGTCCCGGGCGGGAGAGCTTCATCATGGCGCGGATGCTCTCTCCGGTGATTTGCTCCGCCTTGCGCAGTGCCTCGATCTCGCAGGGCTGCTTGATCGTCCGCAGTTCCCGGAGCAGGATGTTGCGGGAACAGGGCGCTGAAAAGCAGCCCCGAACACACATTCAGGGCTGCTTCTCGTGGGAGGGCGGCGGGCTCAGCCGTTTTCGGGCATACCGCCGGTGATGAAGGAGCGGATGTCGCCGCATAGCTCCTTGCAGTTATCCTCGCCAATGTAAATCATGTGGCCGGAGGCGTAGCGCTTAAAGGCGATCCGGTCCTTCGGCAGACCGGCATGGTCCAGGGTGTAGTACACGATCCCGGTATACGTTGCCATATCAAACCACCCGTTGGCAAAGAACACCCGCATCCCGGGGGTCTTGTACATGGCAGAGCGCAGCTGCTCGCCGGTGGTCCCCAGGGGCGCCTCGTTGTTCCATTTGCTTTTCTTGGACTCCGGGTTCCACATGCCATAGCTGGTGACATAGGTGCGGTCGAGCGTGATATTCATAGACGGGTAGATCACACCGTTGACGGCCGCCCGATAATAAGCGCCGTAACGGTCGGAGGAGGCGTCATCCCGCATGCCGGCTGTCAGCTCCACCTGCTCAGGGGTGTATACCGGGCGGGTAATGCGGGCATCGAAGCGCGCGACGGCCTCCCCTTTGTCCTTGATCACATCGCTGCGATAGCTCGGGTCGTCAAAGCGCATATCGTGGCTCCGGATATACTCGATGGAAGCGCCGGTGTAATAGTGGATCCTGTCGATCACAGCGTCCTTCTCGCTCTGCGTCATGCTCTCATCCCGGTAGAGGGCCAGCATGTACTCTGTATCCGCGAAGTGCTTCGCCTCCTGGGTGAATTCCTCCAGGGTCTGCTGGGAGGGATGATTGTGGTACCAGTTGATCGCCGCATAGGTCGGGAATGCCAGCACCGCGGGCTCCACCGGGATCTCCCGGTTAAAGTATTTCCCAACGGTGATGGTGTTGCCAATGTTCACGATCCCGTCAAAGGCGATATTGAAGCTCCGGTGCGCGCTCCGCCCCGAGGCCATACCCGCCGCGACCGCGTTTCTGGTGCAGCCGTAGCTTTCCCCGACCAGATACTTGGGGCTTAACCAGCGGTTGTGCTTGTGGAGCCACTTCTCAATGAAGTACAGGAGCGCCTCGGCATCCTCCTCGATCCCGAAGAACTGGTTGGCGCAGGCATCGTCGATCAGCAGGCCGTAACCGGTGCCGACAGGGTCGATCATAACCAGGTCCGCAATATCCAGCAAGCAGTCCGGATTGTCGATGACCTGGTAGGGCGGCAGCGCGTCGGGGCGGTTCGGCTCGCCGTAGCAGATCCGCTTGGCGCCGAGGAAACCGGCATGCACGTACATGGAGCAGCCTCCCGGCCCGCCGTTATAGCAGAACAGCACCGGGCGGGACGCGGTGTCCTCCACATCTGTGCGGAAATAAGAATAGGAGAAAATGGTGGCAATGGCCTTCCCCGTCGGGTCATAGAAGGCGGTATCCTCCGCCACGGTGCGGTAGGGGATGTCCTTGCCATGCAAGGGCAGCACACCTGTAGCCTCAAAATATGCCGGCTTGAAGGTGCTTTGATTGAAATTTTCTGTTGAATACATAGGTACGCTCCTCCTTCTGGTGCCATATCCGAAAATAATGCGAACTGTGCCGGGCTGTCGCTGCCCGCTTGTTACATAATACCACAAAAAATCCGCATTTTCAACTTTTTCGGCCCACGTATAATACGCATGATTTTAATCATCCTAGTTGCATCCTATGTAGCCCTCGAAAACGACGATTGCTGCTGCAGCCAGGCGATACTGTACACCCCCGAGCTGGCTTGCCGCGGAATCGATCAGCTGCGCCAGAACGATTGGTTCGAGAATCGTCAGCGCCGCCGTCAGGCAGCAAAGCAGAGCAAAACATAAATCCTGTCCCAAATGCCTGGGAAGCAAGCGAACAACTCCGCGAATATTGCTGGTTTTCATAGCATCTGATTTCTCCATGGTCGCCACCTCTTACTTCCTGGTGAATGGATACGTTACGGTGAGAGGATTGTACCATAATGATTTCAGAAAGTCAACCATTTGTTTGTATTCAAAGGAATCCACTGCATGAAACCGAAATGGAAAGGAGCAGGCGCGCGCCTGCTCCCATATAATAAAAACAAAAAAATCGAGTGCCCACAACGGCAAATCCGTTATGAACACTCGATATGGTGCCGGTGACCGGACTCGAACCGGTACGCTGTCGCCAGCGGTGGATTTTGAGTCCACTACGTCTACCATTCCATCACACCGGCAGATGGATACAGTATAGTACACCCCAGCGGAAATTGCAAGAATTAATTTTCCGGCGGGACGGCCCGGCAGGCGCGGGAAATATCAATTTATACAGTATAAATATCCACCTATCCACTGTTTTTACTGATTTTTGTGGAATATTTAAGGAAAAATCCATGAATATTTCCTGTATATTGTGAATATTTCCGGGTTGACGGTGAATAACATCCGCGTTATAATTCAGTCATTCACCCCAAGCGGTAATTAAAAAGGAGATTGAGAAAAATGAAAAAATGGATTGCGCTCTGCGTCAGTGCACTGCTTCTGATGGGAATGCTTGCTGGGTGCAGCGGAACCGACAGCGGTACATACAGCACCATCGAGGAAGGCAAGCTGATCATGTCCACCAATGCCGAGTTCCCGCCCTATGAATACACCACTGACGACGGCGGCTTCGCCGGAATCGATGTGGAGATCGCCCAGGCCATCGCCGACAAGCTGGGGCTGACCCTGGAAATTGACGACATGGACTTTGACTCCGCCCTGCTGGCTGTTCAGACCGGAAAGAGCGACATCGTCATGGCGGGCGTTTCCGTCACCGAAGACCGCCAGCTGGTCATGGACTTCACCGACAGCTACGCCACCGGCATCCAGGTGGTCATCGTCAAGGAAGGCTCCGATGTGACCATGGATAACCTGGGCGAAATGACCATCGGCACCCAGCGGGGCACCACCGGCTACATCTACGCCTCCGACTCCGTAGAGAACGGCGGCTACGGCGAGGACCATGTCAAGGCCTATGACAATGGCGCCACCGCGATCCAGGCGCTGCTGAACGACCAGATCGACGCCGTCATCATCGACAGCGCTCCTGCCCAGGAGTATGTTGCCGCCAACTCCGGACTGACCATCCTGGAGGGCAACTGGGTGGAGGAATCCTACTCCATCGGCGTGGCCAAGGGCAACACCGAGCTGCTGGACGCGATCAACGGGGCGCTTCAGGAGCTGATCGAGGATGGCACCGTGCAGTCCATCATCGATTCGTACATCACCGCCGAGTGATAGGGAAAGGGGAGGCGAGCGCCTCCCTTTTTCACCGGTAAGGAAAGGAGCGGCAGCGTATGACAGAGGCATACGAGCTTTGGAAAAATGCGATCCTGGCCGGGGAGGACGTTTCCACCTGGCAGGGATTCTATGTAAAATTTTATGAGGCGTTTTTGAAAAACGACCGCTGGCAGCAGTATTTGTCCGGTATGGGTTCCACGCTGATGCTCACCGCCATGGCGCTGGCCGTGGGCGTTGTGCTGGGCGTTCTGGTGGCGGTGGTGCGTACCGCCCACGATCAGCAGCGCGCGGGCAAGCACAACCCCGTCCTGGGGTTCCTGAATGGACTGTGCAAGATTTACGTCACGGTGATCCGCGGCACGCCTATGATGGTGCAGCTGCTGATCATGTACTTCGTGATCTTCACCATGAGCCGGAATGAGACGCTGATCGGCGCGCTGGCGCTGGGCATCAACTCCGGCGCATACGTGGCGGAGATCATCCGGGGCGGGCTGATGGCGCTGGACCCCGGGCAGATGGAGGCAGGGCGCTCCCTGGGGCTGAATTATGTGGATACCATGCGCTTCATCGTGATCCCCCAGGCGTTCAAGACTATCCTCCCCGCGCTGGGCAACGAGTTCATCACACTGCTGAAGGACACCTCATTGATCACCGTGATCGGCGGCAAGGAGCTGCTGTACGCCGCCCAGGCGATTTACGGGCGCACATATGAGCAGATGTTCCCCCTGATCGGCGTGGCACTGATGTATCTGGTGATGGTGATGATTTTCAGCTACCTTGTGGGCATTCTGGAAAGGAGGCTGCGTCAAAGTGATCGACATTAAGCATTTATCCAAATCCTTCGGGAAGCAGCTGGTTCTGGACGATATTTCCGAGCATATCTATCCCGGGGAGAAGGTGGTCATCCTGGGACCGTCCGGCTCGGGCAAATCCACCTTCCTGCGGTGCCTGAACCTGATGGAAACGCCCACCTCCGGCACAGTCACCTTCGACGGCATGGAGATCACGGACCCCAAGGTGAAGGTGGATCCCATCCGCCGCCAGATGGGCATGGTCTTCCAGCATTTTAACCTGTTCCCCAACATGACGGTCAAGAAGAATATCACCCTGGCTCCGGTCCGCACCGGGCTGATGACCCAGGCGGAAGCGGATGAGAAGGCCATGCAGCTGCTGCAGCGGGTCGGGCTCCAGGAGAAGGCGGATGCCTACCCCAATCAGCTCTCCGGCGGGCAGAAGCAGCGGATCGCCATTGTCCGCGCCATGGCCATGAACCCGAAGGTGATGCTCTTCGACGAGCCGACCTCCGCACTGGACCCGGAGATGGTGGGCGAGGTGCTGAACGTGATGCGGGAGCTGGCTGAGGACGGCATGACCATGGTGGTGGTCACCCACGAGATGGGCTTTGCCCGGGAGGTGGCCAGCCGTGTGCTGTTCATGGACGGAGGCAAGATCGTGGAGCAGGGGAGCTCGCAGCAGATTTTTGACGCGCCCCAGCACCCCCGGCTGAAGGAGTTCCTGTCCAAGGTGCTTTGACGGATACATTATCATAGAAGACATCAACGCAACAGGGAGGGCATTTTGCCCTCCCTGTTTATCTATGGGGACCGGGGGTCAAGCCTGCTCGGAAAGCACCCGTGCGCCCTGGAATTCCACGTGCAGCGGGAGCATATCCCAATGCGCCTGGGTGATGAGCCCCAGCTTCCCTGCCAGCTTCTCCTGCAGGCCGGGATTGCGGGTGATGCACAGCAGGGTGGGCCCTGCGCCGCTGAGGCAGAAGGCCGCGCCGGTGGTGCGGATCAATCCCTGGATCTGGTCGTAATCCGCGATCATCCCCTTCCGGTAGGGCTGGTGGATGCGGTCCTGCATGGCGCTGCGCAGCAGCTTCTCGTCCCCCAGCTCCAGTGCCTTCAGCACCATTGCACCGTGGGAAATGTTGTACACTGCGTCTGCCCGGTCATACTCCGTGGGCAGGACGCTCCTGGCCAGGGGTGTGGGCAGGTCAAAATCCGGCACCAGCGCCAGGAATTCCCAGCCCGGATGCAGGGGGAAATTCACAGTGACCGGCAATCCGTTATCCACCATGGAGGCGGTCAGCCCGCCGAAGAACGCGGGAGCCAGATTGTCCGGGTGCCCCTCCATGGCGTTGGTGATGTTTAGCAGACCCTGCGTGGACAGCTTGCGTCCCCGCAGCACATTGGCGCCCATGGCCCCGGCCACCAGCAGCGCGGCCGAGGAGCCAAGCCCCCGGCAAATGGGGATCTGGGTGCGGATGTGGATTTTTACGCCGCGGATCTCCTCACTGAGGGACGAAAGCACAGCGCAGTAGGCAGTGTAGGCCAGGTTGTCCGGCCCGGTGAAGCTCTCGTCGCAGCCGGTGATCTCCAGCCCAGAGTCGGTTTCCTCAAAGGTCACATCGGTATACAGGCTCAGCGCACAGCCGAAGGCGTCAAATCCGGGGCCCAGGTTGGCCGTAGTGGCAGGAACGCGGATGGTCACCTGCTTCATAAAGTTTCCTCCTTCCCGCTGCCGCACAGGGCAAGCACAAACTCCAGCATTTCGTCCCTGGCGATAACACCGGTGTGCCGCTGGGGCATTTCCCGCAGCCCGGCAAGATTTTTGGGGATGTTTACACCGGTGAGCGTCTCCAGCAGCGCCATCTGGGAGAATTCATCTCCCTGGACGCCTCCGCCGATGGCGGACAGCACCGCGCCCGGGAATTTATAGGGGGAGGCGGTGGACAGCACCACCATGGGACGGGTGTCGCCGGTTTGATTAACATAATTCTCCGCGGCGAACCATCCGGCTGCGGTGTGAGTGTCGCACAGGTAGCCGTACTGCCGCCACACACGGCCAATGACCTCCGCACCCTGGGCATCGTTGCACCAGTCCGCCCAGAAATGGGCCTGCACCTGTGCCAGCAGCGGCTGGGGCAGGGTGTAGCATCCATCCTGGCTCAGCTGCGCCATCCATCCGGCCACCGGCGCCGGCTCCCCGCTGAGCAGGAACAGCAGCCGCTCCAGATTGGAGGACACCAGAATGTCCATGGAGGGCGATGCCGTTTTATGCAGCGGGCGGCGGCGGTCATACACGCCGGTGCGGATCAGATCGGTGAGCACATGGTTGGCATTGGACGCGCAGATCAGCCTGCCCACCGGCAGGGACAGCTGCTTTGCCAGGAATCCCGCCAGAATGTCGCCAAAATTGCCTGTGGGGACAGAGAAATTTACCGTGTCGCCCATCCGGATGCGCCCGCTGTCCAGCAGGTCCCGGTACGCCTTGAAATAATAGGTGATCTGAGGGACCAGCCTGCCGATATTGATGGAATTGGCGCTGGACAGCCGGAAGGGGAGCGCCCGCCCCTGGCAGGCGGAGAAGATTTCCTTCACGCCGGTCTGGGCATCGTCAAAATTCCCACGCACGGCGCAGACCGTCACATTCTGCCCCTGCTGGCTGACCATCTGCCGCCGCTGCACCTGGGATACGCCGCCATCCGGGTAGAAGACGCACACATGCGTCCCGGGCACGTCCCGGAAGCCCTCCAGCGCGGCCTTGCCGGTGTCGCCGGAGGTGGCGGTCAGGATCAGCAGGGGCTGGCGCAGCCCTTTGACGCGCCGGGCGGCGGTCATCAGCTGGGGGAGCATGGACAGCGCCACATCCTTGAATGCGGAGGTCGGGCCCCGGAACAGCTCCAGCACCGTGAAATCCCCCACGGGAACCGTAGGCGTCAGTGCCTCTGCCTCGAATTTGCCCTGGTAGGCGCGGCGGACCAGCTCCCCCATGTCCGGGATGTCCGGCAGGAACGCGGAAAGGATCTGCTCCGCCATTTCCAGCGGCTGGGAGCGGACGCAGGCCTGCCAGTCCAGCACCGGCATGGTCTCCGGCAGGTACAGCCCGCCGTCGGGCGCCAAGCCGTCCAGCACCGCCTGGGCACTGTCCACCGCCGGGGCGCGCCCTCGTGTGGAATGATATTGCATAACTTCCTCCTGTGGGAAAAGGCGTTTTCTTTGCGCGATGCACAAAAGATGAACTTTTTCCCGAAAATATTTGTATTTTCACCGGCTTTATGATATACTGTATTCCTGAAAAAAGCAAGTATTTTCCATCTTATCATGGGAATCGGAGGAAATTGACAATGAAAATCGGTCTGCTTGGGTTCGGCACAGTCGGCCAGGGCGTATATGAGCTGACCCGGGATCGGGAGGATATTCAGGTCGTGGCGGTGTGCTGCCGCCGCGCGCGCACCATCCCCGGCGTAACGGTCACCCATGACTTTCAGGATATTGTGAATGACCCCACCATCGACACCGTGGTGGAGGCCATCGGCGGGCTGCACCCGGCGCTGGAATATGTCCAGGCCGCGATGCACGCCGGGAAAAATGTGGTCACGGCCAATAAGGCGCTGGTGGCCTGCTTCTATGATACGCTGCTGCCGCTGTCCCAGGCCTGCGGCGTGCGTCTTCGCTGCACCGCCTCCGTAGGCGGCGGCATCGGCTGGCTGTCCGAGCTGGAGCGGGTGCGCAGGATCGAAACCGTGCGCTACGTGGGCGGGATCATGAACGGCACCTGCAACTATATCCTGGACGCCATGACCCGCCTGGGGCTCGGCTATGATGAGGCGCTGGCGCAGGCGCAGAGCCTGGGCTATGCGGAGGCGGACCCCTCCACGGATGTGGACGGCATCGACACCTGGCACAAGCTGATCGTTTCCGCAAACGTGGCCTTCGGCGTCAGCCTGACGATCTCCGATATCCCCGCCGCCGGGATCCGGAACATCCGCAAGGAGGATGTGGATGCGTTCCGGGCCAGAGGGCTGACGTGCAAGCTGGTATCCACGGGGAAGCACCAGGGCGGCGTATTCAGCGCCTATGTGCAGCCCACGCTGTTTACGCAGGAGGCGCTGGAGGCGCACGTCCCGTCCAACTACAATCTGATCGCCCTGGAGGGGAACGTTTCCGGGCGGCAGAGCTTTTTCGGGCAGGGCGCAGGCCGCTATCCCACCGCATATAATGTGGTGCAGGACTGCGTGGACCTGATGAACGGCGGCGGCTTTTACAGCCCCTACGGAGAAAAAGTTCCGATTGTCAATCAGGAAAAGCTGTGCTACTATATCCGGGGTGAATACACGCAGGCCGCGGCGGAGCGCTGGGGCAGTGCTGTGATCACGCCGCCCATCACCGTGGCGGAGGCGCATGCGTGGCTGGCCGCCCATCCGGACGGTTTCCTCGCCGCGCTGCCCAACCGGCGCTGAGCATCCCTTTTGGAAAGAAGGAACAGAACAACCATGTTGAAGGTTACGAAATTCGGCGGCTCGTCCATGGCGGACGCCGCACAATATAAAAAGGTGCGGGACATTCTGCGCAGTGATCCCACCCGCCGGATCGTGGTGGTGTCCGCCGCGGGCAAGCGGGACCGGAACGACCACAAGATCACCGACCTTCTGTACCTTTGCTATGCCCACACCCAGTACGGCGTGGACTGCACCGGGGTTTTTGAAATGGTCACCTCCCGCTATCTGCAGATCCGGGACGCGCTGGGGATCCGGCTGGACCTGGAAACGGAGTTTGCCGCCCTGAAGCAGCGGCTGGACGAGGGGGCCGTGACGCAGGATGAGCTGGTCAGCCGGGGAGAATATTTTTCTGCCAGGCTGATGGCGGCATACCTGGGGTTCCGCTTCATTGACGCGGTGGACTGGGTGAAATTCCGGCTGGACGGCACGGTGGACCAGGAAACCTCCTATGAGGCGCTGCGCGACCTGGTGGTGCAGTGCCCCGGCGCGGTGATCCCCGGCTTCTACGGCCTGATGCCCGACGGGCACATCCGCACCTTCTCCCGGGGCGGCAGCGACATTACCGGCGCGCTGGCCGCCGCAGCACTGAATGCGGATGTATACGAGAATTGGACGGATGTCTCCGGCATCCTGATGGCCGACCCCAGGATCGTGGACGATCCCCAGCCCATCCCCGAGGTGACCTATGACGAGCTGCGGGAGCTGAGCTACTCCGGCGCGCAGGTGCTGCATGAGGGGACCATCTTCCCCGTGCGGGAGAAGGGCATCCCCGTGAATATCCGCAATACCAACGCCCCGGATGACGTGGGCACCATGATCAAGGAGCGCTTTGACCAGGATTCTGACCCCAAACGCTTTATCACCGGCATCACCGGCAAGAAGGATTTTACCATCATCTCCCTGAGCAAGCGGGGTATGAGCAACCAGGTGGGCGTGCTGCGGAAAGTGCTTTCCGTGCTGGAGCGCCATGAGATCAGCGTGGATTATGTGCCCAACGGCATCGACAATGTGTCTGTGGTCATGCCCACGGAGGCAGTGGCGCCGCACCTGTATGCCATCCTGGGCGAGATCCAGCAGGAGGTGGAGCCGGACACCCTGGACGTCCACGACCAGATCGCCGTCGTGGCGGCGGTAGGACGGAAGATGGCCTTCCGCCCCGGCATCTCCGGCCAGATTTTCGCCGCTCTGGGCGAAGCGGACATCAACATCCGCATGATCAACCAGGGGCCGGATGAGCTGAACATCATCTTCGGCGTGGATAACCGGGATTTCAAGGCTGCCATCCGGGTGCTGTACAACAGTTTTGTTATGTAAACCATCGACCCTCTTTCTATTGAATTTTTCCTGAAATCGGAGGCATTATATGAAGAACGTAACCGTTGCTGTCCTGGGCGCTACCGGCGCTGTGGGGCAGGAAATGATCAAGGTTTTGCAGGAGCGGAATTTCCCTGTGGCGCAGCTGATCCCGCTGGCCAGCCGCCGCAGCGCCGGGAAGACCATCCGCTTCCGCGGGGAGGAGATCGCCATCCGGGAGGCGGAGGACAGCGCCTTCGCCGGGGTGGATATTGTGCTGGGCGCGTCCGAGAACGAGATCGCCAAGCAGTTTGCTCCCGCCATCGGCAAGGCTGGTGCGGTGTTTGTGGACAATTCTTCCGCGTTCCGGCTGGACAGCACCGTCCCGCTGATCGTCCCGGAGGTGAATCCTCAGGACGTGGCGGGGCACAGCGGCATTCTCGCCAATCCCAACTGCTCCACCATCATCACCGTCACCGCGGTGAACGCGCTGAACGCCATTGCCCCCATCCGCACTATGACCGCTTCCACCTATCAGGCGGTGTCCGGCGCAGGCGCCGGCGGCCCGGTGGAGCTGATGGAGGAGGTGGCGGCACTGGGCAGGGGGGAGGCCGTGCAGCCGAAGGTATTCTCCCACCAGATTGCCTACAACCTGATTCCCCAGATCGGCGGGGAGCAGTACCTGGGCTACACCAGCGAGGAGATGAAGATGCAGAACGAGGGCCGCAAAATTATGCACTTGCCGGAGCTGAAGGTCAGCTGCACCTGCGTGCGGGTGCCCGTGGTGCGCAGCCATT